>JAJDNX010000018.1 GCA_022340485.1 Gammaproteobacteria bacterium | reverse complement strand
GGCAGATTGCCTGCCGGTACTGCTGTGTGACACGGCCGGCCGACAGGTTGCTGCCCTGCATGCCGGCTGGCGTGGACTGGCGGCCGGGGTGATCGAGCAGACGATTGACGCCATGCGGCAACCGGGGGAGCGCTTGCTGGCATGGTTCGGGCCGGCTATCGGTCCGGGTGCCTACCAGGTGGGTGAAGAGGTGCGTGATACCTTTTTGAAACATAACCCGCTGGCTGAGGCGGCCTTCCGGCCCGGCCCGGAGGGCAGCTGGATGGCTGATTTATACCTGCTGGCCCGGCAACGACTGGCGGAGCGGGGAGTGACTGCGGTGTATGGTGGTCACGAATGCAGTTTTTCGGACCCGGAGCGGTTTTTCTCCTATCGACGCGATGGTGTCACTGGCCGCATGGCGACACTCATCTGGCTACAGGACTAAATGCAGTGGCCCGCTTTTCAGTCTGCAGGTGGGGTATGATGTGCGCCGCATCCATACCCGGATTAACTGAATGCCCCTGATTGTCTGGATTATCATCTTCTGCTTGCTGGGTGGCCTGCTGAGTGTGTTGGCAGCGGCGCTGTTCCTGGTGCTGCGCGAATCCGTGCGCAATCATTTCCTGCCGCACCTGGTGAGCTTTGCAACCGGTGCCTTGCTGGGTGCTGCCTTTCTCGGGCTGCTGCCGCACGCCCTGGCCTCCGTTAACAGCAGTGACACCCATGTGATTCCCATGGCGGTATTGCTGGGTTTGCTGGGGTTTTTTGTGCTGGAGAAACTCGTTTTGTGGCGCCATTGCCATGCCGATCATTGCGAAGTCCATGCGCCCGACCAGAAGAGCCGCAATCATTCAACCGGTGCCATGATCCTGATTGGCGACAGCCTGCACAATTTTCTCGATGGCATCCTGATTGCCGCGGCGTTTCTGACCGATCTCCACCTGGGCATTGTCACCAGTCTGGCGGTTGCCGCGCACGAGATACCGCAGGAGGTGGGTGATTTTGCCGTACTGCTGCACAGTGGCTTTACCCGCAGCCGTGCGTTTCTCTATAACGTGCTGACCAGCCTGACCACCGTCCTCGGTGGCGTGCTCTCCTATTTTGCCCTGCAGCCAATGCAGGCAGCGCTGCCTTATATCCTTGCGGTCGCTGCTTCAAGCTTTATCTACATCGCCGTGGCCGATCTGATTCCTACTCTGCACCAGCGGGTCGAGGGCAAGGCCGCCCTGGGGCAGGTGCTGCTGATTGCAGCCGGGATATTGCTGATCTATTCCACCCACTCAACGTTGCACTAGACCTGGTCCCGTGCTGATTCCTTGCGATTGGCACAAGCCGCGCCATGTCTCGTCCAGCGGTCCATTCGCGACCCCTACGCTTGCGCCATTGTGCGGGGTTGATCCCCTCCTGCCGGGGTCTCTTAAGGTGATAGGAGCCGTCGGGTACTTGAAAGCACCCGAATAAACCCCACCTACGAAGGTATATCTTCAGTGACATGCGGAGTGCACTTTTATGCGGATGGACAAAATGACAAGCAAGTTTCAGCAGGCACTGGCCGATGCGCAGAGCCTGGCGGTTGGTCGCGACCACCAGTTTATCGAGCCGGCCCACGTGATGATCGCTCTGCTGGATCAGGAGGGTGGTACCGTGCGTCACTTGCTGGTGCAGTCGGATGTGAACGTAAACCTGTTGCGTTCACAACTGGGAGAACAACTGGACCAGATTGCGCAGGTCGAGGGGACTGCCGGTGAGGTTCATATTTCCAATGATCTCAGTAGGTTACTGAATGTTACTGATAAACTGGCTCAGCAGCGCAAAGACAGCTATATCTCCAGTGAGTTGTTTGTCCTTGCCGCACTCCAGGACAAGGGCGGGGTTGGCGAGTTGCTGCGCAAGGCCGGGGCCAGCAAGCAGCTGGTCGAACAGGCCATAGACCAACTCCGGGGTGGCCAGCAGGTGAACGACCCGAATGCCGAGGATCAGCGTCAGGCGCTGGAAAGATATACCATCGATGTAACCGAGCGGGCCGAGCAGGGCAAGCTGGATCCGGTCATTGGACGGGATGATGAAATTCGCCGCACCATCCAGGTGCTGCAGCGTCGGACCAAGAACAATCCCGTACTGATCGGTGCCCCCGGCGTAGGTAAGACTGCCATTGTCGAGGGATTGGCGCAGCGTATTATCAACGGAGAAGTTCCTGAAGGTCTCAAGGACAAGCGATTGTTATCACTGGATATGGGAGCCCTGATTGCAGGGGCAAAATTCCGTGGTGAATTTGAAGAACGGTTAAAAGGTGTGCTCAATGACCTCGCAAAACAGGAGGGCCAGGTCATCCTGTTCATCGACGAGCTGCATACCATGGTCGGTGCCGGCAAAGCCGAGGGGGCCATGGATGCCGGCAATATGCTGAAGCCGGCACTGGCGCGGGGTGAGCTGCACTGTGTGGGTGCCACGACGCTGGATGAATATCGCAAGTACGTCGAGAAGGATGCGGCACTGGAGCGGCGTTTCCAGAAGGTGCTGGTGGATGAGCCCAGTGTCGAGGACACCGTTGCGATTCTGCGTGGCTTGAAAGAACGCTATGAAGTCCACCACGGCGTTGATATTACTGACCCGGCGATTGTTGCTGCCGCCACCTTGTCACACCGCTATATCTCTGACCGGCAACTGCCAGACAAGGCCATCGACCTGATTGACGAAGCCGCCAGCCGCATTCGCATGGAGATCGATTCCAAACCTGAATCCATGGACCGCCTCGAACGGCGCCTGATCCAGCTAAAAATCGAACGTGAGGCGCTGAGGAAAGAATCCGATGAGGCCTCGAAAAAACGACTCGACAATCTGCAGGGTGAGATTGCCGAGCTGGAACGTGAATTTTCAGACCTGGAAGAAATCTGGAAGTCCGAAAAGGCCATTGTCCAGGGTACCAGTCACATCAAGGAAGCGCTTGAGCGTGCACGCATAGAACTTGAAACCGCCCACCGTGCCGGCGACCTGGCACGAGCCTCCGAACTGCAGTATGGAAGAATCCCGGAGCTGGAGAAGCAGCTGGCGCAGGCCGACCAGGCCGAGTCGCAGGATATGAAATTGCTGCGTAACAAGGTGGGCGAGGAAGAGGTTGCCGAGGTGGTCTCGAAGTGGACCGGTATACCCGTGTCCAAGATGCTGGAAGGAGAACGTGAAAAACTGCTGCGCATGGAAGAGGGCCTGCAAGCACGCGTGGTGGGACAGTCCGAGGCCGTAAAGGTGGTGTCGGATGCGATACGTCGATCACGTGCCGGCTTGTCCGACCCCAACCGCCCGAACGGTTCCTTCCTTTTCCTCGGACCCACCGGTGTCGGTAAAACCGAATTGACCAAGGCGTTGGCCAATTTCCTGTTCGATACCGATGAAGCCATGGTACGCATCGATATGTCAGAATTTATGGAGAAACACTCGGTTGCGCGATTAATTGGTGCCCCACCGGGTTACGTTGGCTACGAGGAAGGTGGCTACCTGACAGAAGCAGTGCGACGCAAGCCTTATTCCGTCATTCTGCTGGATGAAATCGAGAAGGCGCACCCGGATGTCTTTAACGTGCTACTGCAGGTGCTGGATGACGGCCGCCTGACGGACGGACAGGGCCGCACGGTCGATTTCCGCAATACCGTTATTGTGATGACCTCAAACCTCGGTAGCCAGATGATCCAGGAAATGTCCGGCGTCGAAAATTACGACGCGATGAAAGCGGCCGTCATGGAAATCGTCGGGACTCACTTCCGCCCCGAGTTCATCAACCGTATTGACGATGTGGTGGTGTTTCATCCGCTGGATCGGGAGCAGATCCGTGCCATTGCCGGTCTGCAGACCGAGATTCTTCGTAAGCGACTGCAGGACCGTGATATCAGTCTGGTGATCAGTGATGCAGCACTGGATCTGTTGGGTGCAGCCGGTTTTGATCCCGTGTACGGTGCACGGCCTCTGAAACGCGCAATACAGAGCCAGTTGGAGAATCCGCTGGCCCAGGAGATACTGGCGGGCCGCTTTGGTCCCGGCAGCCAGGTGCAGGTGGATGCCAGCGATGGACGGCTGATGTTTTCAGAAGGGCGCGGCAACAGCGCTTCGGCGGCATAAGGCGCTGGCTACCCGACCTGGTTGAGGACCTTGTCCAGCAGGCGACTACTCAGTACCCGCTTCAGGAATCCGAACAGGTAGGTCGGAACGGTGACATAATAACGTGCCCTGGGGCGAGGGCTTTCCAGGGCATGAACAACCTTCCTCAGGACGGCTTCCGGCGGCAATGTAAACGGCACTGCCGGGCCCTTGGTCTTCAGCCGGGCCTCCATCGCCAGGTAACTTTCGCGATGCACACTGCGGTTGGGGTCAATGTTTTCCAGGTAGGCTCTGAACGCATTTTCCCGAAAGCGACTGGTGACGGGCCCGGGCTCTACCAGTGACACGTGTATGTCTGTGCCCTTGAGTTCCAGGCGCAGGGTATCGGTCAGCCCTTCCAGCGCATATTTGCTGGCGTTGTAGGCGCCACGGTAGCGTAGCGCGACAAATCCCAGTACCGAACTGTTCTGAATGATCCGGCCATGCCCCTGGCGACGCATTACCGGCAGCACCCGGTTGCTAAGCTCGTGCCAGCCGAACAGGTTGGTTTCAAATTGTGCCCGCAACACTTCCCGGGACAGGTCCTCGACAGCGCCGGGCTGTCCATAGGCGCCATTATTGAACAGCGCATCGAGAGTGCCGCGGGTGTGTGCAAGGACTGCATCGACGGCGTTCGCAATCGAGACAGAATCGGTCAGGTCCAGTCGCAGGCTTTCAAAGCCGCTGTCACGGAGTCGTTGGACGTCGCCTTCTTTGCGGGCCGTTGCAAACACGCGGTAACCACGCGTTTTCAAACCCTGGGCAACACACAGCCCAATGCCTGATGAGCAGCCGGTGATTAGAATCGTTTTCTCAGGCATGTGGCGTAACTTGTTGTTTAACTGTCTCGCACTTGATTGGCTGCCGCTGCCTTGCCGGCCCCTTGTCATGCTGGGTGAATGCGGCACGCAGCACCCAAATGAAAAAGGCTTGAATGCTGTGAACCCATTCCATTAGTATCGTCGCTCTTACCATCTAATAAGTACGCTAATTCTGGAGGGGATCGAATGAATAATAAAGGATTACTGGCGATTGCTGCTTCTGCCTGTCTCGCAATGCTGTCGCAGGCTCCTGTATCGGCCAAGGGCTTCAGCTATACCTATGTCGAGGGCGGGTACACAGGGGTACGTGCCGATTCAGCCGACGCCGACGGCCTTGCAGCTAACCTTTCCTTTGGCGCAACGGATTACATCATGGTGCTGGCCGGTTATTCGCACCTCTGGCAGGACAAGGCGGAAGGGTTTTCCAGTGTGGATGTCCAGGTCGACCGGTTCACGATCGGGGGTGGCGGGCACTACTCCATCACGGATCGCATTGACCTGGTCGGATCGGTGGTATATGTCAACGAGCAGTCTACCGGTAAGGCAAAGTACCCGGGCGATGATAGCAAGAGCCGGATCAATGGTACCAGAGAAGGCTACGAGATCGGTGTATCCGGGCGTATTCGTGCCATGGATAAGCTGGAGTTAACGCCGCTGGCGGTTTACCGTAATGTCGGTGATTATTCGGACACCGGTTTTGGTGTTGATGCAATCTACACTTTCTACAAGGACTGGTCGGTGCGCGGGAACGCAACCTATTTCAACGATGACAGTGCCACCAACCTGTTCCTGGGTGTACGGTACGATCTGTAATCCAGTTCAGGTCTTTTTATTTCCGAACCCGCCTGCTGGCGGGTTTTTTTATGGGGATGGCTGCCATGGTTGCCATTGCGCTACAGCAATTGCCGTGGATGGATGCCGACCTGCTCAAGGCGTGATTCTTCCTGTTGCAGTGCCCACAGTCTTGCGTAGGCCCCGCCCCTGGCGATCAGTTGCGGGTGAACCCCCGATTCGATAATGCGGCCACTGTCCATGACCAGGATGTTGTCGGCATCGACAATGGTCGAAAGCCGGTGCGCAATGACCAGGGTGGTGTGGTGCGCGGCCGCTTCGCGCAGGGCCGCCAGGATGGCCTGTTCTGAATGAGAATCGAGGCTGGAAGTGGCCTCGTCAAAGACCAGTATCCGCGGATTCTTGAGTACTGCACGCGCGATGGCGACACGCTGCTTTTCACCACCTGACAGCTTCAGGCCGCGCTCGCCGACAACGGTGTCATAACCCTGTGGCAGCTCCGCAATGAAGTCTGCGAGATGTGCCAGTCGTGCCGCCTGCTCGATCTCCCGGTTGCTGGCCCCTGGTCTTGCATAGGCAATGTTGTAGCGTAGTGACTCGTTAAAAAGCACTGTGTCCTGGGGCACGATGCCAATGGCCCGGCGCAGGCTGTCCTGGGTGACTGTGCGGATATCCTGGCCATTGACCAGGATCCTGCCCGAGCTGATGTCATAGAAACGGAACAGCAGGCGTGCCAGCGTGGATTTCCCGGCACCACTGGGGCCGACAATGGCGACTTTCTCACCGGCCGCAATGGTGAAAGTGATGTCGTGCAGGATCGGTCGCAGGGGACTGTAGGAAAATGAAACGTGCTCAAAGTGGACCTCGCCGCTGCCTGGCTCGAGCGGTCGGGCATCAGGACGGTCAACAATCTCGGGTTCCTGGTCAAGCACATCGAACATCAGGTGCATGTCCGTCAGCGCGTGTTTTAACTGGCTATAAACGATGCCCAGGAAATTGAGCGGTATGAAGAGCTGTAGCAGGAAGGCATTCACCAGCACCAGGTCGCCAATTGTCATGTTGCCGTTGACCACGCCCCGTGCCGCCATGATCATGATTGCCGTGACCCCCGCAGCAATGATAACGGCCTGTCCGAAATTGAGTGCAGACAGGGAAGTCTGGCTGTTGACCGCATCGGACTCCCAATGTTTCAGGCTCTCATCATAGCGTTGCAATTCATATTGTTCATTACCAAAATATTTCACTGTTTCATAATTCAGCAAGCTGTCAATCGCCTGGGTATTTGCCTCTGAATCAAACCGGTTCATCGATACGCGGAATTTCATGCGCCATTCCGTGATGCGCATGGTAAAGGCAATATAAACGACCACCGCCAGCAGCGTTACCAGCGTGAACCAGATGTCATAGCGCGACAGCAGGATGACAGCCACCAGGGCGATCTCGACCAGTGTGGGCAGGATGCTGAATACCATGTAGTTCATCAGCGAGCTGACACTGCGAGTGCCACGGTCAATGTCCCGGGAAAGGCCACCGGTTTTTCTTTCCAGGTGGTAGCGCAGGGACAATTTGTGCAGGTGTTCGAGTACCTTCAGAGAAACGCTGCGCATGGCACCATGGCGGACCCGGGCGAACACGGCGTCGCGCAACTCGTTGAACAGTGAACTGGCGAGTCGCAACACGCCGTAGCTAAGCAGCAAGGCAAGCGGCAGTACCAAACTGCCGTGTGTATCAGCATCCAGGCTGTCGACGATATCCTTGAGTACCAGCGGTACGCCGACATTGGCAACCTTGGCCAGCACCAGAAAACCCAGCGACAGCAGCACCCGGCCCCGGTAATCCCACAAAAACGGGGTCAGTGCCCGCAAGGCGCCGAGGTCGTTAGCGGTGTTACCGGGCAGGGTGGTCGGGCGGGTATGCATCATAGGTCTTCACTGCTCGTGGGTTGGCGGGGCTTCCATTGTCACAGATTCCGGGATGTCGAGATAGCGCCCGTCATGTCGCCAAAGTGGTTGTTTTCCCGTTATTCCGGGCTATCACCTTGCCGCCAATGATCTGTATAATGCAGCAGCCCTTGAGGGGCCTCTGATGGTCTCCTCATTCCGGTAACTGCCGGGATGATGACCGATGAATGGACCAGACGCTCCTTGAACGACAGTACTAGTGGATTTTTCAGAACAATCATGCCTATTTACGAATATCAGTGTGCCGCCTGCGGGCATCGCTTTGAAACCTTGCAGAAGATCAGTGACAAGCCTTTCAACACCTGCCCCGATTGTGGCAAGGATGCCCTGACAAAGCTGGTTTCGGCCTCTGCCTTCCGTCTCAAGGGGGGTGGCTGGTACGAGACTGACTTCAAGACGGGTAGCAAGAAAAATGTTGCAGAAGCAGACAAAAAAACCAAAACGGACACCAAGAAAGACACTGCAGGCAAGAACACTGACAGCTCGGCAAAAAAGAAATCCAGCAGTTCGGACTGATTTGCAGCAGGGCCCAAGGCCCATTCCTTTTCGCGCCTTTGCATGATGGATACCGGGAACTAACGATGCGCAGTATTTTCTGTGGAGAACTGAACGAGTCCTGCCTGGACCAGGAAGTAACCCTGTGTGGCTGGGTGCACCGCCGCAGGGATCACGGCGGCGTGATCTTCGTTGACCTGCGCGACCACACCGGCCTGCTGCAGGTGGTATTCGATCCCGATACTGCAGAGACCTTTGCACTGGCGGAAAGTGTTCGCAATGAGTACGTGCTGCAGGTGCAGGGACGCGTCAGACGTCGCCCCGAGGGTACCGCCAATGCAGACATGCCAACCGGGCAGGTAGAGGTTCTTGGTTTGGTGTTGACCATACTGAACAGTGCCGCGACCCCCCCGTTCCAGCTCGATGACCAGGATGTTCAGGAAGAGACCCGCCTGCGTTACCGCTATATCGATCTGCGTCGGCCGGAAATGCAGCAAAAGCTGCGCCTGCGCGCGCGTATCACCCATGCCATGCGCAGCTTCCTCGATTCCCATGGATTTATCGATGTAGAAACACCGATCCTGACGCGCTCGACGCCGGAAGGCGCACGTGACTACCTGGTTCCCAGTCGTACGCATCCGGGTGAATTTTTTGCATTGCCGCAATCGCCGCAATTGTTCAAGCAATTGCTGATGATGAGCGGCATGGATCGTTATTATCAGATCGCACGCTGCTTCCGCGACGAAGATCTGCGTGCTGACCGCCAACCCGAATTTACCCAGCTGGATATCGAAACCTCCTTCCTGAGCGAAAATGACATCATGTCCCTCATGGAAAGCATGGTGCGTGAGCTGTTCAGGGAAGTACTGGACGTTGCCTTGCCGGACCCTTTTCCGCGTATCAGCTATGCCGAATCGATGCAACGCTTTGGAACGGATCGTCCGGACCTGCGTATTCCGCTGCAGCTGGTTGACCTGGGTGACGTCATGAAGACGGTCGAGTTCAAGGTATTCTCCGGTCCGGCCAATGATCCGGATGGCCGCATTGCCGCCTTGCGTGTTCCCGGTGGAGGCGATATCAGCCGCAAGGATATTGACGGCTATACCCAGTTTGTCGGTCAATACGGTGCGCGCGGACTAGCCTATATAAAGGTCAATGAGGTGACAGCGGGACGTGACGGGCTGCAGTCGCCGATATTGAAGTTCCTGCCGGATGATGTAATCGCCGCGATTGTCGAACGTACCGGTGTGAAAAATGGCGACCTGGTCTTCTTCGGTGCAGACCGAACCACGATTGTCAACGAATCGCTGGGTGCCCTGCGTGTCAAGCTCGGGCATGACCTTGGCATGGTCGCGGGTGACTGGGAACCGGTCTGGGTCGTCGATTTCCCGATGTTTGAACATGACACGAAAAGCAATCGCTGGATGGCGCTGCATCACCCTTTCACCGCACCCAAGAGTGACGATCCCGAGGCGCTGGCTGCGGATCCCGGTGCCAGCCTTTCGCGTGCCTATGACATGGTCCTCAATGGCACCGAGCTGGGTGGTGGATCGATCCGTATTCATCGCACCGAGATGCAGCAGGCGGTGCTGAAGCTGCTGGGTATCGACGAGCAGGAGGCGCGCGACAAGTTTGGTTTCCTGCTGGATGCCCTCAAGTATGGTTGCCCGCCACACGGCGGACTTGCCTTCGGCCTGGATCGACTGGTCATGTTGATGACGGGAGCGACCTCGATCCGCGAAGTCATGGCCTTCCCGAAGACACAGACGGCTGCCTGCCCCTTGACCCAGGCCCCTTCGGCTGTCGCCCAGGGTCAATTGATCGAGCTGGGCATACATCTGCACAAGCCACCTCCCCAGGTAGATGCCGGATAACGTCGTCCTGGTCCACGGTATCTGGATGACCGGTCTGGAGCTGGGACTGCTTGCATGGCGACTGCGTGGCTGCGGCTATCGAACCAGCATATTTCGCTATCACTCCCTGCTGAATACGGTTGCGCAGAATGCATCGCAATTGCGCCAGCGTATCGAGGAGCTGGGCAATTCGCGTGTGCACCTGGTTGGACACAGCCTGGGCGGCCTGGTAATCCTGCAGGCGCTGCAGGAACAGCCCGAACTGGTCAAGGGGCGTATCGTGCTGCTGGGCAGTCCGGTCAACGGCAGTGTGATCGCGCAACGCCTGCATCGTTACCGGTTGTCTCGTTGGCTGATCGGTAACAGCGGCGAGCAGGCACTGCTGGGCGATGGCCCTCGCTGGCGGGGGAGGCAATCACTAGGCGTAATCAGTGGTACCCGACCGGTCGGTGTCGGGCAATTGCTGGGCGGATTTGACGGGCCCAATGATGGCACCGTGGCCGTGTCAGAGACAGTGTTGGAGAATGTGTCCGCGTCGCGGTCTTTCCCTAGCAGTCATTTTGGCTTGCTGGTATCGAACGGTGTCGCCGCGTCCGTGTGTACCTTTCTCGGGCAGGGAAATTTTAGCGAGTAAACCTGCCAGCAGCGAAACTGGAACCAATTGAAGCGGGTGCCGGGGAGTTCGGTTTTTTAGCGATGGAATCCGCGGCAGGACACGGAAATATTTTTGTACGACACTGATCCCTTCATGTTCTTCCCTGGATTTCGTGGCCATCGGTACTGTCCCTGAGACGGCCCGGCGATGCGCTACAACTCTGCCCGTCAGCAGTGATAAGATACCGCCATGGCGATATTTGAGGGAAATCTACAATGGCAGGACACAGTAAATGGGCCAATATACAACACCGCAAAAACGCCCAGGATGCGAAGCGTGGCAAGCTGTTTACCAAGCTGATCCGCGAGATTACCGTGGCAGCCCGGTCGGGCGACCCGGATCCTGCCGCCAACCCGCGACTGCGCCTGGCGGTCGACAAGGCGCTAGGCGCCAACATGACCAAGGACACCATTGAGCGTGCCATCAAGCGGGGTTCGGGTGCACAGGATGGCGAAAATTACGAAGAGGTGCGTTACGAAGGCTATGGTCCGGGCGGTGTGGCAGTGATGGTCGATTGTGTCACCGATAACCGCAATCGCACCGTTGCCGAGGTGCGCCATGCCTTTAGCAAGGCCGGCGGCAACCTCGGTACCGATGGCTCGGTGGCCTACCAGTTCAGCAAGGCTGGAATACTCAGTTACCCGATTGGTAGTGACGAGGACCAGATCATGGAGGCCGCACTGGATGCGGGTGCGGTGGATGTGCTGGGCTATGAAGATGGCTCGGTAGACGTGCTTACCGAACCGGATAATTTTGTAGACATCAAGGCAGCCATGGTTGCTGCCGGGCTGGCACCGGAGCAGGCCGAGGTGACCATGCGCGCCTCCAATACCCAATCGCTGGAACTTGATGATGCAGAGAAGATGATCCGTCTGCTGGAGCGGCTGGAAGACCTTGATGACGTGCAGGAGGTCTATTCCAATGCAGATATTTCTGAAGACATACTGGAAGAGCTGGGCTGAGTAACAACCGTTCACCAACCTATAAACAGATCGTTCCTTCTCCCCGCGGGAGAAGGATAGGATGAGGGGATCATAGATGGATCTTATCTTTATTGAGTTCCCCCTTTCCAACCTTCTCCCTGAGGAAAAAGGGGTAATGGGACTGTCGTGAGTCATCGAAATCACACCCCATGACGCGTATCCTCGGTATAGACCCCGGCTCCCGGGTAACGGGGTACGGCATTATCGATCTGGCCGGGCAACAGATACGCTATGTCGCCAGCGGCTGTATCCGTACCGTCGGGGATTCGCTGGCCGAGCGGCTGGGTATCATCTTTTCCGGGGTCAGCAGCATTATCCAGGAATACCTGCCACAGGAAATGGCGATTGAGCGGGTATTTATGAACAAGAACGCCGATTCCGCGCTGAAGCTGGGACAGGCACGTGGCGCGGCCATCTGTGCCAGTGTGTCCCGGGACGTACCGGTGGATGAATATGCCGCCCGTGAAATCAAGCAGGCTATCGTTGGTAATGGTGGTGCGACCAAGGAGCAGCTGCAGCATATGATCTGTGTGTTGCTATCGTTACAGAAAAAGCCCCAGTCCGATGCCGCAGATGCCCTCGGGGTGGCGGTCTGTCATGGCCACCAGCGCGAAACGCGGCAGCGCATGGCAGTGGCTCGGTCACTTCACGGGGAGGGGCGCTCGTGATTGGGCTGTTACGCGGCAGGATTCTTGGCAAGCAACCTCCACGGCTGTTGCTGGATGTACAGGGCGTGGGGTATGAAGTCGACGCCCCCATGACCACCTTCTATGAGCTGCCAGAGGTTGGCGCAGAGGTGACCCTGTTTACCCATCTTGCCGTGCGTGAGGATGCACATACCCTCTATGGCTTTACCACCCTCACCGACAGGGACCTGTTCCGCAGTCTGTTGAAGGTTAATGGGGTGGGTGCACGACTGGCATTGGGTATTCTGTCTGGCATGGATACCCGCACATTTATTGCCTGTGTACAGGGGGGGGATGCCAGTGCGCTGGTCAGGCTTCCCGGCATTGGCAAAAAAACAGCGGAACGACTCATTATTGAACTACGCGACCGGCTAGATGCCTCCCTGATGCCGGCAACGGCAAACACGGGTAGTTTGCACTCGACAACCGCGAGTCCCGTGGAAGAGGCAGTCAGTGCCTTGGTGGGGCTGGGTTACAAACCACAGGAGGCCAGCAGGATGGTGCGCGTCATCGATACCACCGAGATGTCTTCCGAAGACATCATTCGCAGTGCCTTGCAGGCGACACTGCAGTGAATGGCCTGGGCATCCTTGCAATCACTTGATTTAGTCTACGCCAGCACCGACACTACGCCCCCATGATTGAAGCCGATCGACTGGTTACGCCGAAAAGTAGCAGAGAGGACGAGGTGCTTGATCGTGCCGTCCGTCCAAAATACCTGGTGGATTATGTAGGTCAGCCGCAAGTATCTGAACAGATGGAGATATTTATCCAGGCGGCGAAAGGGCGGGGGGACTCCCTGGACCATACCCTGATCTTTGGCCCGCCCGGTCTGGGCAAGACCACACTGGCGCATATCATTGCCAATGAAATCGGCGTCAACCTGCGCCACACCTCCGGACCGGTGCTGGAGCGCGCCGGTGATCTGGTCGCATTGCTGACCAATCTGGAGCCCAATGATGTCCTCTTCGTGGACGAGATCCACCGTCTCAGCCCGGTGGTTGAGGAGATTCTCTACCCGGCCATGGAGGATTTCCAGCTGGATATCATGATTGGCGAGGGACCAGCGGCCCGTTCTATCAAGCTGGATCTGCCACCTTTTACCCTGGTGGGTGCCACCACACGTGCCGGCCTGCTGACCTCGCCGTTGCGCGACCGCTTCGGCATAGTGCAACGACTGGAATTTTATGCGGCAGTCGATCTGGCTTCGATCCTGCGGCGCGCCGCCGGCATACTGGGCATTGCAATGGATACCGCGGGGGCCATGGAGCTGGCGCGCCGGTCGCGTGGTACCCCGCGCATTGCCAACCGACTGCTGCGGCGGGTACGTGACTATGCCGAGGTCAAGGCGGATGGACGGGTTACCCAGGCGATTGCCGAACAGGCCATGGCGATGCTGAATGTCGATGCGCAGGGCTTTGATGCGCAGGACCGTAAATTACTGCAGACAATTATTGAAAAGTTCGACGGCGGGCCGGTCGGGGTCGATAATCTGTCGGCTGCGATTGGTGAGGAGCGCGGAACCATCGAGGACGTCCTCGAGCCGTACCTGATTCAGCAGGGCTTTATTATGCGAACTCCGCGTGGGCGCATTGCAACCCGTAACGCCTACCTGCATTGCGGCCTCAAACCACCGCTTTCACAGGCCCGCGAATCACTGGAATTATATTCTGATGAATCGGCCGAGGGCGTTCCGCACTGACGATTGCATGGCCGTATTGTTGCTACATTTTTCTGCTATCACCGCTGACAACTCAATCAATTCCTCGCCCCGGGAATTTGCTGCGGCTTTTGTTGTCTCTACCGCCGTCCCGGGGTCCTGAGTCCGGTGTTCACCTTTGAATGGCCAATACGCGTTTATTATGAAGACACCGACAGCAGTGGCGTTGTGTACTACGCCAATTACCTGCGCTTTATGGAACGTGCCCGCACCGAGTGGCTGCGGTCACTGGGGTTCGAACAGGATCGCCTGGTCAGGGACGAGGGTATGGTGTTTGTCGTTCGCTCCGCCACAATCGAATTCTTGCGGCCGGCGCGGTTCAACGACCTGCTTACCGTGATATCCGGATTACAGCATCGCGGGCGCGCCAGTTTGACCTTTACACAAAGCATCCTCCGGCAGCACGATGCGTCACGGCCCTGCTGTGCCGGTGAGGTGAAGATAGCCTGCGTCAATGCAGTCTCGTTTCGGCCACAACCCTTACCCGATACACTTTTGAAGGAGCTAGAGGATGTCGACTGACATGTCCTTTTTTCACCTGATCAGTGGCGCCAGCCTGGTGGTGCAATTGGTCATGTTGCTGTTGCTGGTGGTGTCCCTGGTGTCCTGGACCATGATTTTCAGGCGCCGCAGTGTCCTCAACGAGGCGCGTCTTGCGGCGGATGAATTCGAGGACCGCTTCTGGTCCGGAGGAGACCTGGCCGCGCTGTTTCGCGAAGTCACTGCCCAATCCGAACATGCCATTGGCATGGCCGGTATCTTCCAGACCGGCTTTAGTGAATACGCACGCCTGCGCAAGCAGCCCGGTACCGATCCGCGAACGGTGGTGGAGGGTGCGCAGCGGGTGATGCGCGTGGCCCTGTCACGCGAGACGGATGACCTGGAAACCCATCTGTCGTTCCTGGCGACGGTCGGCTCGACCAGCCCCTACGTGGGTCTGTTCGGTACGGTGTGGGGTATCATGAACTCGTTCCGCGGTCTCGGCAATGCGCAACAGGCGACTCTGTCCATGGTTGCGCCCGGCATTGCCGAAGCCCTCATCGCCACGGCCATGGGACTGTTTGCGGCCATTCCGGCGGTCATTGCCTATAACCGCTATTCCAACGATGTGGAGCGTTTGATCAACCGCTACGACAACTTCCTCGAGGAATTCTCCACCATCCTGCAACGACAGGCCCATGTCTGAGCAACGCAGAGCAGGAGGTTTATAACGCATGGCCCGCCAACGTGTTCGTAAACGACCCATGGCCGACATCAATGTCGTGCCTTATATCGATGTCATGCTGGTCATGCTGGTGATCTTTATGATTACGGCGCCACTGCTGACCCAGGGTGTGCAGGTCGAGCTGCCGGTGGCCGCGGCCGAGCCCATCGAGGAGGCCGACAAGGAGCCCTTGGTCGTCAATGTAGATGCTGCCGGTAATCTCTACCTCAATGTGGGTGAAACACCCGAGGAGCCGCTGGACGGGGAGACGCTGATGCAGAAGGTGGCCGCGGTCTTGCGGCGCCAGCCGCAAAAGTCTGTGCTGGTGCGCGGCGATCATGCCGTCGACTATGGCACCGTGGTGTCGGCCATGGTGCTGTTGCAGCAGGCAGGTGTGCCAAGCGTGGGGCTGGTCACCGAACCGCCGGAGGAATAGGTCGTCTATGTGGCAGGCGATTCGGGAAAATCCACGTGCCGTTACCTACGCGGTGCTGATGCATGTGGGGCTGTTGCTGCTGTTGGTCATCAGTCTGGACTGGACACCGAAGGCAATCAAGCCCGGTTCACACAAACCGATCCAGGCTGAACTGGTTGACCTGTCGCAGTTGCAGGCGGTCGAGGCGAAGAAACAGGCAGAACAGCAGCGTATTGCAGAGGAACAGCAGCGCAAGCTGGAACAGGAGGCGCAGCAAAAGGCGGAAGCAGAGCGCAAGCTCAAGGCGGAGCAGGCCGCGAAACAGAAGGCGGAGGCCGAGCGGGTTGCCAAACAGAAGGCAGAAGCCGAGCGCAAACGCAAGGCGGAGCAGGCCGCGAAACAGAAGGCCGAGGCGGAACGTAAGCGCAAGGCAGAACAGGCCGCAAAAGAACAGGCCGCAAAAGAACAGGCCGCAAAGGAAAAGGCCGCAAAGGAAAAGGCCGCAAAGGAAAAGGCCGCAAAGGAGCAGGCCGAAGCGGAACGCAAGCGCAAGGCAGAACAGGCTGCTAAGGAAAAAGCAGCTGCGGAGGCCGCACGGCAGCGGGAAGCCGAGCAGGCCTTGCAGGCACAACTGGCAGAAGAGCAGGCACAGGCGCGTGCCGAGCATGCCCTGTCAGGGTATATTCCGCAAATACAGAACAAGATTCAGCGGAACTGGCTGCGCCCGGCTGGCAGTGCAGGAGGACTGAGCTGTCTGATACGGGTAAAATTGATACCGGGCGGCGAGGTGGTTGATGCGAAAGTTGTGCGCAGCAGTGGTGATCCCCTATTTGACCGTTCTGTTGAAACAGCAGTCCTGAAAGCCTCGCCATTACCGATGCCTGCTGATGCAACGATGTTTAAATATTTCCGGGAAATCGATTTCAATTTTAATCCTGATAACTAAAGGCAGCCTTTTTACATGACCAGAATCGTAAAACTCCTGTTACTCCTGTGTGTGCTAATTGCCACCCCTGTGCGGGCAGCATTGACGATAGAAATCACCCAGGGTATCGAGGGTGCCATACCGATCGCGGTGGTACCGCTTGGCTGGCGTGGCAAGTCACCAGCCGCGCCGGAAAATATTGCCGCCATCATAACGGCTGACCTGAACCGCAGTGGACGCTTTGAGGCGTTGCCAGACCGCGATCTGGTGTCGCATCCCACCAGCGCAGAACAGGTAAAATTTCAGAACTGGCGTATGTTGAATGTCGACAACCTGGTAATCGGGCAGTTGGATGAAACCGGCGACGGACAATATACGGTGCGGTTCGAACTGTTTGACGTGTTTCGGGGCAAACGCCTGGCAGGGTCAAGTTTTCCGACCAGTGCACGCGATTTGCGCCGGGTCGCGCATCATATCAGCGATATCATTTATGAAACCCTCACGGGTGAGCGGGGTGCCTTCAATACGCAAATTGCGTATGTCACCAGCAACGGCATTGGCAAGAACAAGACCTACACTCTGCTGGTGGCCGATTCGGATGGCTACAACCCGCAGACCATCCTGACCTCGAAGCAGCCATTGATGTCGCCCTCGTGGTCGGCAGATGCCCGCCAGATTGCCTACGTGTCCTTTGAGAACAAGACGGCCGAGATCTATATCCAGGATGTGGCGACCGGTTCGCGTCGCAAACTGGCCTCTTTCAAGGGGATCAATGGCGCCCCCAGCTGGTCGCCGGATGGCAGGCAACTGGCACTGACGCTGTCCCGTGACGGTAACCCCGAAATCTATGTGATGAACATTGGTAATGGCGAGCTGCGGCGCCTCACGAACAGCCCCTCCATCGATACGGAACCCGTCTGGACACCCGATGGCAAGAGTATCGTGTTCACCTCTGACCGGGGCGGGTCGGCGCAGATTTATCGGATACCGGCCAGGGGTGGACAGGCACAACGACTGACCTTTGAAGGTAACTATAATGCCGGCGCAGACATCTCGCCGGATGGTCGGAAACTTGCTATGGTGCATGGCCAGGGAGGTGGGTACCAGATTGCGGTGCAGGACCTGCAATCAGGACAGTTGCGTGTACTGACGGACGGGCAGCTGGATGAATCCCCCAGTTTTTCACCCAATGGCAGCATGATTATCTATGCTACCGGCGCAGGTAACCGCGAGGTGCTCTCGGCGGTCTCGGTCGACGGACGTTTTCGCCAGCGCCTCTCGTTGCAGGCGGGTAATGTCCGCGAGCCGGTGTGGTCACCATTTGGCAAGTAAGCATATTTTTAACAGGTAAATAAACAGCTATCCCGGGAGTAAGACAATGAAGCGCAAAGCAGGCAGTTTTATCGTGTTGGCACTGGTGGCGGTGATCGCCGGTTGTAGTTCAAAAGGGGACGTCAAGGAAGGCGATGTTGCCATCGAAGACCGCGGTACCGAGGCCGATGGTGGTGCTGTCGCCAGTGGTGCCGCCGGCACTACGGACTACGCGGGCTATTCGCTGAATGATCCCAACAGTCCATTGTCACGACGCGTTATCTATTTCGAATACGACAGCGCAGAAATTAGCGACATGGATCAGGAACTGCTGGTTACACATGCCGGTTATCTGGTTGCCAACCCGGGTACGCACATCACCCTGGAAGGCAACACGGATGAGCGTGGCTCACGTGAATATAACATTGCACTGGGTGACCGGCGTGCACTGTCGGTACAGCGAATTCTGGAACTGAATGGCGTTTCACCCGATCAGATCACGATTGTCAGCTATGGGGAGGAAAAGCCGGCTGCTGAAGGTCACAGTGATGCAGCCTGGCGACTGAACCGCCGTGTGGAACTGGTGTACTAGGTTGCGGTAATGAAAAAATCATACCCACACAGTGCTGCTGCAACGCTGTTGTTTGTGGTCACAGCGGTGTCTTCGCCAGTGTTGCTGGCGGACGCAGTGACCGATGCCCGCCTCGACAGCATCGAGCGCAAGCTGGATTCCCGGGGACTGCTGGACATGCTAAACCGGATTGAGGAGATGCAGCAGACGATCCAGCAGTTGCGTGGCGATCTTGAGGTACAGGCGCATACCCTGGACGAAATGCAACGGCGCTCACGCGAGCAGTATCTCGATCTCGACCGGCGCCTGCAGCAGCTTGAAACCGGTCAGGCTGGTATGACACCCGCAACAGGACAGGAGCCTGCGCCGACGCAGTACCCGGTGGCCCCGTTACCCACAGCACCGGCGGCTGCGACCGGGACTCCGCTGCAGGAAACACGGCAACCACAGCAGCAAACCGCTCCATCGGCAGAACAGCCCGGGGAGCGTGCCGAGTATGAGCAGGCGCTTGCGATCCTCAGGGAAGGACGCTATGCAGAGGCAGCACAGGCCTTCAACGGTTTCCTGGCAAACTACCCGGCCAGCAGTTATGCGGACAACGCCAGTTACTGGCTTGGTGAGACCTACTATGTGACCCGTGATTTCGACCGGGCGCTGGCCGCGTTCAAGGGACTGATTGATAACTATCCGAACAGCCCTAAGACGCCCGACAGTTACCTGAAGACCGGTTATATCTATTACGAGAAACAGGACTGGGTGGCATCACGGCAGGCACTGGAGGCAGTGATCAGCGGCTATCCCGGCACCACTGCCGCGCGACTTGCCGCTGACCGACTGCAGGCCATGAAGAGGGACGGGCACTGATCGTCAGTATGCGCGCATAATCCTGCAGGGTGGGCCAGGAAGCGCGGCGAAGTGCCCATCCTGCTTGTCTACAGCCTATGTCAGATATCCCGCGTTTGCGCATCAGCGAAATCTTTTTCTCCCTGCAGGGAGAGTCGGCGACGGTCGGTTATCCAACCGTGTTCGTGCGCCTCACCGGTTGCCCCTTGCGCTGCCAGTATTGTGATACTGAATATGCCTTCAAAGGTGGCGCATGGATGTCACTGCCTGCCATCCTGGAAAAGATCGCTGCCTACCAGACACGTTATGTCACGGTGACCGGGGGTGAGCCGCTGGCTCAGCAGCCCTGCCTGTTGTTGCTGACTAGTTTATGCGACGCAGGCTACCATGTTTCGCTGGAAACGAGCGGGGCACTGGATGTGGGGCCGGTGGATGCACGCGTTATCAAGGTACTGGATATGAAGACGCCCGGTTCGGGTGAAGTGAATCGCAACCGCTATGAAAACCTCCAGCACCTCGGGAGCCAGGACCAGGTGAAGTTCGTGATCTGCAACCGGGATGATTATAACTGGTCGCGAGAACTGCTCACGTTGCATGATCTGCCAGCGCACTGCGAGGTGCTATTTTCTCCGAGCGCGGGGGAACAGGATGCGGCCGAGCTTGCCGAATGGATCCTGCAGGACCAGTTGCCGGTGCGCATGCAGATCCAGTTGCACAAGATCCTGTGGGGCAATGCACCGGGAAGATAGGATCCTGCGAATTGTGTTACGAATAACGCTGCCTAGAGAATGAACCATTCATCATCATCTCCCTCTCAGCCTGGATTCAGGGGCCGGAGAGAAGCTAGGGGAATCCGTTAATGCCCAAAGCCGTCGTCTTGCTATCCGGTGGTCTTGATTCTGTTACGGCACTGGCGCTGGCACAGGAGCGTGGTTTCGAGTGTTATGCACTGAGCCTGGATTACGGCCAGCGCCATACTGCAGAACTTGCCGCGGCACGTCGCCTTGCGGCTGCGGCAGGTGTCCGTGAGCACAGGGTCGTTCGACTAGGGCTGGACGAACTTGGCGGCTCGGCTTTGACCGATGACCGCATTGCCGTACCGGATCATGTCACCACGGGGATACCGGTTACCTATGTCCCGGCGCGCAATACCATATTTCTTTCACTGGCACTGGGTTGGGCAGAAGTGCTCGGTGCCTGGGACCTGTTTATCGGTGTCAATGCCGTGGATTATTCCGGTTACCCCGATTGTCGCCCGGAATTCATCGACGCCTATGAACGACTGGCAAACCTTGCGACCCGGGGTGGTGTCGAGGGGGGGGAATTCACCATCCATGCACCCCTGATCCACCTTTCCAAGGCCGAGATTATCCGTGAAGGTGTCCGTTTGGGTATTGATTATTCCATGACGGTGTCCTGCTATTCAGCAGATCGCGAGGGAAGGGCATGCGGTGTCTGTGATGCCTGTCGACTGCGCGCAATTGGTTTTCGAGAAGCAGGCATTGCCGATCCGACACGTTATGTCTGACAACCGGCCAGAAGATACTCGCCCTCGGGAGCGCTGTTACTGTATATAATCCTGCTCTGCCTGAGGATTCGGCCGTTTCAGGCTTGCCATTTCAGGTCAGGCAAGTATCATTCCAGCGTCCCGATCGGGACGCATGCCTGATCGCTGTATTCAGATAATGGGTCGTTAGCTCAGTTGGTAGAGCACCGGACTTTTAATCCGATGGTCGAAGGTTCGAATCCTTCACGACCCACCATATAAATCAATTAGTTAGCTGTTATTTTACTGCATTAACAAATGCTGCTTGCGGGAGTTTTTTCGGGGATTAACTGCAAATTTTCCTCGTTGGATAAATCTTGCCTGTATAGAATTCAAATGGTTACGCGTCCGTAAGCGACTCGAACCGTGAATATCCGGACCAAAAATCCGGTGGTTGTGTTCTTGTGTATCCGGACTCTTTTTCGGGAAGTTGATTGCGGTGGCGCTGGCTGTACCTGGTTGGATGTCCATCCACTATACCTCAAGCCCCTGAAACAGGGGTCGATAACCTATAGCACCTAGTGCTATACTATGAAAAATCGTCAGGGTAGCTGAGTGCAGGTCTACAAGAACAAGTGGTTCCATAGATGGGCAGCCAGGGAGGGGCTGGGTGACCAGACTCTGCTGGCGGCGGTCAAGGAAATGGAAGACGGTTTGATTGATGCCAATCTGGGTGGGTATGTGGTCAAGAAACGGGTGGCACTGCCCGGGCACGGCAAGCGGGGCAGTACCCGCAGCCTGGTGGTCTACCAGCAAAACAACAAGGCGTTCTTCGTCTACGGTTTTGCAAAGAATGAACGGGCAAATATTAGTGACAAGGAATTGAAAGCGCTCAAGTTGCTGGCAACACAATTACTGGGGTATACCAACCCGGCGTTGGTAAAAGCGATCAAGGCCGGTGAATTGATAGAGGTAAAGGAAGATGGCTAAGTCAATCTTGAAAACGGTACATGAGACAGCGAAGGGCCTGCACAAGGCGGGCACGATGGATGC
>JAJDNX010000155.1 GCA_022340485.1 Gammaproteobacteria bacterium | reverse complement strand
CGAGGCCAGGGATCAGGCGACCGCCTTGCTTGGGCGTGTAGGTCTCTCCGGGCGTATCACGCACAAACCGGGTGAATTATCGGGTGGTGAACGGCAGCGTGCGGCGGTTGCTCGTGCGCTGGTAACCCGGCCCTCCTGCATCCTTGCGGATGAGCCGACGGGCAATCTTGACCGTCACAATGCCGAGCAGGTGCTCGAGTTGATGATGGAGCTGAACCGGGAACTTTCCACCAGTTTACTGGTGGCTACGCATGACCCGCTGATTGCCGAGCGTATGGATCGGGTTGTGCGTCTTGAGGATGGACATTTGGTCTAGCCGCTGGCTGAAAAGGCATCGCCTGGGCAAACGAGAAGAAAGAGGGTTAAAAACAAACTTTAGCGTTGTCCAGTAAATAATTTTGACCCGATTTCGCGACATGTCTGCCAAATGAGGATTCTATAACGGCTTGCGCGCCGTTGGCTGGCTGCAGTTACGCGCGCTTAACAGTACTGTTCAGGGACGAACATGGTTTTACTGACCGCCGCCTTTGTGGCGGGCGTGGTTGCACTTCAATGGTGTGCCAACCTGCCAACACTCTGGGTATATTCCGTGGTTCCGATTGCGCTGTACGGGCTTGTCTGGCGGATAGCCAGGCTGCCTGCTGTTTTTATCCTGGGTTTTCTATGGGCTGCATTACTGGCTGGAAAGGCACTGGATCCAGTGCTTGACCCGGCACTGGAGGGCAAGACCCTCCTGGTCGAAGGTGAGGTGCTTGATCGGCCTCAACGGATCACGGCGCGACAGGTGCGCTTCCCTTTTTACATCGAAAGGCTGGATGCAGGACAGGGGTGGACGGAATTCCGGGGGAAGGTACGACTCAATCTCTACAACACCGATCCCGGGGTGGCCCTGGGTGAGCGCTGGCAACTTGTGGTACGCCTGAAACGGCCGCACGGGTTTTCGAATCCAGGCGGGTTCGATTTTGAGCAATGGCTTTTTCAGCAGCGGATTCGGGCCACTGGCTATGTGCGCCAGGACCGGGCACGCAATCGCCGGCTTGCGGTTGCTGATGTCTCGATGATCAACCGATTCAGGTCCCGGCTAATGGCCGCCTTCGACGAGATGGGGGCAAAAAGGCCTTCGCTGGCCCTGATTCGTGCATTGACGATTGGTGACCGCAGTATGCTAAGCCCCTCACAATGGGAGGTCCTGCGGGCAACCGGTACCAGTCACCTGGTGGCAATATCGGGTTTGCACGTCAGCCTGGTGGCGGGGCTGGTATTCTGGTTAACGAGGTTTGTCTGGCTACACTGCGGCCACCTGGTTGAACAGTATCCTGCGAGTAAGGTTGCGGCCGTGACTGCGGTCTGCGCGGCACTGGTTTATGCGCTGCTGGCCGGGTTTGGTATCCCGGCACGACGTGCCCTGATCATGGTAACCGTCTTTATGTTGGCGGTTCTGTCTGATCAGAGCATTTCCTTTTCCAGGGTGATCTGTGTGGCTGCAGTAATAATCCTGCTACTGGATCCGCTGTCCGTGTTGTCACCCGGCTGGTGGCTGTCATTCTCGGCGGTGAGCGCTATTGCTTACTGTATGGCCGGACGTCATGGACGCAGAGGTTTTACGCAGAAGTGGCTCTATATGCACTTTGTTCTGGCGCTATCCATGGCGCCGCTGCTGCTGGTGTTTTTCCAGCAGAGCTCTGTGATCGCCCCCCTGGCAAACATGGTTGCCGTACCCTACGTCGGGATGATGGTTGTGCCGGTTGCGCTGGCTGGCACGCTGGCCTTCAGTATTAGCGAGACCGCGGGTGAATGGGTACTGCAAACCGCGGCCGATCTGCTGAGCCTGATCTGGCCCTGGTTGAGTGGCCTGGCTGGGCTGGAACAGGTACTTTGGCATCCACATCAAGCGGTCACATGGACCCTGGTTCCCGCATTTGCCGGGCTTTGCCTGTTATTCATGCCACGCGGCATCCCAGGCAGGTGGCTGGCGCTGTTGTGGTTATTGCCTATCGTTGTCGTGGAGCCACATCGCCCGGAATGGGGAGAGGCGCGCGTCACCTTGCTGGATGTAGGGCAGGGGCTTTCCGCCGTCATAGAGACTCGCCTTCATACGCTTGTCTATGATGCAGGGCCTCGCTTTAGTGAGACGTTTGATACCGGACAGGCTGTGGTTGTGCCATTTTTGCGTCACTCGGGTGTGCGTAAGCTGGATACGCTCATTGTCAGTCATGGTGATAACGATCATATTGGCGGGGTAGCATCACTGCTTGCAGAGTACCCGGCAGACCGAGTGCTGACCAGCGTCACCGGGAAAATTCCTCAGGCCAGGGCGCAACCCTGCTGGCGTGACCAGCAATGGTTCTGGGAGGGTGTCAGATTTACCATGCTGCATCCTGCGAGGGACAACCGGCTACAGGGAAACAATGCCTCCTGTATCCTGCGCATCGAATCAGCGGGTGGCCACAGTATCCTGTTGCCGGGTGATATTGAAGCGCGGGGAGAAGAGGCGTTGCTGCTGCCTCCGCAACACGAACTTGCAGCGGCAGTGCTGGTTGCACCACATCATGGCAGCGACACCTCATCCACCCCGGCATTTATAGAGGCGGTGCATCCTGATACCGTGCTGTTCCCGAGTGGCTACCGCAATCGCTACGGTTTCCCGAAAGCCCCGGTCGTGGAGCGCTATTCTGGCATCCAAGCCAAAATGTACGAAACAGGTCTCAGCGGTGCACTGACGGTGACGCTATCCTCTGAGGATGAGAAACCGCACGTCAGGCGTTTTCGGGATGAACGACGGCGTTACTGGCAATCGTCAAATAATCCCTGAAACACGGTATGGCTGTCGGGGCAAATACAGTATCATTCGACTCGGTTATAGATTAACGCCGTAACAAAGGATGGTGATGTTGTGCTAGAACTGGTGAAGGCAGGCGGCTGGCTGATGCTGCCGATTATTCTGTGCTCGGTTATATCGCTGGCAATTATTGTTGAACGGCTCTGGTCTTTGCAGGTGCGCCGGGTCTTGCCCAAGAACCTGGTGGCGCAGGTCTGGCGCTGGGAGAAGATCCACCAGCTAAATGACGAACACCTGGCAGAGCTGCAGGCCAGTTCGCCTCTGGGTTCCATCCTCGCGGCAGGTATATCCAACCGTCACCAGAATCGCGAGGTCATGAAAGAGAGTATCGAGGACACCGGCCGGCACATTGTTCATGAGCTGGAACGTTACCTCAATTCACTCGGTACCATCGCAGCCATTACCCCCCTGCTGGGCTTGCTGGGTACGGTAATCGGTATGATCAAGGTATTCTCCACCATTACCACGCAGGGTGTCGGTGATCCCGGCGCACTGGCTGGTGGTATTTCGGAGGCATTGATCACCACGGCTGCAGGTATGGTGGTCGCCATACCGACACTGATGTTCTACCGGTATTTCAGGGGTCGGGTAAGGATGCTGGTGTTAAAAATGGAACAGGAGGCGCTGGTAATGGTTGAAATCATGCACGGCCAGCGCAGGCCGGCTGGTGGGTGATCGGCGATGAATCTGCAACCCGGCGACCAGGATGACCCGGAAGTCAATCTGACACCACTGATCGATGTGGTCTTCCTGCTACTGATCTTTTTTATGGTGTCTACCACCTTTGAACAGCAATCACGTATCCAGATCGAACTTCCCGAGGCAACGGCTACTCCGGTGGAATCGGAAGATGAGTCCCTCGAGATCGTGATCGATGCACAGGGGCGCTACTTCATCGATGAGCAACAGGTGGTGAACAATGAACTCAAGACACTCAAGGCCGCCATCAGCAAGGCGGTCAACGGTCGCGAGTCGCTGACCGTCATCATCCGGGCGGATGCAAGCACGCCGCATCAGGCGGTCATTACCGCGCTTGATGCCAGCAGCCAACTCGGGTTGACACAAATTTCCCTGGCAACATCAAAGATAGAGGAACAATAGCCGGGTCATTTCGTGATCAGCAGGGTTACATGAAGCGCCTGGACTACTACTGGTACGCGCGCAGTCCATGGCTGGTATTGCTGACACCGCTGTCGCTGCTTTACGGTGTGATCATCAGACTGCGCCGCTCAGCTTACCGGTGTGGTCTCTTGCGCAGCATCAGGATCCCGCGGCCGGTCATTGTCATCGGGAACATTACTGTTGGCGGGACCGGGAAGACCCCCCTGGTTGCCTGGCTTGCCGAGTACCTGCGTGACAAGGGTTACAGGCCTGGGATTATATCCCGGGGTTATGCCGGAGGAGCCAGCAGCTGGCCGCAACAGGTCCGGCCTGACAGTGATCCCGGTGTGGTCGGAGATGAGGCCGTCCTGCTGGCGTCAAAGACGCATTGCCCAATGGCTGTTGCGCCTGATCGCGTGGCGGCGGCAAACGCGCTGATTGAATATAGCGATTGTGATGTCATCCTGAGTGATGACGGCCTGCAGCATTATGCCCTGCAACGCGATATCGAGATCGCGGTAATCGATGGAGTCAGGCGCTTCGGCACGGGTTTCCTGCTACCTGCCGGACCACTGCGCGAACCGGCCCGTCGTTTGCAGGAAGTCGATCTGGTCGTCGTCAACGGTCTGGGAGGCGGACGGGAACACCCGATGCAGATGCAACCGGGGGGAGCACATAACCTCCTCGATGCAGACAAGGTCTGCCCGTTGAGTGATTTTCGCTCACAAAAAGTACACGCAGTGGCCGCCATCGGTAATCCGGATCGCTTCTTTCGATCACTGCAGCAAGCCGGCTTGCAACTGCAAACACACATTTTCCCCGACCATCACCCGTTCCAGCCAGATGATATCCGCTTCGCTGATGGCAGGGCGGTACTCATGACGGAGAAGGATGCGGTGAAATGTCGATATTTTGCAACGGCAAACGACTGGTACGTGCCGGTCGAGGCCCGGATGACGGACGATTTCTGCAACTGCCTGGACAAGCTACTGGATACCCGGCTCTCACATCATGGATAATAGTGTTTTGTGACAAGTTACGAATGGTGGGGTACACGGTGGATAAAAAATTACTGGATATACTGGCTTGCCCGATCTGCAAGGGGCCACTTGTGTATCACAAGGATGAACATGAATTGATCTGCAAGGTAGACCGGCTGGCTTTCCCGGTGAGGGAAGGCATCCCTGTGATGCTGGAAGACGAGGCGCGGCAACTGCCGGCAGATGAGGAAGTCTGAGAGCGCAGTGCATGGGTGAAACTCCCTTTACGGTCGTCATTCCGGCACGTTATGCCTCAACGCGGTTGCCGGGCAAACCGCTGCTTGAAATTGTCGGTCGCCCCATGCTGCAGCATGTGTACGAGCGATCGCTGCAGAGCGGAGCACGCCAGGTCATAATTGCCACAGATGACCCACGTATTGCAGAGGCTGCAAACGACTTCAATGCGACGGTGTGCATGACCTCCGCGGCGCATACCTCGGGTACCGAGCGCCTTGCAGAGGTTGTCGAGAGTCAAGGCTGGGATGACGAGGATATCATCGTAAATGTGCAGGGTGATGAACCATTAATCCCGCCCGCACTCATCAAACAGGTCGCCAATGGACTCGCCAGCAACGCGGCGGCAGTGGTCGCAACACTTGCCTACCCGATTCAGTCCGGGGAGGAGGGGAGCGATCCGAATATCGTCAAGGTCGTCCTGGACAAGCATGGGTATGCGCTGTACTTCAGCCGGGCATTCATACCGTGTCATCGCGACGGACCAATGCTGGAGAATTCCAGCGTTGCGTTGCGCCACATCGGACTGTATGCATACCGTGCCGGGTTTTTGAAACACTACAGGCAGCTGCAGCCATCGCCACTGGAGTCCATCGAGAAGCTCGAGCAATTGCGGGTATTGTGGCACGGGATGAAGATCCATGTTGGAATCGCAACGGAAATGCCGGGGCACGGTGTCGATACCCGGGAAGATCTGGCACGGGTCAACCAGTTGTTAACCGATAGTCGATAGCTAGCAGGAGTCGTTATGGTCAGTGTTCTATTTGTCTGCATGGGTAATATTTGCAGATCACCAACCGCCCAGGGTGTTTTTGAGAGACTGGTGGAAGACTGTGATCTTGCTACCATCATACAAATCGATTCTGCGGGAACGCATGCTTACCATATCGGAGAAAAACCGGATGAGCGTGCCACTGCGGCAGCCTTGAAGCGCGGTGTTGATTTAAGGGCGCAAAAGGCACGACGTATCCGGCCGGATGATTTCCATGAATTCGACTATATCATCGCAATGGACAGCAGCAATTACGAAGACCTGGCGCTAAACTGTCCGCCAGAGCACGAATCGAAGCTGCGTCTCTTTATGGAGTTCGCCCCTGATATTGAAGCCAAGGATGTACCGGATCCGTATTACGGTGGTGTTACCGGGTTCGAACGCGTACTCGACTTGATTGAAGTCGCCGCAGCCGGGCTGCTGACAGAAATCCGCCAGCAGCACAAGCTCTGATTCAAGGCCTATTCCGAGACTGCCTTTTCCGGTTTGGGCGCGTTATCCGTTGCCGTTGCAGCCTGCTTGGCGGGGGCCGGTTGTGCCTCTGGCGCCCTGGGTGTGGAATCCGCTACTGTTTTCTGCGCAGCAGCTTGCTTTGTGCTGGCTTCGTTGTGACTGTCCTGTGACGGCGTCGACTTGCGGTTTCCTTCCTGTGGCGGATTGCTTTCCGCAATGGGCCGGGGCTGGTCTGCGCCCCGCTCATTGCTGCCAGTGGATTGGGTGCTTTCGCCTGAGGGTGACTCCGTCTTGGCGGCAGTCCGGTTCTGGTCGGATGAGCGACGCCGGCCGCCACGACGCCCACGCCGTGATGATCCCCGCCGTTGTGGCGGACTTGTGCTGTCGCCGGAGGGCGTTGTCTGGGTGGCTGCAGGCTGGTTTCCCGTCTCCTTTGGTTGCTCAGCCCGTGCCTGTTTGCGCTCGCTGGCAGGTTGCCGCTGGCCGGTGTCTTGTCCCGATGAGGCGCGACTGGCAGGGCGGCGGCTGCCCGATGGCGCTTGCCTGCGCCGGTTGCTGCCACGAGTATCACTGCCACCGCGGCTTTGCTGGCTGCTGCGTGGTTTAGGGGGCTTCGCGGGCGTCGGCTCCGGTGGTTCCTCAGCAGTACCGAAGAGACTGCCTACCAGACGTTTGAACAGGCCAGGTTTCGTGCTGCTTTCTACGGCGGGATTGCGTTCCTGTAACGGTACAGGGGCGGGTGCAATCGGTTTGATTGACTTGATTGCCGGTTCCTCTGCAGTTACCGCTTCCGTGGAGGAGGAAACCGGTATCTCGGGTTCGGCGGGTGCTTTCGCCAGGCTGTAGCTAGGGGTGGACTGTGTGAGGGCCGCATCGTCCCGGCGGAGTCGCTGCACATCGTAATTCGGGGTTTCCAGCGCGGGCGATGGAATCAGCATGACAGCGATTTTGTGGCGGGCCTCAAGGCTTACCAGCAGCTCGCGCTTTTCGTTGAGCAGGTAAGTACCGACGTCGACCGGGACATGTGCGACAACCCGCAGGGTGTTGTCTTTCATGACCTCTTCTTCGATGATTCTCAACACGGATAAGGACAGCGATTCCACTCCACGGATGGTGCCCTGGCCGACACAGCGCGGACAGACAATCTGGCTGGATTCACCCAGGGAAGGCCGGAGTCGCTGGCGCGACATTTCCAGCAGTCCAAAGCGTGAAATTCGTCCGATCTGGACGCGGGCACGGTCCATTTTGAGTGCCTCACGAAGGCGGTTTTCGACTTCCCGCTGGTTCCTGGCAGGCTGCATGTCAATGAAATCAATGACAATCAGTCCACCCACATCGCGTATGCGCAACTGCCGGGCGATTTCATCCGCAGCTTCGAGGTTGGTATTTAGTGCGGTTTCTTCAATATCCCCTCCCTTGGTGGATCGCGCAGAGTTGATGTCGATAGAAACCAGTGCCTCGGTGTGGTCAATAACTATGGCGCCACCGGAGGGGAGGGTGACTTCCCTCTCAAAGGCAGATTCGATCTGTGATTCAATCTGAAAGCGGTTGAATAGCGGAATGGTGTCCTTGTAGAGCTTCAGTTTGCCCAGGTTGTGGGGCATGACCCGCTCCATGAACTCACGCGCGGATTCATAGACTTCCGCGCTGTCAACCAGGATTTCCGAAACATCTGTACGCAGGTAATCACGCAGTGCACGGATGATGACATTGCTTTCCTGATGAATCAGAAACGGAGCAGGCCGCTCCTTCGAGGCCTCCTTGATGACACCCCACAGGTGTACCAGGTAATCGAGGTCCCACTGTAGTTCTTCGCTACTGCGGCCAATACCCGCTGTTCGGACAATCATGCCCATGTCTTCAGGGATATTCATGCCACTCATGGCGTCACGAACAAGGTTACGGTCTTCGCCCTGAATCCGCCGGGACACCCCGCCGGCACGCGGGTTGTTGGGCATCAGGACCATGTAACGCCCGGCAAGACTGATAAACGTGGTCAGCGCAGCTCCCTTGTTGCCGCGTTCCTCTTTTTCAACCTGGACGACCAGTTCCTGGCCTTCGGTCAGTGCATCCTTGATACTGAGACGGCCACCGGACTGCTGGGCAGACTCGCTGAAATAGCTGCGGGCAACTTCCTTTAAAGGCAGAAAGCCATGGCGGTTGCCGCCATAATCGATGAAGGCTGCTTCCAGACTGGGCTCGATGCGCGTGATTTTGCCCTTGTATACATTGGACTTTTTCTGTCCGCGAGCAGGTACCTCGATATCAAGATCGTAGAGCTTCTGGCCATCTACCATGGCCACACGCAGCTCTTCGGGCTGTGTGGTATTGATCAACATTCTTTTCATGTTTTAATTCTCGCATACGCTCAACCTGATGACGCACGGAGCCTGTTGCCTGACGCGTCCTTGACGGACTGTGTGGCAGGCGTGTCGCTGGTTCTATACCCATTAGCCATAACAGGCAGGTAATGAAAACTGGCATATGAAGCTGTGCGTGATTCACGGGGGCGTTCATTGTTTATCTGGTTTGGTTTTGTTACTAACAGCACGTTGCTGTGTATTCTGGAGACTATTGGTTATGTACAGCTGCCAACATCTCCCGTATAAATTTGGTTTCACGGGGGTGACATGCGGACTTGAAACGCCCGATTCAGGTCAACCGTGCGCCGGACTATAGCAATCTTGGTCTATACCCGCAAACAAACGAGGTAATACCTTTAGGTAGTAACCCTGTACAATTCCACATCCGATTTCAGATAGATAGTCATACGATGAGTCAGGGACCGACAAAGAGTCTCCCGAAGGTGCGTCAGGTATATGTTAGTGCGGAAGAGGCCGGCCAACGCATTGACAACTATTTGGCGCGTTACCTGAAAGGGGTTCCCAAGAGCCACATCTACCGCATCCTCAGGCGCGGTGAGGTGCGAGTCAACAGTGGCCGGATACGTGCACAGTATAAGGTGCGCGCCGGTGATACGGTGAGGATTCCACCGGTGAGGGTGTCAGAGTCCAGGACGGGCGATGTTGGCCCCGTGCGCAGCCTTGAAGACTGCATTCTGTTTGAGAACAGTCGTTGCCTGGTCGTCAACAAACCGTCAGGCATTGCTGTCCACGGTGGCAGTGGCCTGAGTTATGGCGTCATCGAGGCCTTTCGGGTGGGGCGACCCGAGGCACCCTTTCTGGAGCTCGCTCACCGCCTTGACCGGGAAACCTCGGGTTGTCTGGTACTGGCCAAGCGACGTAGCTTCTTGCGCGCATTTCAGGAACAATTGCGTGCAGGAGAGGTCGTGAAGCGTTACCTGGCACTGGTGTCAGGGAAATGGAAAGGCGCTAAGCAGACGGTGAGCGCGCCCTTGCGCAAGAATGTACTGCAAGGTGGCGAGCGCATGGTCAGGGTCGACGAGTCTGGCAAGCCGGCGGTCAGCGTCTTCACACCGCTATCGAGTTTTCAGGAGGCAACACTGGTCGAGGTTGACTTGAAAACAGGCAGGACACACCAGATTCGCGTGCATGGTGCTCACATCGGTCACCCGCTGGCCGGTGATGAAAAGTACGGTGATCCGGCCTTTAATCTCAAGATGAAGCATCTGGGGTTGCGTCGCATGCTGCTGCACGCGCATTACCTTGAATTCATGGATGGCACCAACGGTGAAAAGATCGTTGTCAGTGCGCCCCTGGATAACGAGATGAAGGCGGTGATCGACCGGCTCGAATCATCATGATTAGCGTTGAGCGGGTATTATGTGTACCTCTTATGCCTGAAAAGATTAAACTCATCGTCTTCGACTGGGATGGCACCTTGATGGATTCGGAGGCGCAAATTGTCGCCTGTCTGCATGCGGCCATCGCTGACCTGGGACTGGATCCGATGGATGACCTGACGGTCAAGAATGTGATCGGGTTGGGGCTGCACGAGGCAATTGACATGCTGGTGCCGGGGCGCGATGACAGCTTCCAGCAGGCATTTGTGGAACACTACCGGAAGCACTGGTTTCAGTCTGGCGCCTCGCTGCTGTTTGAAGGGGTGCGAGAGGTGCTGGATACCTTGCAGAAACAGCAGCTACTGCTGGGGATCGCAACCGGCAAGGCGCGTCGTGGCCTGGAGCGGGTTCTGGACGAGACGAAGCTGGCAGCCTTTTTTCACTCGACGCGCTGCGCCGACGAAGCACCTTCCAAACCGCATCCGCAAATGTTGCTGGAGATCATGGCGGAACTCGAGGTGTTGCCAAAGGAAACCCTGATGGTGGGCGATACCGAGTATGACATGGAGATGGCAAGCAATGCCGGCGCAGCCAGGGTTGGGGTTCGAACCGGCGTGCATTCGGAAGAACGGTTGCATCGACATGCACCCCTGGTCTGTCTGGGGCGGCTGAGTGAATTGCCGGCGTGGCTGGCAGACGCAGGTCTTATAGAGATCCGACAGTAATTTTCACTACTTACAGAAAGGTGATTGAATGTTTGGCAAGGAATCGGAAGGTAGCAAGGCAGGGTTGCAAGACGAGGAGTGGAGCCGTGATGTCATTAACCGGCTTGCCTTTGCGGCGCTAAATGAACAACGGCGTACGCGGCGCTGGAATATCTTCTTTAAGATACTGCTGTCGTTGTATCTACTGGCACTGTTGATTTTGTATCTGCCAGCGGACTGGGGTGAATGGAGTAAGGTGGGTGAAAAGCACACCGCCGTGGTTGACCTGAAGGGGGTTATTTCCGATTCAACCCAGGCCAGTGCAGATACTGTAATTGCCGGTTTGCGCAATGCCTTTGACGATGAGAATACCGCCGGGGTTATCCTGCGGGCAAATTCGCCGGGTGGCAGTCCGGTGCAGTCCGGATATATCTACAAGGAGATCAAGCGGCTGCGGGAACTGCACCCGGATACACCGATCTATGCGGTGGTTACCGATGTCTGTGCCTCCGGGTGCTACTACGCGGTGTCGGCGGCAGATGATATTTATGTGGATGACGCCAGCATCATCGGTTCCATCGGTGTGCGCATGGACAGCTTCGGTTTTGTGGATGCCATGGAAAAACTGGGCGTCGAACGGCGTCTGTACACGGCCGGCAAGAGCAAGGCATTTCTCGATCCGTTTACCCCGTCAAAGCCTGCCGATGTCGAGCATGTAAACGTATTGCTTGCGAATATTCACCAGCAGTTCATCAACGCAGTGAAAGAGGGACGGGGTGATCGCCTGAAGGATAACCCTGATTTGTTTACCGGCCTGATATGGACGGGAGAAGAGGGTGTACCCATGGGGCTTGCAGATGAAATTGGCAGTACCAGCTATGTGGCCCGTGAGATCATCGGTGCCGAGGATGTTGTCGATTTCACCGAGAAACCGGATTTCTTCAAGCGACTCAGCGACCGGATTGGCATGGCCATGGCGAAGGGGCTCAGCGAGTCTTTCGCGAGCGGCATTAGTACGCATATTGATCTGTCCAGGTAGTACTGCAAGGTGTTGGTATCGGAAGGTAATTAGCCAGTCCAATTGCGTATTGGCTGTTGCAGCATGAGCAAGCGGGCGAGTCTGACGGGCGTCACCCCGGCGAAGGCCGGGTCCTGCTTGTGGATTCATTGGATTGCAGGCTACACTCTTACGAAGAGCGGGTCTTGTTCACATCCCCGCCAAGCCAAAATAACAAGTTTCATTGCCTGAAATGATGCCGGGCCAGTGAGTCAAAATAAGAATAACAGGGCCGTTTATATGGGTTGCTGGATATGCCATGTCCTTGACCACTAAGGTCGCCAGGCCGCTCCTCCATGCGGCCACTGCTGGCTTGCTTGCTAGTCTGCTGCTGACTGCCCGGTTGCTCTATGCCGGAGCCCCTGAAAATTTACCGCGCGTTATTCCCTTGCAATACATCGTTGTCTTCAAGCACTCGATTGATACGGATGCGGCAGCCGATGAACTTTCCGGGCGTTTCAACCTGTCGGTGCGTTTCCGTTATCGATATGCACTGCATGGTATGGCAATTACGATGTCGCCGGCTCTTCTGGATAAACTGGCTGAAGATCCGAGGATCGCCTATATCGAGCCCGATGTCATGATGTCGATTAACACGCAGACATTACCGACCGGTGTTGATCGAATCAATGCAGATCTCGACCCCGTGGCAAATATTGATAATGCCGATGACCGGGTAGATGTCGATGTCGCGATTCTGGATACCGGCATAGACCTTGACCACCCGGACCTGAATGTTTTCCGGTATGCCTACTGCAAAACGCAAGGACCGTTCAATGCCAATTGTACCGAGAATGATTTGAATGCGAACGACGTGCAGTCTCATGGAACACATGTGGCCGGTATTGCAGCAGCCCTTGATAACAACTTGGGTGTCGTCGGTGTGGCCCCAGGCGCAAGATTGTGGGCAGTGAAGGTGCTTGATAACAGCGGCAATGGCTCTGAATCCACGGTGATTGCCGGAGTGGATTATGTCACCGCGCATGCGGATGAAATTGAAGTGGCCAACATGAGTCTGACAGGAGAGGGCACATCACAGGCACTGGATGATGCGATCGATGGCGCGGTTGCTGCCGGTGTGGTGTTTGCCGTGGCGGCCGGAAACAATCATCAAGATGTGTCGGGTTATTTCCCTGCCGGGCATCCGATGGCGATCACGGTTTCTGCACTGGAGGATTACGATGGGAAACCCGGTGGACTTTCAGCTACTGCCGGGGATGATACCTTTGCCTGGTTCAGCAACTTTGGTAGCGGTGTGGATATCATGGCACCCGGTGTCAATATTCGTTCTACTGTGCCGGGGGGTGGGCTGGGGACAAAGAGCGGCACCAGCATGGCTACACCGCACGTGGCGGGAGCCGTGGCATTGTACAGGAGCCAGAACCCCGGAGTAACTCCCGCTGCTGTCAAGGCTGCGTTACTGGCGGCTGGCGATCCGGCACCCTGTGTAAACAGTGCGAACGGTACCTGTGCCGATGACCCGGATGGCATCCAGGAACCCCTGTTGCTGCTATCCTGCACCGACGCAGACAGCGATGGCTTTTGTGATAGCGATGATAACTGTCCATCGGTGTCCAATGCGGCACAGACAGATACGGATGGCGATTCATCGGGTGATGCCTGTGATAATGATGATGATAATGACGGGCTGCCAGATAGCGAGGAGGGAGTACTGGGTACGGATCCGCTGCTTGCGGATACTGATGGTGACGGCCTGTCCGATGGTGATGAAGTCTACAGCTATCTGACTGATCCACTGGAGGCAGATACAGATGCAGATGGACTTGATGATTACGATGAAATTACTGTCTATGGTACCGACCCGCTGACATCAAACCGCGGGGACCTCGCGCCCCGGCTTGCGCCGGACGGAGTGGTCGATGTTGCCGACTATCTGGTACTGGTCCGGCTGGTGACGGGAAACGTTACCGCGATGACACGTGAGTATGTGCTCGGTGATCTGAATGACAATGGCCAACTGGATGCCGGGGACCTGGTGTTGATGTTACGTGTCGTGCAGGGGGAAATCCCGCTACCCTGAAACTGCCCACAGTGGGTCAGGGCAGGGTGATGCCGAAGTTTGCGAACATTGATGTCAGGCGAATCAGCGGCAGTCCGATCAATGCGGTGGGGTCATCGCCTTCCATGTATTCGAACAGTGTGATGCCCAGCCCCTCGGATTTAAAACTGCCGGCACAGTGATAGGGCTGGTCATGACGCAGGTAGCGTTCTATCTGCTCTTCCTCGAGGTGCCTGAATTTTACTCCATAGGGAATGACAGCGACCTGTGCCACATCGGTTTCCGTATTCAGCAAGCACAGCCCTGTCTGGAATGTGACCTGCCTGCCAGAGAGATCGCATAGCTGTTCGAAGGCACGTTCATGGGTGCCGGGTTTTCCAAGGATAGTGTTATTCGTGGTAGCGACCTGGTCGGAGCCTATAATCAGCCCCGGCGGGCGTGCAGCAATCGCGCGTGCCTTGGCTTCAGACAGGCGTCTCACCAGGGCCACTGCTGTTTCGTTTGCCAGTGGTGTTTCGTCGACTTCAGGTGCGGCGGTTACAAACGGAATCCCCAGTCGTTGCAGCAACTCCTTGCGAAATGGCGAGGTCGAGGCAAGCGTGACTGGCAATGCGTTGTTACCCTGCGCAGACACGATCAGCCGGCAGTAATTTCTATGAGTGTTTCGTCCGGGTTGACCTTGTCCCCCTTGTTGACGTTCACAACAGTCACCGTTCCGGTAATAGGGGCCTGTATCTCGGTTTCCATTTTCATGGCCTCGGTAATCAGAACCGGTGTGCCGGCCTCTACCACGTCATCCACCTTGACCAGGACATCAATGATGGTGCCGGGCATGGAGGTGGTTACATCACCTGGGTGGGTAGCGCGCGGACGTTTGCTGCCCTTTACGGAGCTACTCTGGCTCATGCCCTTGGCAGGTATTTCATCCAGTGTCTCAACCAGCACTTCCTCCGGGACGCCATCAACGATCATGTAAAACGGCCGGTTGTCCTGCGTACGGTGGCCGGTACCGGTAATCTTTATGTGGTAGGACTCGCCATGCAGGGTGACGTTGAATTCTGTCGGACGCGAACGCCGCTCTGTTTTCTCCGGGTGAGCATGTTCAACGGTTTCCGGAACCAGAAGATTGTTTGCGCGCTGCTGCATGAATTCCCTGGCGATCTCGGGGAACATGGCATAGGTCAAAACGTCTTCCTCGTTGCGGGCCAGATCGCTTGCATCCTTGCGCAACTTGTCCATTTCATCAGCCAGCAAATCAGCCGGACGGACATCGATACGGCTTTCAGAACCGATTGCCTGGCGTTGCACGGCCGGGTCAATGGCGGCGGGTGCCTTGCCATAACGTCCCATGAGGTAGTGCTTTACTTCATTGGTGATGGTGCCGTAACGTTTGCCCGTGAGCACATTCAGCACTGACTGCGTACCGATGATCTGCGAGGTGGGTGTCACCAGTGGCGGGTAACCGAGGTCCTTGCGGACCCGCGGAATTTCCCTGAAGACCTCATCGATACGATCCAGTGCGCCCTGTTCACGTAGCTGTGTATACAGGTTGGAGATCATGCCACCCGGTACCTGGTATATCTGGACACGGGTATCCGGCCCGGTGTAGTCGCTGTCAAAGCGGGCATATTTTTTGCGTACATCCCTGAAATAAAGGCCGATCGACTGCAGGGCTTCGAGGTCAAGACCGGTGTCATATTCGGTATTACGAAATGCTGACACCATGCTCTCTGTGGCGGAGTGGCTGGTGCTGCCAGAGAAAGCAGAAATCGCGGTGTCGATATGGGTGCAGCCATTTTCGACGGCTTTCAACAGGCACATCTCTGCGGTACCGGCCGTTGCGTGACTGTGAAGATGCAGCGGCAGGTCGGTGGCGCGTGCGAGTTCTCGAAACAGTTCGGCTGTGACCATGGGGGTAAGCAGCCCTGCCATATCCTTGATGGCAATACTGTCGCATCCCATTGA
>JAJDNX010000147.1 GCA_022340485.1 Gammaproteobacteria bacterium | reverse complement strand
CCGGATTGCTCGCGGGTCAGGCATTCTCAACCACACTGACAGGTGATGCATCGCTGTCCAGCCGTCCAATGAAACGCGTGGTCGAGCCATTGACGGCGATGGGTGCGCATATCGGGGCCACTGCTGCCGGTACTGCACCGTTGTCGATACAGGGTGGTGCCACGCTCATCGGTATTGACTACGCTATGCCGGTTGCCAGTGCGCAGGTGAAGTCCAGCTTACTGCTGGCCGGGTTGTATGCCCGGGGACAGACCTGTGTATCTGAACCTGCCACGACACGCGACCACACCGAGCGCATGTTGACCGGTATGGGTTACCCCCTGCAGCGCAGCGGCAGGCGCGTCTGTATCGAAGGCGGGTATTCCCTGCGTGGGATCGCCATCGATATACCGGCGGATATTTCCTCGGCAGCATTCTTCCTGGTGGGCGCCAGTATTGCACCGGGTTCCGATCTGTTACTGGTGCATGTTGGGATGAACCCGACACGCACGGGCATCATCAATATCCTGCGGCGTATGGGGGCGGACATCAGTGTCATGAACGAGCGTGATGTTGGTGGCGAGCCGGTTGCGGATCTGCGCGTCAAGGCGGCTCCCCTGCAGGGTATCGAGATCCCGCCGGAACTGGTACCGCTGGCGATCGACGAGTTCCCGGTGATTTTCATTGCGGCGGCCTGTGCGCACGGCAGGACGGTGTTGACCGGTGCCGAGGAACTACGTGTCAAGGAAAGTGACCGTATCCAGGTGATGGCTGATGGCTTGCAGACACTTGGCATCGATGCACAAGCAACCCCTGACGGAATGGTAATCGAGGGGGGGGTGATCGATAGTGGTTGTGTCGATAGTCATGGGGATCACCGCATCGCCATGGCATTTTCCATGGCTGCCCTGCGTGCCCGTGGTGAAATAGAAGTTAGCGACTGCGCCAATGTGAATACCTCCTACCCCGGGTTCGTGGAACAGGCCAGTCACGCTGGACTGAGGATCAGGGCAACCACTGAGCAGGGCAAGTAAGCGCAGCGTAGACTTGCAGCGCCGTGAACAGCAAATTATGAGCAATTCTGATCAACCTGCCGGGCAGGCTGTCCCGGTAATTACCATCGATGGTCCCAGTGGTTCGGGCAAAGGCACCATTAGCCAGGCACTGGCAGAACGTCTCGGTTGGCACCATCTGGACAGTGGTGCCCTGTACCGCCTGCTGGCTTTCGCTGCATTGCAGCAATCACTTGATCTCGCAGATGAAGCAGCACTGGTGGCGCTGGCTGCTCGTCTGAGCAAGTGCTATCGCTTGCCAACTGCGGGAGAACCGGTCATCTGCCTGGATGGTGTAGATGTCAGTGACGCCCTGCGTACCGAATCCTGTGCCAATGCGGCTTCCAGGATTGCAGCCATGCCGCGTGTTCGAGAAGCACTGCTGGATTGGCAGCGCTGCTATCGCCAGCTACCGGGCTTGATCGCCGATGGACGCGATATGGGAACAGTCGTTTTTCCGGATGCAACGCTTAAATTGTTCCTTACCGCGCGCCCCGATGTTCGTGCAGAAAGACGCTATAAGCAATTGATAAAAAAAGGGATTGAGGCTGACCTAGCGGTGCTCGTCAGGGAGGTGGAATCACGGGATAAACGAGATTCTGCACGCAAGGCCTCGCCCCTGAAGCCGGCAAAGGATGCGCTGATCATCGACAACAGTGACCTGGATGAGGCAGACACCCTTCGGCAGGTACTGGAAGCAGCCCATGCGCTCCTGTGAAAATCCCTGTACAATTAAGCAGATACACGTATAATCTTGTTTCCGTTTGGATCGGGGTGGTATCCCCGGCCATTTTATTAACCTGACCTGCGGTATCGCCAGATACAGCAGCTATTTAAATGGACCGTGGTTTCACGGTTCTAGGATGATGTCTCCCATGACCGAAAGTTTTGCTGAAATGTTTGAAGAGAGCCTCGTTAACCAGAATTTAACGAGAGGTTCTGTAGTTACAGGGACAGTTGTTGATATTCAATCAGATAGTGTCATCGTCAATGCCGGGTTGAAGTCCGAAGGCATTATTCCTATCGAAGAATTCAAGAATGCCTCTGGTGAAGTAGAGATAGAAATTGGCGACGAAGTCGAGGTTTCCCTGGAGGCGGTGGAGGATGGTTTCGGTGAAACCAAGCTATCGCGCGAAAAGGCGAAGCGGGATGAAGTGTGGCGCCGACTCGAAAAGGCGTATGAAAACGGAGACATCGTTAAGGGCGTCATCAGTGGCAAGGTTAAAGGCGGTTTTACTGTTGATATAGAAGAGATTCGTGCCTTCCTGCCAGGTTCACTGGTCGATGTCCGACCGGTTCGCGATCCGGTTTTCCTGGAAGGCAAGGAGCTTGAATTCAAATTGATCAAGCTTGACCAACGTCGCAATAACGTTGTGGTTTCACGTCGTGCAGTGGTTGAAACTGAATTCAGTGCAGAACGCGAGGCGCTGCTTGAGAATCTGCAGGAGGGCATGACCGTCAAGGGTATTGTCAAGAACCTGACTGATTATGGTGTATTCGTAGACCTGGGTGGTATCGACGGACTGTTGCACATCACCGACATGGCATGGAAGCGTGTCAAACACCCCTCTGAAATCGTCAACGTTGGTGATGAAATTGAAGTCAAGGTGCTCAAGTTCGATCGCGAACGCAATCGTGTATCACTGGGTATGAAGCAATTGGGTACTGATCCATGGGCAGATCTGGCGCGTCGTTATCCTGCCAACTCGCGCCTGTTTGGCAAGGTTACTAACATTGCCGACTATGGTTGCTTTGTTGAGATCGAAGAGGGCGTTGAAGGCCTCGTGCATGTCTCGGAAATGGACTGGACCAACAAGAACGTCAATCCTTCAAAGATGGTTCATATTGGCCAGGAAGTCGAGGTAATGGTGCTGGATATCGACGAGGAACGCCGTCGTATCTCACTGGGCATCAAGCAGTGCTACCCGAATCCCTGGGACGAATTTGGTGCTACCCGCAACAAGGGGGATATCGTCAAGGGCACCATCAAGTCCATAACCGACTTTGGTATTTTTATTGGCATGGAAGGTGACATCGATGGACTGGTGCACCTGTCGGATATTTCCTGGCATGAGCCGGGCGAAGAGGCCGTGCGCAAATTCTCCAAGGGTGACGAGATAGAAGCCGTTGTGCTGTCAGTCGACCCTGAACGCGAGCGTATCTCCCTGGGTATCAAGCAGCTGGAGAAGGACCCGTTCTCAAATTTTGTTGCGGAACACAGCAAAGGCAGCATCGTTAAGGGTACGGTCAAGGAAGTGGATGCAAAGGCGGCAATCATCGATCTGGGCGAGGGTGTTGATGGAACCTTGCGTGCTTCAGAGTTGTCCCGCGACCGGATTGAGGACGCACGCACCATGCTGAGCGTTGGTGATGAGGTAGAGGCCAAGTTCATGGGCGTTGACCGAAAGAGCCGTGCCATCATGTTGTCTGTCAAGGCAAAGGATAGCGAGGACGAGGCAGCCATGATGCAGGACTACGGAGCAGGCTCTGCAGAAGCAACAACAAATCTTGGGGATGTCCTCAAGAAGCACATGAGCGGTGACGAGAGTTAGTCATTTGCCTTGGTGGGGATCATGGCCTGTGCATCGGATTATGACTGGAACGGAAACTATCATCCGGGTTGGTGGATAAAATGACAAAGTCTGAATTGATCGAGATACTTGCGGCTAAAAACGGGCATCTGAATCACAAGGATGTCGAGTTGGCGGTCAAAAGTCTGCTTGAGCAAATGAGCTGGGCACTCGCAACCGGGCAGCGGATAGAAATCAGGGGTTTTGGCAGCTTCTCCCTGCATTATCGTCCTCCACGTATAGGCAGAAATCCGAAAACCGGCGATTCTGTTGCACTGGCGGCCAAACATGTTCCCCATTTCAAGCCAGGAAAGGAGCTCAGGGAACGCGTCAATGAGGGGCTTGCGCGCGAAAAGGGATTTTAGCGTACTTGCCAGGTTCAACCCCGGCCGCGGTGTTCCCGGATCAGGAGTCCAGGGTGACAGCATACCGGCCGGGTGTACCTCTTGGTTGTGATATCCAGCCAATACCTGAGAATCAACAGGCTTTCATGTCTTTGCTGGTTATTCTCTGTTCCCGTTGTTTGCTGAACTGATGCAGGATCTTCTCTGGTTTTTATTGCCTGTTGCCGCGGCTTTTGGCTGGTTTGCAGCAAAACGCAGTAAAGGCAAGGTCGGTAGTTGCTCCGACTCCATGCTTGGTGCGGACTACATCAAGGGTCTGAACTACCTCCTCAATGAGCAACAGGACAAGGCCATTGATGTCTTTATACGGATGCTGGAAGTCAACAGCGACACCGTTGAAACCCATCTTGCATTGGGCAACCTGTTCAGAAAGCGCGGAGAAGTCGACCGCGCAATCCGCATCCACCAGAACCTGATCGCGCTTTCCTCATTGAATTCCGAGGAACGCACCGATGCTGTGTTGGAACTTGGGCAGGATTATATGAAGGCCGGATTGTTTGATCGCGCCGAAGGTCTGTTCAAGGAGCTGATAGATAATAATGTCCACCTGTCGACTGTTTTGCCACTTTTGCTCGATATTTATCAACAGGAAAAGGATTGGCAAAATGCCATAGGTATTGCCAGCCAGATGGGCTTCGTGGGCGAACAACCGGCAAAATCGGTCATTGCACAGTTTTATTGCGAACTGGCCGAGAACGCACGTGCCAGGGGGCATGGTTTGGAAGCCGCAAGCTTGCTCAAGAAAGCCAGCGAATATGATCCCCATTGCGCCCGTGCACGGCTCATTCTGGGAAATATTGCCAGGCAAGGTGGTGATTATCGTGCTGCACTGGAAGCCTATGAACAGGTTGCAGAAAGCGACATTGAATTATTACCGGAAATTCTTGATGACATGCACATCTGTCACCAGGAACTTGGTACAACAAAGGCTTTTATTGATTACCTGCATGATGCGATTACCCGTTATGCCGGCATATCCCCTGTGCTCGCGCTGGCAGGCATATTGAGAGAAGCACAGGGTAGTGAGTCGGCTGCCCGCTTCATTGCCGGTGAACTGGGCAAGCGTCCTTCCGTACGTGGCCTGTCGCGATTTATTGAACTCAGCCTGTCTAGAAGTGAGGGTGCTGCCCATGAGAACCTGTTGATATTGAAGAATATGACGGACCAGCTGCTGGAAAACAAACCGGTTTACCAGTGCCGGGAGTGCGGCTTCTACGGAAAAATGCTTCATTGGCAATGCCCCAGCTGTAAACAATGGAATACTATTAAACCCATTCACGGTGTTGCAGGTGAGTAGACTGGCGATCAGTCAAATACAGGGCGAATAAAGATGGCAGATAGGGATCAACCAAGGGTTATTGTTGCGCTCGATTATCCGGATGCGCAGTCTGCCATGCAGCTGATAACACGCTTGGCGCCTGATCTATGTCGTTTGAAAATCGGCAAGGAACTGTTTACCCGTTCCGGGCCGCGGCTGGTGGAGGACCTTGTCGCGCGTGGTTTTGATGTCTTCCTGGATTTGAAGTTTCATGATATCCCCAACACTGTCGCCAGCGCCTGTCATGCTGCGGCCGAGCTTGGGGTGTGGATGCTGAATGTGCATGCGCTGGGCGGCGAACGAATGCTGCTGGCAGCGAAAGAGGGCGTTGCACGGGCTGGGCAGTCGCCCTTGCTGATCGCAGTTACAGTACTGACCAGTATGGATGCCTCGGACCTTGCTGCAGTAGGTCTGTCAGGTACACCGCTGGATAATGTGCTGCGTCTTGCGCACCTCGCGCAGCAATCCGGTCTGGATGGCGTGGTCTGTTCCTCACAGGAAACTGCGACACTCAGAGAGCGGCTCGATGCAGGTTTCCAACTGGTTACGCCAGGTATCCGACCGGCCGGTAGCCAGGCCGACGACCAGCGCCGCGTCATGACGCCGGTTGATGCAGTCAGAAGCGGTTCCGACTATCTTGTTATCGGGCGTCCGGTGACCCGGGCTGACGATCCTGTGCGTGTTTTACGGACAATAAATGCAGAATTGTCCGCTTTAACCTAATCGTCCTGGCCGGCATCTTGTCTGCGGTGGCGTAACGGCCTGTTGACAGGTCTGATCATCACCATGTTGGTTCATTTCTACAGGGAAGTTACAACACAGGAGGCAGGTATGCACAAGGTTACAAGATCGTTTTTATCACTGTTGGTTACCATGGCGATGCTGGTGTCGCTGGGTGCTTATGCCGGTCCGGTCGATATCAATACGGCCGACGCTGCCACACTGGCCAGTGCCATGAATGGTGTGGGTGAGAAAAAGGCTGCTACAATCGTGGCTTATCGCAATGCACACGGCCCTTTTTCACGCGTTGAGGATCTATCCAATGTGAAAGGGATAGGACTGAGCACGATCGAAAGAAATCGCCGAAATCTTGCAGTAGGGTCTTCGGGCGGGCAGTAAATGCCAGGCTGCCATGACCCAGAGATTCAGTCGGGGTCGTGGCAGCCATGCGGTTTGGCAGTTGGTATATCTATTATTTTTAAATATGATATAAATAACAAGTAGATAAGGTTGTGTGGCGGTGTTGCTTGTGCGGGTCAACGTCGCTATGGCTGGCCACAGATTGCAATCCCTCCCATAATATCTGCGGGCACAATCAAGGCATATAGAGATTCAATAATCAGCCTGAATCGTCGATTACTAGGGAGAATCTTGTACGACACTTTATAATCGTCCATTGGTAACATCAGGGGCTTTGAATGAAACTCTACCCAGTCATCTTGTCCGGTGGTTCCGGTTCACGCCTGTGGCCGTTGTCACGTGAGTATTATCCCAAACCGCTGTTGCCACTCGTTGCGGACAAGACGCTGTTGCAGCAAACGGCCTGTCGCCTGGACAGCCTTCCGGACATCGGTGATGCGGTCTATGTGTGTAACGAAGAGCATCGTTTCCTGGTGGCCGAGCAGATCACACAACTTGGCAAGACGCCTGCCACCATCATTCTCGAGCCCACCGGCAGAAATACGGCACCTGCATTAACCCTGGCGGCCCTGTATCTCGTTAGGCAAGACCCCGACGCCATGATGGTGGTAATGCCGGCAGATCATGTCATGACAGAGCCCCTGCAGTTTGTTGCTGCAATCGCACAAGGCAGTGGCAATGCTGAAGAGGGGGCACTGGTCACATTCGGTATCGTGCCTGAATCACCCGAGACGGGTTATGGCTATATCAAGCGGGATACTCAGCTTGAAGGCGGTAGCGCGTATTCAGTGGCGCAATTCGTTGAGAAGCCGGACAAGGAAACTGCTGAACAATATATCAATGAGGGTGACTATTACTGGAATAGTGGCATATTCCTGATGCGCGCCGATCGCTGGCTTGATGAGATCAGCCAATACCATCCGGATATCCTAAGGAGCTGTCGCGAGGCAATGAATGCCGGCGTCCAGGACCGCGATTTTTTTCGTATCAATAAACAAAAATTTCATCAATGCCCCAGTGATTCCATTGACTATGCCGTGATGGAAAAAACCAAACGTGCTGTGGTCGTTCCAATCAGTGCTGGGTGGTCCGATATTGGTGCCTGGTCAGCTCTTTGGGATATCTGCCCGCATGATGAGGATGGCAACGTCATCCAGGGTGACGTGCTGGTGGAGGATACACACAACGCATTCCTGGTCGCACAGCACCGCTGTCTCGCTACTGTGGGACTGGATAATGTCGTCGTGGTAGAAACTGCAGATGCCGTACTGGTTGCCAGCATGGACAAGGCACAGGATGTCAAGGCGATTGTGAGTCGCCTCAAGGGCAGTGGCCGCGAGGAATGCAAGGTGCATCGTCAGGTTTATCGCCCCTGGGGTTCTTACGAAGGGATTGATGCCGGCTCCCGATTCCAGGTCAAACGCCTGTCTGTCAAGCCCGGAGCACAGCTCTCCTTACAGCTGCATCATCATCGTGCGGAACACTGGGTGGTGGTGAAAGGAACCGCGCGGGTGACCTGTGGAGAACAGGTGTTCGTGTTGCATGAAAATGAGTCGACATACATACCCATAGGGGAAACACATCGCCTGGAAAATCCTGGCAACATCCCGCTGGAAGTAATCGAGATACAATCGGGCAGTTATCTGGGTGAAGATGATATCATCCGCTTTGAAGATGTTTATGACAGGGTTCAGGAAAAGTAATTCGGGTAAAGATTTATGGATAAAATAATCAGAAAGGCTGTTTTCCCCGTGGCGGGGCTGGGTACACGCTTTCTGCCAGCGACCAAGGCAAACCCCAAGGAGATGCTGACGGTTGTTGACAAGCCGTTGATTCAGTACGCAGCTGAAGAGGCGGTCAATGCAGGCATAGACGAACTTATCTTTGTTACCAGCAGTAGCAAGCGCGCGATCGAGGATCACTTTGACAAAAACTATGAGCTGGAGTCCGAACTCGAAAAAAAGGGCAAGAACGAGTTGCTTAAGATTGTGCGGGAGGTGGTGCCGGCCAATGTGACCTGTGTCTATGTCCGTCAACCGGAAGCGCTGGGTCTGGGGCATGCCGTATTATGTGCCAGGCCGGTTGTTGGTGAAGAACCATTTGCAGTCATCCTTGCGGATGATCTGATCAACTCAGGTGGCAATTGTGTGCTTGCCCAGATGGCCTCAGCATACAATCAGTATCACGCCAGTGTCCTCGGTGTCGAGGAAGTGCCAGCGGAGGAAACCGACAAGTACGGAATTGTTGATCCGGGGAAAACAGATGGCCGTGTCTCCCTGGTGCAGAGTATTGTGGAGAAGCCCGCGCCCGAGGTGGCTCGCTCCAACCTGGCTGTAGTCGGTCGCTATATCCTGACACCGACTATCTTCAATTATCTGGAAAAGATTCCGCGTGGTGCCGGCGGTGAGATCCAGCTGACGGATGCCATCGAACAACTACTTCTAGAAGAAAAGGTGCTGGCCTACCGCTTTGAAGGTAAACGTTACGATTGTGGGAGCAAGTTGGGATATCTGCAGGCAACAGTCGAGTACGCCCTGCAACACCCCGAATTACGTGATGATTTCCTTGAGTATCTGGTCACCGAGTTTGGCCAGGGGGCAAAGAAACTGGTGCAAGCCATCAACCACTGAACTCTCCCTCTAGAAGTGGAGCCCATGGAAAATCCGTGGTGGTTCATGCGAACACTAGGTGTTTCCTTTGGGCGAGAAGAGTGTTTATATTGCCTATACTCCAAGATAACGGTGAAGTGGACCATGAAACGATTACGTACTTCCCTGATGGCTGTAATGATGGCCGGCATTACGGCCTGTGCCAGTACCACGACATCCCTCATGTCCGGCATGTCTCTGTCGGATGAACCGCTGACTGGCAAGTTCATCTGGCACGACCTGATGACCACGGACCTTGAAGCAGACAAGCGCTTTTACAGCGGTCTGTTTGGCTGGACTTATGAACAGCGTCGCGGGCCCAACGGAAAGCCCTATACACTGGCGAAGTCGGGTGATCGCTTCGTCGCCGGCATGGTGGTTGAGCAGCGTCCGAAAGACGGCAGCGATATCTCTCGCTGGCTGGGTTACCTCTCCATTCCGGATGTGGGGTTGGCCATTAA
>JAJDNX010000144.1 GCA_022340485.1 Gammaproteobacteria bacterium | reverse complement strand
GATGTCAATGACATTGATGTATCTCACCTTGCTGGTTACATTGCCGCTGGCATCACTGACAGTGTAGGTAACAGGATAACTGCCTGCAACCGTGGTATCGACTGCACTGGAATCGATGACGATGTTGTTGGAGATGTCTCCGTCTGTTTCATCGAATGCAGTAGCACCCGGTTCAGTATAGGGATCATCGACATTCAGGTTTACCGGGTTTGTGGACAGAAGGGTAATGATGGGCGGAGTTGTGTCGCTTTGCTGGCATTCCACTGATCGCGTCATGCGCACCACATTACTGGAGCTGAATTCATCGAACCGCTGTACAGTCGGCGCAAATCCATCTGCATAGACCTGCAGCTTGAATTGGCCATTGGAATCCAGCGGTATCCTCATCGCATAGTTCCCGGTACCGTCACAACTAAAGACATGCTGACCGTTTGCGAGTACCATGGCACACACCGGTGTCTCGGAATTCTGCTGGAATACTGTCCCGGATATATTGATCCACATTCCGGCGGACCCGGGAACGTAGGCGGGATCGTACGGCGTGTTATAGCTTGGACAGGTACCGGAACGTAGCATCAACACGGCCTCATTTACTGATCCCGGTAGCGTATCAACCCTCGGAAAGAAACCGTCTGTATAGACCTGCCGCTTTACTGTACCGTCGTTTTCAGTGGGCAGATTTTTCAGTGACAGAGGACCATTGGGATTACATGTAAACATGTATTTTCCGCTGGCCAGCACCATGGAGCACAGTCCTGTACCGTCGTTGGTTACCACGGTTCCATCTATATCCACGGCACTGGCCATGCTGCTCATGAAAATTCCAGACACCAGTAACAGGGTAGATAGCATGTTTGTCGTTTTGTTGGATATCATATGAACCTCTATTAGCCGCGGATTAGATGGTAGAGCTGTTTCTGCTTAAGGGTGAAAATTTTACAAGTAGCTATCGGAAACTAACTGAAAACATTTAGGTAATGTGATGACTGCCACGGAATTATTTCTGGATACAGATCGCAGAAGCCCTGGGCTCGTGGCCATTAATCGCACAAACGAAGCAAGAGCTGAAATCACAAGAGTCAATCGCTGAGCCTGATTTGAATACTGCCTGCAGCAGCAGGGGCAAATGAAGGATTACTACCCGCTGGTTGCGATACCATCAGAGCAGGGCTTTGACCAGTATCAAAGCCGAGTTGCCATCAAGGGACAGGCCAGGGAATGACTCAACAGCGCCTTGTCCAATCGGTAGGAATATTTATAAACGTGCAAAAAAGAGCCCCGCAATTGCGGGGCTCTTGTGTTGCCAATGTTGGCGGAACGTCAGGCAGTAGTAACGTTTGTGGCCTGCAGGCCTTTTGGGCCTTGCTCGACATCAAAAGAGACGCTCTGTCCTTCAGCCAGTGTCTTGAAGCCATCTCCACCAATCGCAGAAAAATGTACGAATACATCTTCGCCACCATCACTCGGGGCGATGAAACCGAATCCTTTGGAATCGTTGAACCATTTAACAGTGCCAGTAGCCATACTGTGTATATACCTCTAGTAAAAAAATGAACGTGTATTCAATCGCAGATCGTAAAGGTGATGTACAGGAGGTGCAACGAGGAACATCCAATATAACCTATTTAAAACGTGCAACTGAGATTTCTGTTGTCGCTGCGGCCGATGCAAACCGGAATCTCCAAGAGACGCAGCTGCGGTCATTCTACACCAATGGAAATAAAAATGCGTTATTTTTCAACAGAAGGCGTAGAAAACGATTTGCCCAGTCGTTAGCCGGATTTAGGTGACGGGCAGGGCATTTCTGATAACAGCAGTTGGCGCTCTTCCAGTGTGAGGTTTTCCATACGGCGGTCGAGACCTTTTCGTCTGTTGATGGCGGTTACTTCCAGTTCATTGTCCCGAGTGGGATTCAGTTTGGTTGCGGGTGGACGCCGTCTATCGTGTGAGCTTCTCATGGCAAACCTCCGGGATGTAGCATGATCGTCATACATGAACAGGTTAGCGGCTTACTGTGACTACGCTTAAGAATTAATAGTGCATGAGATACAGATAGATAGGCTCGGGCCATGAAGGTAGCCCGGATCGATGCCGTGGTGGCCATTCACTGCTCGGCAGCGATGTCCGTGAGGCAGATCACATAACGGGAACAACGGGCTGGAAAAGTAGTTGCGAGTGCCGATATGAACAGCAGTCTATCAGCTGGCTTTGGGGTAACTACATGTTCAAGTCCTATTGTTTACGGTTGGTCAATTCATTTGAATTTTTTGGTATCGTGGTACTGGTAGCCGTGGTGTTGACCACGGAGGTCTTCTCGGGAAAGACTGTACGTGACCCGTCCATCAAGCAACAAAGCCTGAATTATTCCCACCTGGTTAATGTACAGAAGCCGAATAGCCGCCCTTACGGGGTACAATAAAAATCAGCTCGATTCACGTGATACTGGCACAACATGAAAGCTGGAAAGGATTGCCAGGAAAGCCTGGGAATGATTTTCCGCAGGGTGCTGTTGTTCAGTTTGCTTCTCCAGCCAGCAAGTAATAACAACGTGTGCACGGAATAAAGCCGTCCCCCTTTCGTTGCTGTTGAGCCTGACAGACACCTAGCGATAACGGCGCAGCACATAGTCATCAACGATCTTCTGAAAGTCCTTCGCAATGGTGTCACCTTTCAGCGTGACGGTCTTTTTTCCGTCCTCATAAACCGGTGCAACTGGTATTTCACCGGTACCCGGCAGACTGATGCCGATGTTGGCGTGTTTGCTTTCCCCGGGACCATTGACCACGCATCCCATGACGGCGACTTTCATTTCCTCGACCCCCGGATATTGCCGCCGCCATACCGGCATCTGGTTGCGCAGGTAAGTTTGTATATCCTGAGCCAGTTGCTGGAAGAATTGGCTGGTGGTGCGACCACATCCCGGGCAGGCGATAACTGCCGGGGTAAAATGCCTCAATTCCATCGCCTGTAACAATTCCTGCGCAACGATCACTTCGCGACAGCGGTCACCACCGGGTTCCGGTGTCAGAGAAATGCGGATGGTGTCACCGATGCCTTCCTGGAGCAGCACGGACAGGGCTGCGGTAGAGGCGACGATGCCTTTCGAACCCATACCGGCTTCGGTGAGTCCCAGGTGTAGGGCGTAGTCGCATTGTCCTGACAGGGCACGGTAGACGGCAATCAGGTCCTGTACCCCGCTCATTTTGGCGGAGAGGATAATACGGTTGTGCGGCATGCCCAGTGCCTCCGCCTGTGCTGCACTCTCCAGTGCAGAGGTCACCATGATTTCATGCATGATGCCCTGCGCATCTTTCGGTTCGCTACGTCCGGCATTGTCGTCCATCAGGCGTGCCACCAGTGCCTGGTCGAGGCTGCCCCAGTTGACGCCGATACGCACCGGCTTATCGTAGCGGCAGGCCGTTTCGATCATGCTGGCAAACTGCTCGTCACGCTTTTTGCCGCGCCCGACGTTGCCGGGATTGATGCGATACTTGGCCAGCGCCAGTGCGCAATCCGGATTGTTCGCCAGCAACTTGTGACCGTTGAAATGGAAATCGCCAATCAGCGGAACGGCAGTATCCGTTTGTTGCAGCTGTTCGGCGATGAAAGGTACAGCACGGGCAGCCGCATCCGAGTTAATGGTGATCCGCACCAGTTCCGAACCTGCCTGTACCAGCTCCTGGACCTGTTTTACGGTTGCAGTGATATCGGCCGTATCGGTATTCGTCATGGATTGCACCACGATGGGGGCGTTGCCTCCCATGAGGACATTGCCGACCTGAACGGCAACGCTTTGGCGGGCTGGAGGAGGAGTGGTTCTCTCGGGCATGTAGGGTCCAGGATATAGAATTGTGTCTACTTACAATAAGGGCTGCTTGTTGTCTGATGACAGGACTACCATTTTCTGTCGCATATGATAATTCAATTTATTGAATTGCACAGGAAAACTCCATAGCGGATGATTTCCAATCAGTGGTGGGTGAATATTCATTTAAAACAGTGCGATATAAAACACTTGCATTTGTATGTTTACTGTATAGAATTACAGTACCTGTACAGATAACCAGTCAATCGTCATGACTCAAGACTCCCTAACCGCACGCCAGGCAGAGATTCTCGAACTGATTCGCACCTACATTGCGGAGGAAGGCTGCCCACCGACAAGGGCGGAGATTGCCAATGCACTCGGCTTCCGCTCGGCGAATGCCGCGGAGGACCACCTGCGGGCACTGGAACGCAAGGGGGTCATTGAAATAATACCCGGATCATCGCGGGGCATACGCTTGCTGAATGCAGAGGAGGATTACGGTTTGCCCGTGGTAGGTCGGGTGGCGGCAGGTGAGCCGATACTGGCTGAAGAGCATATCGAGGACTACTGCCAGGTAGAGCCCGATACCTTTCATCCGGGAGCCGATTACCTGCTGCGCGTCCGGGGCGACAGTATGCAGGATATCGGTATTCTCGATGGTGACTTGCTGGCCGTTCACCGCACACGGCATGCGGAAAATGGCCAGGTTGTTGTGGCACGGGTAGAGGATGAAGTCACGGTAAAGCGTTTCCGGCAGCGTGGCTCAATCGTGAGACTGATACCGGAGAACCCGGCTTATGAACCAATCCGGATTGACCTGCGTGAGCAAACGCTGGACATTGAGGGGTTGGCGGTGGGTATCGTGCGCAAGGGGATTTAGTTCTCCTTCAAGGTGATATTGCCATGTTTAGAGTGGCCCAGATAATCCAAGACAAACCATTCCCTGCGAGACTCGCCTTGCGAGCAAACGCTTCCCGACTCGTTGAACATGACAATATCACCTTGAAGGAGTGCTTGTAATGAAAACCGTCAAGAAACTGCATCACGTGAATGCCTGGGAACAATCAGTGACCCAGGGATCCTCGCTGGTAACGACCAGCGGTATAGCGGTGCTCGATGATCTGCTGCCGTGTGGTGGCTGGCCGAAGAGCGGGCTGGCAGAGATCATCCTTCCGGACCCCTACTGTAATCCCATGTCGCTACTGCTGCCGGCACTGGTGCGCCTAAGCCGGAAGGGACGCTGGCTTGCCATGGTGAATCCAAGCTACCCGGCACGCTCGGGAATTTTGAGAGAGTCCGCCATCAACCACGACCGGGTGTTGCTGGTAAACCCGCACCCTGGGCGCAGCGCCCTGTGGACGGCAGAGTCCATGCTGTTCTCCGGTGACTGTAGTGTCGTCATGACGTGGCCTAACTGTAATACCGAACTGATGGGCAAGCGCTTGCAGAGAGCGGCCAACCACGGCAGGGCGCTCGGGATCCTGTTCCGCTATGAGGGTCTGGTAACGCAACCCTCGGGTGTAGAAATCCGTCTCAAACTGGAGATAGATACCCAGGGTAGAGCGATTTACCTGCTAAACAGCAAGGGTGAAACGCTGGCGGGAGCAGCGTTATAGGCAACACTCCAAGACTGCAGGTCTTCGAGAGGCTTTAATCAGACAGGTAATACTCAACCGTGGAGACGACCCTTACATTTTTGATATGCGGGGTATTGTTGTCCCTGGCGCTGATGCTGAATTGTCCCTGAGATGCCTTCTTGATTTTCCCCAGTCTGCTCTGTGAGTCCTCGGCAAATTTCAGGGCTACCTCGCGGGCCTTGGTGGTTGCCTCTTCTATCATGGCGGGTTTGACTTCATTCAGGCGGGTGAAGATATATTCTGTTTGTGACTGGTAGTTTCCTCCGGTAAACGCAATTCCCTGTTTTCCGAGTTGTGCCAGGTCGCCCATCAGCATGCGTACTGTTTCGATGTTTCTTGAATAGACCGTGACTGTTTGTACTGCAGAGTATCTGAACTCGGCAGGCACTGCATTGCCGTAGCTTTGCGCTGATTTGTCTGTGATGGCGGGCGTCGACAGTGAAATTTCAGCAGGATCGATGCCCCTTGTTGTCAGGAAGGTTCGGATCCTGGTGGTGCTGCCTTCAATTGAATCATAGAGGCTCTCCAGATCGTTGCTGGCTGCAGTGAACTGAATCGGCCAAATCACGATATCTGCCGGATACTCATGTTCAGCAAGTCCCTTCACGGTGACGCTACGCTCATACTCCTTGTAACGAATGGCGGCATTGCCCAGCAGGTAGCCAAGTGTGGCCAGTCCCAGAAAAATGCAGATTCCCAGTATGATGGCATTAGATCGTTGATTGTTGTCCACAGGAATTCCTTGCTAGCTAGCTGGCGTCACCCTTGCGTAAGGCAATTTTATAGTCCTGGTAGAGGCTGATCATGCGCCGCCAGAGTGGCCCAGGGACCCCGCCGCTAATGATGCTGTCATCCAGCCGGATGACAGGCGAGATTTCGCGGGT
>JAJDNX010000143.1 GCA_022340485.1 Gammaproteobacteria bacterium | reverse complement strand
CACACATCGCGCTTCCGCGGTCGTGGTATGGATTACCTGGAATCACGCGCCTACCAGCCGGGTGATGATATCCGCAGCATGGACTGGCGCGTCACGGCACGTACCGACTCCGCCCATGTCAAGCTCTACCAGGAAGAACGTGAACGCCCGGTAGTGGTGATGATCGACCTGGGACCGGGAATGTTTTTCGCTACCCGGGGGGCCTTCAAGTCGGTCATTGCGGCGCGTGCGGCCGCTTTGATTGGCTGGGCTGCCATCCAGAATGGCGACCGTATCGGCGCCTTTTTGTTCAATGGCGTGCATCACGAGTTACGGCCACTGGGCGGGCAGCGCGGGGTGATGCGCCTGATCCGGCAGCTGGTCACTGCCACCGATCCAGCCACTGTGGCTGCCAATCAGCACGGCGTTGCACAAAACAGCGCCTTGAATGATGCCCTGCTGCGGCTCCATCGGGTCGCACGCCCTGGCAGCCTGGTGTTTATTCTCAGTGACTTTTACGGCATCAATGCCGACACCCGACGCCACCTGCAACGGCTGCGGACTCACAATGACATCGTCGCCTGCCAGGTTGTCGATGCACTGGAGCTGGCCCCTCCGCCGGCTGGACGCTATGCCATTACCGACGGCGCAGAGACCGGATTGCTGGATACCGAAACAACGTCACGACGCAGGGCCTACGCGGATTACTTTGCCGAACATCACCGGGCAGTGCGCAACCTGATGCAGCAAAGTGCCGTGCCGCTGCAACGCATTGCCACCACCGATGACGTGGCACAGGCTTTACGGGTTGCCCTGGTCAATACACAAAACGAGCGCCGCCAGCTGCGCGAGGTACCGGCATGAACCCGACGTCCATGACACCCCTGGACCTGCGCGATATCCATGCCGCCGCGGCACCACCCCTGTGGCCACCGGCGCCGGGCTGGTGGCTGCTGGCAGTGTTGCTCATCGCAGTGCTGGCAATGGCCACAGTGTGGCTGCTGCGCCGCTACCATCGCTACCGCCAGAAACGTCAGATAATAGGTGAACTAGATATATTAAGTAACCGAATTACAACGATTAATAACAGTGAATTTTTAGCGCAGCTGTCGATCCTGTTACGGCGAATCGCGTTGCGCCGGTATTCTCGCGAGCGGGTTGCCTCATTGACAGGCAGTGACTGGTTGCGATTCCTTGACGCGACGGGCGGGGGCGGCGAATTCGAGCATGGCGTCGGCCATATCCTGGAAACCGGGCCTTATCGCCCATACTTGCAGGATGTGCCCGCAGAGGAGTTGCTGGCGGTTGCCAGGCGCTGGGTGCTGCGAAACATCGAGGTGGCCACATGAACCTGGATTTTGCCCTGCCGCTGGTGTTTGCCAGCTTGCCATTGCCCCTGTTGATGGCGTGGCTCCTGCCACGCGCACCCGCGCCGGGTGGTGCCGCTTTACGCTTGCCCTTTTACCGCGCCCTGCATGCTTCCATGGGTGAAGGGCGGGCAACACGCTCACGTCCGCAGCTGTTGCTGGCAACGCTTGCCTGGGTATTGCTGGTGACCGCAGCCGCACGTCCGCAAATGCTGGGTGAGCCGGTACAACTCCCGGTGAGTGGGCGCGACCTGCTGCTTGCCGTGGATATATCCGGCAGCATGGAAACCGAGGATATGGTGCTTGGTAAGCAGGTGGCCTCACGACTTGCTGCGGTGAAATACGTGGCCAGTGATTTTATTGAACGGCGCCAGGGTGACCGGATCGGCTTGATACTGTTCGGTGACCAGGCCTACCTGCAGACACCGCTGACCTTTGACCGCAAGACCGCTGCGACTCAACTGGACGAGGCTGCGATCGGCCTCGCGGGCAAGCGCACTGCCATCGGGGATGCCATTGGACTGGCCATAAAACGCCTGCGTGAACAGCCACAGGAAAACCGTGTGCTGGTGTTATTGACCGATGGTGAGAACACCGCCGGGACCGTCGAACCACTGAAAGCAGCTGACATTGCGGCGAGTGAAGGGGTGCGTATCTACACCATAGGTGTCGGTGCGGATGAACGCATCGTCTCCGGCTTTTTCGGCAGGCGCCGGGTGGCAAACAGCGAACTGGATGAAGCGACACTGACCGCTATCGCTGAAAAAACCGGCGGGCGTTATTTCAGGGCACGTGACATAGCCGGGCTGGAAGAAATCTACCAGCTGCTGGACAAGCTGGAGCCGGCCAGTGAAGCCGATGAGGTATTCCGGCCGGTCCATGAACTGTATCGCTGGCCACTGGGTGGCGCATTACTGACGAGTCTGTTGCTTGCCACGCTGGCAGGCGGCCTGCTGCGCAGACGGTTGCACCAGGCTGCCGCCGGGGAGGTCGATCTTGCTTGAATCCCTGCATTTCCAGCAACCCGGCTGGTTCTGGGTATTGCTGCCGCTGCTGCTGTTGCTGTGGCGGCTGCACCAGTCCGGTGAACAGTCTTCACCCTGGCGCAAGGTTTGTGATGCCCGCCTGTTACCTTACCTCCTGGACAGCAAGGGTAGCCGCCGTTCACAACTGCCACTGTGGCTGCTTGCAATCGGTGGTCTGCTGGCAGTGATTGCGCTCGCCGATCCGGTCTGGAAACAACAACCACAGCCGGTATTCCGCAATCAAGCCTCGCTGGTGATCGTCCTCGACCTGTCAAATTCCATGCTCAGCCCGGACCTGGCACCGTCACGGCTGGTACGCGCACGTTACAAGGTGGCCGATATCCTGAAACAGAATCTCGATGGACAGACCGGGCTGGTGGTATTTGCCGGGGATGCCTTCACGGTTGCACCGCTGACGCATGATACTGATACCATCCAGGCGTTGCTGGCGCCGTTGCAACCCGCACTGATGCCTGTACAGGGCAGCCGCGTGGACCTTGCCCTGCAGCAAGCCGCTGGCTTGATGCAGCAGGCAGGTGTTCAACAGGGGGATATCCTGCTGCTGACAGATGGTTTTGATGGTCAGCGTGCCATCGATGCCGCCAGACAAACCTACCGGGACGGTTACCGGGTATCGGTGCTGGGTGTGGGCACGGATGCCGGTGCACCGGTACCGACCGGCCGTGGCGGTTTCCTGCGCGACCAGGCAGGTGACATTGTGGTGCCGGCATTACAACAGGACGCATTACGACAACTGGCCGTTGCGGGTGGTGGTGTATACACGTCCATTTCCAGCGGCAGTGAGGATGTCCGTTATTTACTTTCACAACGGACCGTGCAACGCAGCGAAGACAAGAAAGAGAGCGGCATGCACACCGAGGTATGGCAATCAAACGGCCCGTGGCTGGCGCTAGGGTTGCTGCCACTGGCGGCACTGGCATTCCGCCGTGGCTGGCTACTGGTACTGGTGATCCTTGTTGGCGGTAGTATCACGGCACCGCAGCCGGCAATGGCGCTGGGCTGGGACGATCTGTGGCTGCGGCCGGATCAGCAGGCCTCGCGTGCCTTGCAGGCCGGTGACCCGCAGCAGGCAGCACAACTGGCCAGGGACCCTGCCTTGAGGGGTACCGCCGAATACCAGGCAGGAAACTATGAGGCGGCACTGCAGGCATTCGCGACACAGGCAGGTGTGGATGCCGACTACAACCAGGGTAATGCACTGGCTCAATTGCAACGCTATGAAGAGGCCATCGCTGCCTATGATCGTGCGCTGGAAAAACAGCCAAAGATGGCGGATGCCCTGCACAACAAGGCGGAAGTGGAAAGACTGTTGCAACAACAGCAACAGCAACAGCAACAAGAGCAACAACAGCAACAGCAACAACAGCAACAGCAACAAGAGCAACAGCAGCAAGAGCAAGAGCAACAACAGGATCAACAACAAAACGACTCGGCAGAAAACTCCAGCCAGCCGCAAGGGCAATCGAATCAGGACGACGCTACTGAACCACAGGATGCGCAAAACAACCCGGGTGAACAGGACCGTGACGGTTCGCAGGCGAATGCGCAACCTCAACCGGGGGCGCCAGGTGAGCAGGAAGCGGATGACACGCAGGCGGACAGGGCGGAGGCGGGAGCTGCCGACGAAGCGCAACAGCAGGCGGAGGCGGAAGATCAGGCCGGTAGGCAGAAGGAGTCGTTGACGGAGGATATGGAAGTACGGGATGAAGCTGCTGCGGAACAGGAACAAGCGACAGAACCGCAGACAGCGGATACCGAGGAGCCGTCTGGTGCAGGGCAGGCCACGGCCGCAGCAGAACCCCTCGACAGCGAGGAGCAGCGTGCTGCAGAACAGTGGTTGCGGCGCATCCCGGACGATCCCGGCGGCTTGCTACGCCGCAAATTTCTTTATCAATACAATCAGCGCGCAGGTCGTGCACCACCAGACGGCCAGCAGGCGTGGTGAAGGAAATCCAGAGGTACAATGACGAGTCATGACGCCCAACTCACTTCTTCATTTGACGGGACAGCAGTAATGAGCAACACAAAGGCCATCATACTCACATTCATTCTCATGCTACTGGCCTCGCAACCAGCCTGGGCCGAGGTGCGTGCCAGTCTAAGCCGGCAGACCATCTACGAAGGCGATACCGTCAGCCTGAATATCGTGACCAACGAAACTGGCCAGGGAGTTGACCCGGATGTCTCTGTGTTGGAGAAGGATTTTGACATTGTGGGTACCAGCAGCAGTCAACAGATGTCAATTGTGAATGGTAACCGTTCGCAAACGCACCAATGGGCGATCGAACTCAGCCCGAAGCGTGACGGCGAACTGACGGTGCCCTCCATTCGCGTCGGTACCGGGAAAACACCTTCTCTGCGGCTGACGGTGACCGCCCAGCCGGATGCCGTCGTTGCCGAGGCGGGTCAACCGGTTTTTATCAAGGCACAGCTGGAACCGCTGGACTCACCCGTCTACGTGCAACAGCAGCTGCGTTACACACTGCAGCTGTACTACCGTGAGCGTCTCTTCGAGGGCAATTTCGACGGGCCTCATGTCGAGCATGCACTGGTGGAGCGTCTTGGTGACGATCTTCAATATCAAACCACAGTGAACGGCAAGCAGTACCAGGTCATCGAAAGGCATTTGGCCATCTTTCCCGAGCAAAGCGGTCCCTTGTCGATCTCGCCGGTGATCTTCAGCGGGCGGCTCGCTGGTCAGTCGCAACAACCGCGTATGCCCTCGATGTTCATGAATGACATGATCGAGCGGTTTTTCAACGACAGTACCTTTGCCACACCCGGCAAACCGGTTCGTCTCCGCACGGAGGGTTATACCCTGGAAATAAAACCCCGTGCGGCGGCCTATACAGGAGCTCACTGGTTGCCGGCGAAGCAGCTGACGCTGAGCGACAGCTGGGCATCCGGGCCGCCCGAGTTTCGCAGCGGTGAGCCAGTAACGCGCACACTCACCCTGGAAGCAAAAGGTCTGGAGTCTTCACATTTGCCGGAGTTCAATCTGCCAGACAATGCAACCATGCGCCTGTATCCCGAGCAACCGGTACTCTCCAACCGTACCGATGGCGAGTGGGTGGTAGGTACCCGCCAGCTGACGGTTGCCTATGTGCCATCAGC
>JAJDNX010000139.1 GCA_022340485.1 Gammaproteobacteria bacterium | reverse complement strand
GCTGCGCCGGCCGCGCAACATCCACCGCGCCAGTGGCCCGGCACGGGTACCGATCCCTTGAATGTACGGGGTATTGATCACGGCAACCGGTACCCCGGATATTTTCTCGGAGAGTACGATGTCCTGTGCGCCCGCCTCGAGAATCGCGCGCTTGTACTCCTCGTGTGCATGGCACTCGGAGCTGGCAATGAAGCGTGTACCCAGCTGGACCGCGTCGTAGCCCATGGCGATGGCCTCTGCAAAGCCGGCGGCAGTCCCGATCCCGCCGGCACACACCAGCGGCTTTCCCAGTGGGCCGATCGTCTCCAGCAGTTGCGCCGCGGACAGGGTCCCCGCATGTCCACCGGCACGACTATTCACGCAGATAAAGCCATCCACACCGCCATCCAGCGCCTTCTCCGCCCATTGCCGGCTGGTGACATCGTGATAGACCGTGACACCGGCAGCATGCGCCCGGTCAACGACCCAGCGCGGATTGCCCAGTGCCGTCACCAGGAAGGGCACCTGTTCCTCCAGTGCGATGTCGAGCCACTGCTGCACCCGTTGCAGGTAGGTACGGGAACTGCGCTCGATAATGAGGTTCACACCGATCGGCTTGCGGGTAAGGCGGCGGATGTAACGCAGGCCTTCGCGGAACTCGTGACCGTGCACATAACTCAGGCTCAACGGCTGTACAATGCCGATCCCACCGGCTGCGGAGACCGCCGCCACCAGTTCGGGGTTTGAGCAGGGATACATCGCCCCGCAGATAAGCGGCACCTCGATACCCAGCGTCTTGCAGAGTGCAGAGTGTACCGGCATCAAGCGTCGCGCTCGGGGCCGATCAACCAGTGCGCCGTGACGACACTGACAACATCACCTGCCGTATCGCAAATTTCACAACGGACCGCAAGCTCGCGTCAGCCCTTCAGCAATGACACATACCTTGTTTCAGGATTACCCGTGTAGATCTGGCGCGGGCGTGAGATTCGCGCCGTGGAGGAGGCATTCTGTTCGGCCCAGTGGGCGATCCAGCCAGGCAGGCGGCCGATGGCAAAAATCACCGTGAACATGTTCACCGGTATGCCGATTGCCCGCAGGATCACACCACTGTAGAAATCAACATTCGGGTACAGCTTGCGCTCGACAAAGTAGCTGTCGGCGAGGGCGATCTCCTCGAGCTTGCGCGCGATATCGAGCAACGGATCGTGCTTGTTCATCTTCCGGAACAGGCGTTCCGCCGTGCGTTGCAGCACCACGGCACGCGGGTCGAAGTTCTTGTAGACACGGTGACCGAAACCCATGAGCCGTTCGCCGCTGGTCTTTTCCTTGGCGCGACGTACATATTCCTCCGGCGTCATCTGCCCCTCGTGGATATGCTTGAGCATGTCGATCACCTGCACATTTGCACCGCCGTGCAGCGGACCCCACAAGGCGCTGACACCGGAGGCACAGGAGGTAAACAGGTTCGCCTGGCTGGAGCCGACCATGCGTACCGTCGAGGTACTGCAGTTCTGTTCATGGTCGGCATGCAGAATCAGCAGCAGGTTCAGCGCGTCCTGGGTGATATCGTCACAGATATATTCCTCATAGGGCTGGGAAAACATCATGTGCAGGAAATTCGTCACATAACGCAGTTTCGGATCCGGGTACATGACCGGCTTGCCACGCGAGCGACGGTAGGCGTAGGCGGCAATGGTGCGGATCTTGCTGATCAGGCGGGCAGCGACCGCCTCCAGCTGGTCAGGATCATCGACCTTGCGGAATTCCGGGTGAAAGCATGACAGGGCATTGATCATGGCCGACAAGATCGCCATGGGCGGTGCCGAACGCGGAAAGCCCTGAAAATTGTGCTTCATGGACTCATCGATATTCGCGGTATTGGTGAGCGCCTCACTGAAACGGGCATACTCCTGCTGGTCAGGTAGTTTGCCGAAGATCAGCAGCCAGGCGACTTCCACGAAGTTGGGATGGTTCTCGAATTGCTCGATCGGTATACCTCGATAGCGCAGGATGCCTTGTTCCCCGTCAATATAGGTGATGGCACTCTCGCAGCTGCCGGTATTGGCATAACCGGGATCCAGCGTGATCAGGCCCGTTTCGGCACGTAGTCGTGTGATATCGATGGCCCGCTCCCCTTCCGTTCCCTGCACCAGGGGCAGGTGATACTCCTTGCCATCGACCTGCAGTGTGACTGTTTCCGCCATACACCACTCCTGTAATCTGCACGACACACGGATCGTGGCAAGCATTATATAGGATGCGTCGCTAACGGGTGAATCCGAATTCGCGTATTTCGGTAACCGGCCACCCTGTCAGCGGCTCGCACACAAACGCCAGGCGACCTGGATATGAAAAACGGCCGACAGTAGACGCCCAGCGTATAATCCGGCCAGGCACAGAATCGGCAGTCGTGTATTCCGGCACCTCGGGCTGGCGGCAGCCAGATAGACGCATCCAGCAAGACGTCCCTGACAGGAAGAACTTTTCCGGCGGCATTGTTATGAACAACTCAAAGACCGATGTAGTGATGGCCCTGTCCGCAGGCCTGGCAAGCCTGTTGCTGTTTCTGGTGGGAATATGGGACCAGGGCTATATCGGTTTTGAAACGCGCTTTGCACTGTTTGCCAGGGAGATGTTCGCCAATGGTCCTGGCTGGTTTCCAACCACCTATGGGCAGCCGTATCCCGACTATCCTGCCATGTCCACCTTCCTGATTTATCTGGTTGCCAGGCTGCTGGGTGAGGTCAACAAATTTGCAACGGTTTTACCCACCGCCATCTCTGCTTCCATCACGGTCTTCCTTGCCTACCGTATCGTGCGCCATTACGACAAAAACTGGGCATTTTACTGTGTGCTGATCCTGCTGCTGACCGTCACCTTCGCAAATGAAGCCAGGGCAATATCCCTTGACCAGACTGTCGCTACCATCAGTATAGGTTCCTTTTACCTGGTATGGCGTGCAGAGACCTTTGGCAAGGGAACCATACCCTGGATCATTTGGCCGCTGCTGGTTTTCGGATTTTCAGTCCGGGGACCGCTGGGTATTGTCATCCCTTCCACAGGGATTGCAGTATTTTATCTGTTCCAGTTACAGTGGAGAAAATTGCTGATTTACGGGGTGGCCAGCCTCGCCATGCTGCTGGCGTTATGGCTAGTACTGTTGCAACTGGCAAAGGCTTCGGGTGGTGAGGCCTTTGTAGCCGAAGTGATCAGGATGCAGATCGGCGGACGCATGAACTCCGGGGCCACCCCGGAATTCAGCGCCTATTTCAAAGATGCCTTTGGCAACTATGCCCTCGCCTACCCGTTCGCAGTGTTTGGTCTTGTTGTGCTGCCGTTTCATTTTTTTACACAGCCGCAGCGGTTCACCGATGCGAAGGTCAAACTGGTGCTCTTCATGGCTGCCTGGGCCCTGGTCATCCTGCTGGGCATGTCATTTCCGGATACCAAAAAGGCCCGCTACTTGCTCTCCATGACCTTTCCGTTGTCGGTTGTCGCCTCGTATTTCCTGTGCCAGGGTGAACAAGGGGTGCTTGCCATCGTCAGGAAACTGTACACCGGCATCATCCTCGCATTACCCGGCATACTGGCCATCGCCCTGCCGTTTGCCGCACAAAAGGCTGTCAAAAAGGGGATCAATCCCGCGGATTACCCGGTTGATACGGTCATCCTGATCCTGGTGGCGTTGCAGCTGGTCGCCATTGCCTGGTTTGTATACCGCAGGAAGAAAAAACGCTCCCTGAGGGCGGAACTGTCCCTGAGCGTGGTGGCATTCTGGCTGGTATCGATCACCATCCTGGAACCTGCTGAACTGCAGATCAGGGATTCCAGGGGATTCGTGTCCCGGGTCGAAGCCATCCGGCTGGAACAGGGACTGCCGCTGGTCTTTTACCAGGAGCAACCGGATGTAATGGGCAAGGTTTACGTGGTCAACGCAGAGCGGCTTCCGCGTCCATATTTCATCGAGGACCTGGCGGAGCTTTCCGGATTTCCCTCCGGCGTGTGCCTGGTGACACGGGCAGCGATTACCCCGGGCCTGCAAGGACTCTCCGCCAAGACCAGCCTGGCCGCCAGTGGCAGTATGGATGATGTTCCCTTTCTGGCCTACACCATCACGCCTGAGTGAGAAGGCACGCTTGCATGTGACTACTTTTCACCAGAAGGATAAGAATGGTTTGTGGACTTCGTTCACTGGCTAGAACACAGCCGGGATGACGAAAAACCCGGCAGCTCCCGGCGATCCCTACCCGGCCAGCAGGCTCACCGTGGCGACAGCCGTCTGCTGATCGATATCGAAAATCACTTCACAATACTCGGTGTATTCGTTATCCGGCGCAACATCCTCCGAGCAGGCGCAACCCGGCAGGATGCCGGTATAAAAGAGGCCCGCCCTTACCTGGATAAATCCCTGCCGGGTTGTGGTGCCGAGGACCAGCACCTCGAGGGGCTGATCGCTGGCATAGCTGCCTTGTGACATCGCCTGCTGTAGAGGCAGCTGTGTAACATCCAGCTGCCCTGCTTCACGCTTGAAAACCGCTTCAAATTCAGGCGTGGTCCAGGCACTCACTGTCTTCTCAAGCCGGATCATAGCTAACTAGTATAGACGCATCAGTCACCCAAACGTGCCAGTCTTGCCCGCAGCTCCGCCTCACTGAGATGATCGACTTCCAGGATCTTGTGCGCCGACGTCGTACCGGAAACGATCCTGACCGTCTGCCGCGGTACCCCAAGACAGCGTGCCACCACTTTCGTGACCGCCGCATTCGCCTTGCCGCCTTCGGCCGGTGCGCGCACCCGAACCTTCAGACTGTCTCCGAGCCAACCCGGGATCTCGTCCCTGGAAGAACCGGGAACCACTTTCAGAGGAATGCGCATAAGCGGGAGCCCAGTGCTTTTCAGGACCACACCGTACCACATCCCCGTCGGCTGACATATGGACCCGGACGCCCCCTCGTGACCTGACCACGGTAGGTTTACGGGGTGGTGCGACGTTATGTCACATCACAGCCCCCGGCGTCCCTTTTACAATGCGCCCTCCCTTGATGCCGGCCCTTCCCGGCACCCGTTCAAGTACACGACTGATACAGCACCCCACTGTGATCGGAAGGACGAATGAAAAGAATTTATTGCACTATTGTTTGCCTGCTGTTTCCTGCCACCAGCCTGCTGGCGGCTGAAGCCGTGATCCTGGTCGAAGACACGCTGCTACCCGTGCCGGCCACCCAAACCTGGCTGCCGGAAGACTTCGAGCTGGTACCACGCAGTGACGGCGGTGAACTG
>JAJDNX010000124.1 GCA_022340485.1 Gammaproteobacteria bacterium | reverse complement strand
ACGTCCGTGCTGATTTTGTCGGCCTGCAGGTTGAAGACCGTTATGTGTTTGGCTTCGGCATGGATTACAAGGGCTATTTGCGCAATCTGAACGGCGTGTATGCCCTGGGCGCGGAGTTCGATCCATGACAGCGATCGCGATAATCGGTGGCAGTGGCCTCTACCACCTGGAGGAAATCGAAAACAGCCGCTCTGAAACCATATCGACTCCCTATGGCGAACCATCCGATGCCTTGACGACGGGAACCCTGCGGGGACAAAGCGTGATCTTTCTCGCCCGGCATGGGGTTGCGCATACCATCCCGCCACACCGGGTCAACTACCGGGCAAATCTCTGGGCCCTGAAACACTGTGGAGCCCGCACGGTCATTTCCGTATGTGCCGTTGGCGGCATTCGCGCAGATATCAAACCGGGCAGCGTCATCGTTCCCGACCAGATTATTGACTATACCTGGTCGAGGGAACATACCCTATACGAACCAGGCCTCGCAGAAGTCACCCATATCGACTTCACCGAGCCCTACTGTACCGAGCTGCGCACGGCATTCATCACGGCTGCGATAGAGGCAGGTATCGAGGTCATCACAACCGCCACCTACGGGGCAACCCAGGGTCCACGCCTGGAAACAGCGGCAGAAATCAATCGTATGGAAAAAGACGGTTGCGACATTGTCGGCATGACCGGCATGCCCGAGGCCTCACTGGCCCGCGAACTCGGGCTTTGCTATGCCGCGATTGCGGTATCGGCCAATGATGCCGCAGGACGAGGTACCGGACCCATCGAGATGGAGCAGATCATGAACAACCTGGAAAGTGGGATGCGCAACATCAAGCGGATCCTGCTGGATGTGCTGCAGGCCCGTCAGTAGCGATTAACGCGTCAGCTGGTCGTCATTCGGTGACGGTTCTGGCTCGGTGGCCGTTTCCTCCGCAGCCGCTGCCTCCTCCATCGCGGCTGCTTCCTCTTCCTCCAGTCGCTGTTGCATCTCCGGGGACTGGTAGGGAGTAATGATGGCAATCATACCAAAACGCGGATGGTCGAAATAGTGCACCTTACCGCTCCTTTTGATGCGGCGTTTCTCACTGAGTTCGTACACAGGCGACCCTTCCGCAGCCCCCGTGGCAGACGTCAACAACAGGTCCACATCCAGATGCAGGTAACGTTCACGGACCAGTGTTATCTGACCACTGAGATGATTGGCGCCATTACGAACACTGGCATCGATGGGATAGCCGATTGCATTGCGACTGTCATAGGCCGGCTGGCGCCAGGCCGTGTGTAGCAAAACCGAATAGCCCCGCGACTGGCGCAGGCCATTCTCGATGCCATTCAGGCGATAGGAGGACGCCGGCCGTTCGCTGAACTGTCCTCCGGGAGTAAATCCCCGCGGGCCGAGAGTATCGGGTAGTGACGTTGGCCAGTGTTCACCATCATCCCCCGAGTTCTGGTTGCTGAAGATCACCACCTCGACATCGTATACCGGCACCTCCGCACGGGCCTGGGAGCCGCCGCTCAGGGCCGGGAGTAACATGGCACAGCACAGCAGCAAGTGGCTGATTCTGGAAGGAAAGGAGGCAAGGTCGTGTATGGCATTCATTTGCATGGTGCGGATCTCAATGTGTTTTTGGTGCCAGCGTCATCAGTAGTTCGGAAACCCGGGCAAAGCGATTTTCCTCGTCATGAAAATCGCCGTAAAGTCTCAGCCGGGTGGCACCGTCCAGGCGGTAGTGCTGTGGTTGTGACTGGATCAGCTCAATCAGCCGGTCGGTATCGATAGCCGGGTCGGCATCGAAAAGTATACGTCCTTCCTCGCTGCCGATCTCGATTTTCCGGATCCCCATGGGGGTGGCAAGCAGTTTCAGCGCTGCAATCCTGAACAGGTTTTTGACGGCGTCCGGTAACAGGCCAAAGCGATCGATCATCTCTACCTGCAACTCCCGCAGCTGTTCTTCCGTCTCCATCCCGGCAATCCGTTTGTAGAGGACCAATCGGGTATGCACATCATGGAGATAGTCCGCCGGGATCAGTGCCGGCACCGACAGATCGATTTCCGGCCCCTGGTGCAAGGGTCGATCCAGATCGGGGGTACGCCCTTCTTTCAGTGCCTTGACCGCGCGTTCCAGCAGATCGGTATACAGCGAGAATCCGATCTCATGGATTTGTCCGCTCTGGTCCTCGCCCAGCAATTCGCCGGCGCCGCGTATTTCCAGATCGTGGGTGGCAATGGTAAAACCGGCACCCAGCTCTTCCATGGATTCAACCGCTGCCAGCCTTTTTTCCGCATCTGCCGACAGCGAGCGGCGCGACGGGATCAGCAGGTAGGCATAGGCACGGTGGTGCGAACGCCCGACACGACCGCGCAGCTGGTGTAACTGTGCAAGACCCAGCTTGTCCGCGCGATTCATGATGATTGTGTTTGCCGTCGGAACATCAATTCCGCTTTCGACAATGGTGCTGCACAGCAGCACATTGAAACGGCGGTGGTAGAAATCGAGCATCACCTTTTCAAGCTCGCGTTCACGCATCTGCCCGTGAGCAATCTCGATATGCGCCTCGGGAACAATGTCGCCGAGCTCCTTTGCCATTCGCTCAATCGAGGCAACATCGTTATGCAGGAAGTACACCTGGCCACCGCGCTTGATCTCGCGAAGACAGGCCTCGCGTATGGTTTCCTTGTCCCATTCGCAGACAAATGTCTTGACGGCAAGGCGGTTTGGCGGCGGGGTGCTGATGATCGACAGATCGCGCATGCCCGAAAGAGACATATTCAGAGTGCGCGGAATCGGCGTCGCTGTCAGGGTCAGGATATCGATTTCGGCACGCAAGCGTTTGATGGATTCCTTCTGCCTCACGCCGAAGCGATGTTCTTCATCAATGATCAGCAATCCGAGGTTCCTGAACTTCACCGCGGGCTGCAGCAGTCGGTGCGTGCCGACCACGATATCGATGGCACCGGATTGCAGCGCAGCCAGAATCTCGTCCTGCTGCTTACCGGAACGAAACCGCGACAACATCTCGATGCGCACCGGCCAGTCAGAAAAGCGGTCACAGAAATTCTGGTAGTGCTGTTGCGCCAGCAAGGTGGTGGGCACCAGCAAGGCGACCTGTTTGCCATCCTGCACGGCCAGGAAGGCGGCACGCATCGCCACCTCGGTCTTGCCAAAACCGACATCGCCACAGACCAGCCGGTCCATGGGCATACTGGATTGCATGTCGGCCAGAACGACATGGATGGCGTCCTCCTGGTCCGGTGTTTCTTCAAACGGGAAGGTGCTGGCGAAGCTCGCATACTCTGCAGCCGGCGCGCCAAAGGCATGTCCCTTGCGTGCTGCCCGTCGTGCATGGATATCCAGCAGTTCTACGGCAACGTCATGGATGCGTCGGGTGGCTTTGCGCCGGGCCTTTTCCCACTGATCACTGCCAAGCTTGTGCAGTGGCGCGTGTTCGGGTGAGGCACCGGTATAACGGCTCACCAGTGCCAGCGAGGCCACCGGCACGTAGAGCTTGTCATTGCCGGCATACGCAATGGCCAGATACTCGGTTTCAATGTCGCCGACCTTGAGCGTCTCCAGCCCCAGGTAACGCCCGACTCCGTGTTCCTCATGGACAACCGGCGCATTGATCTCGAGGTTAGTCAGGTTTCTGACAATACTTGCCGGATCACGGGAGGGTTTGCGACGCCGCGTCTGTCGGGCGTGGTCACCGAACAGCCCGGTTTCGGTAATGACCGCAAGCTGAGGCGTTCCCAGGATCAACCCCTGTTCAAGCGGCGCCACCGTCAAACATAGATCGCTGCCGGAATCCAGAAAGCCATCCCAGTCATTCACAGCCTCGGGACGAATAGCAAAGGCCCGCAACTGATCCCGCAATGCTTCACGGCGCCCGCTCGATTCCGCGGTAATAAGAATGCGCCCGTTGAAGCCGGCGATAAAGGCCTGCAGTGCAGCGGCCGGTTGCTCGCCGCGCGGCCTTAACCTGAGGTCGCCGGGTACACGTACGGCATAGTCGATTTTGCGGTATTGCGTTTTCGTCCCCCTGAACAGGTCGATATCAATCCGCATATATGCATCGAGACGCTGTTGCAGCTCCGCGGCTTCGAGAAACAGCAGCTCCGGCGGCAATAGCGGGCGCTCAATATTGTGGCGGCGCGCTTCATAACGTTCCTGCAACTGTTCCTGAAATTTCTCGCCGGCGGAGCCGGTGCTGTCCAGCTGTAGTATGCAGGCGTCTGCCGGAAGGTAGTCAAACAGCGTACAGGTCTCATCGAGAAACAGTGGCAAATAGTATTCGATCCCTGCGGGTGCGATGCCATTACTGACATCCCGGTAGATTGCACAGTTCTGCGGATCACCCTCAAACCGGGCACGAAAACGCTGGCGAAAGTTGCGAATCGCGGCCTCGTCCAGTGGAAATTCGCGAGCGGGCAGCATGCGAATTGACTTCAGGGTCTCCAGCGAGCACTGCGTCTCGGTATCGAAAGTCCGTATGGACTCGATTTCATTGTCAAACAAGTCGATCCTGAAGGGCAGGGGATTGCCCATCGGGTATAGATCCAGCAAGGAACCGCGTACCGCGAACTCGCCGTGCTCCATCACCTGTGAGACACAGCGGTAACCGGCACCCTCCAGACGTGTCCGCATGGCGTCGAGATTTAGCGTATCACCGGTCTTCAGGATCAGGCTGTTTTGATAGATATACTCGCGTGGCGGTAGTCGCTGCAGCAGGGTAGGCGCGGCAACGATCAACAGGCCGCGATGTTGCTCTGGCAGTGTATACAAGGTGGCCAGTCGCTCGGAGACGATATCCGGATGTGGTGAAAAGCTGTCGTATGGCAGCGTTTCCCAGTCAGGAAAGGTCATGACCGGCAGTGAATGCCGACCCGCGAAGAAGAACACCTGGTCGTGTAATCGCTCTGCAGCCTGCATATCCGGCGTAATGACAACCACCAGGCTGTTGTGCTGTTGCACCGTACTGGCTACCGCCAGTGGCAGACTGTCACCATTCAGGCCGGTCCAGACAAGGTGCTCGCGGCGGGAACCCGGTACAGCGGGTGTCAATGCTGTAGGGGGGATACGGGATGAATCGTCTGCTTGAGCCGTGCGTGACATGTGAGCGGGAGAGGTTAAGCGGCTGTCAATCGCAGACCCTGGCGACGTCCCAGGGTCCGCGATAATAAAACTGGGTCTGCCTTGCTTACAGTTTATTGCCGAGGGTCAGCCCCTTGAAACCAAGTTTTTGAAAGATCAGATAGCCTGGACAGATCCCTGTGACACCGGCAAAGGTCAGCGCGGCGACCGGGATGTAGAGCACCCAGTGGACTACGGTAAAGCCCGTGAGCCAAATCCCCAGCAGGATCAATGCGGCCATCACCAGAAACAGCATTCGAATTGCGCTCATGTAATCAAACTCCTGTATTATCCATACACATTTTAGTTGTCTCGATGTGATCAGGGATATCGCGGCGACGGTAGAAAACTCTCAGTACTGTTGCTTGGCCGGGCACACCGACAACTCGTCAAGTGCAGGGCATTTTATGCCTCCAGCCGCGGTGATACAAATATTTCTGCCGGTAAAGGATTAAAAGAAAAGGAACTATCGTGGTTATATCCTATGCAGAATGGTTGCTTCGCTGGCGCTACCTGATCCTTGTTGCAACGATCATCACCGTTGCTGCCGCTGCTGGCGGTTTGCGACTGATCACCTTCAAAACCGATTACCGGGTGTTTTTCAGCACGGATAATCCCCAGTTGCTGGCCTTTGAGGAACTGCAAAACACCTACACCAAGACAGACAATGTCATGTTCGTGCTGGCACCCCGGGACAGACAGGTATTCAGCCGGGAGACACTGGCAAGTGTCGCCTGGCTCACGGAAGCCTCTTGGCAGATACCCTGGTCACTGCGTGTCGACTCGCTGACCAATTACCAGCACACCTCGGCCGAGGGTGATGAGCTGATTGTCGCCGACCTGGCTGCAGACCCGCAGCAACTGGATGCAGACGAACTCCAGGCAATCCGTACGATTGCCCTGAACGAACCCTTGCTGGTCCATCGCCTGATTTCCGAGAACGGGCAGGTAACCGCCGTCAATGTCACCATCCAGCTGCCGGACAAGGGCAGTGGTGAAGAAGTCCCGGAAATCACCGCCTTTGCACGCAACCTGGTCAAGCAAGTCGAGGCACGCAACCCCAACCTCGATGTCTATCTCACCGGCATGGTGATCATGAACAACTCCTTCCCGGAGGTGATTATTCATGACCAGCAAACCCTGATCCCGATGATGTTCGGCGTGGTGCTTCTCACCCTGGTGCTGCTGTTGCGGTCGTTCAGCGCCTTGCTGACTACCTTCCTGGTCATCGTCTTTTCGATCGTCACGGCAATGGGGCTGGCCGGCTGGATGGGGATGGCCCTGACACCGCCGTCGGCATCCGCTCCTACCATCATTCTCACCCTGGCGGTGGCTGACTGCGTGCATATCCTGGTAACCCTGCTGCACGCTATGCGCCAGGGCCTTGGCAAAACGGCGGCCATCGTCGACAGCCTGCGTATCAACATGCAGCCGGTGTTTCTCACCTCGCTGACTACCATCGTTGGCTTCCTGAGCATGAACTTCAGCGATGCGCCACCTTTCCGGGACCTGGGTAACATCGTTGCCATGGGTGTTGCCCTGGCCTTCATTTATTCCGTGACCTTCCTGCCGGCACTGGTTGCGGTTCTGCCACTACGGGTGAAACCCGGAGCGGAACGTAATACCCAGTTTGTCGACCATTTTGCCAACTTCGTCGTGCGCTACCGAAACCCGCTGTTCTGGGGGATGGGCATCCTCGTCCTGGTACTGGTGTCCTTCCTGCCGCGCAACGAACTGAACGATGAATTCATCAAGTACTTTGACAAGTCGGTAGACTTCAGGAGGGCGACCGAGTTTGCCACGGAGAATATCACCGGCATCTACACTATCGAGTATTCCCTGAGTGAAGGCGAGAGTGGCGGCATCAACGAGCCGGCGTTCCTCCGGGATGTGGAACGTTTTGCACAGTGGTTCAGGCAGCAGCCCCACGTGCTGCACGTTAATTCGCTGACCGACATCATGAAGCGACTCAACAAGAATATGCATGGCGATGATCCCGCCTATTACCGGCTGCCCGAGGAGCGGGAGCTGGCAGCCCAATATCTGCTGCTCTACGAGATGTCATTGCCCTATGGCCTCGACCTGAATAACCAGATCGATATCAGCAAGTCAGCGACCCGGCTTACGGTATCCCTTGAGAGCGTCTCCAGCAATGAACTGCTGTCGATCGAGGCCCGCGCCCAGCAATGGCTGCA
>JAJDNX010000118.1 GCA_022340485.1 Gammaproteobacteria bacterium | reverse complement strand
TGGACGTTTTCCTTGGAAAGGGTTGCTGACCCGGATGGTGCTTTCCGAGGTAGTTTCATCAATGCTCTACATAACCAGTAGAATCAGCCACGGGAGCACACGGAACAACACGGAATCATATTGTCTTATCCGAAACGGTTCTGCATCCTTGCGAGAGTAAGTGCCATTCGATCCTGAACCCTCCTGCTAGTCGCCGCTGTCGGGTAACAGGGCCACTTCCACCCGGTTGTTGGCAGCCGCGATGCGATTCCATTCGAAAGCGTTGACGCCCTCCTGTTGTGGCGGGTAGTTCACGCGGGGACGGCTGTACAGGTGTGGAACGAACTCGATATGGATGCCGCTGTTATTGACCAGTGGTGAGGTGGCGAGAAAGTTTGCAAAGGCGATGGATTGCCGTTCACCCAGTGATGTCAGTTGATGCAGTGGATGGCCAATCAATGTGCACTCCGTTACCGGCAGGTCGGGGGGCGCCAGGGTGTAGCCACTCGCCTCGTCACCGCTTAGACAGAATTCACCCAGGTGAGAATGCAGCTGTACGGTGCCGGTAAAGCCGAGTGCCTGCAGTCGGGTAATCAGTTCCTGGATAATGGTGAGGCGCCGGTCGCTGTAGGCCTCCTCGCTGATATCGTAGGGGCTGCTCTGGTTGATTGCCCAGGTAATGCTGTCATAGAGGAGGGCAGCTTGCCGGTTGTTGTGTTGCTGCTGCTGGTTGAGTTGCTCGCGTAATGCCGCAGCGGTCGAGGTGTCGGCGCTGTTCTGCTCCTGTTGATACAGCTGGGCCAGTTCCAGCTGGTTAAGCTGCTTGTTGGCCGCCTGCAATGCCGTGCTGGTTTTATTGTTACTGCTGATGGACCACAGTAACGGTATCAGCATCAGTAGCCCGACCACCAGCGGAGGGATGAGATTGAAACTGCCCGTTGCGCCGGGGCGGCGCGCAGTGGTCAGCTGGTCCAGTTCTCCCCTGAGGTCACGCAGGTCCTGTACCATCTCATGATGGTAGTTTTCCAGCAGCGACGCCAGGTGTGCCTGCGAGGTGTGCTGGTGACTGACGGCAGCAGCGGCCCTGCGTGCAATCTCCGCGATCTCTTCCCTGGATGCTGACGGGGGGATGTCCTCGGCTTCCTCGTTGAGCAGCACAAAGCTGTTCGCTGTACTCGTGCGCGGGCTGCGACGGTCTTCGACCAGTCCAAGCTTGTTGAGGACTTCAAATAATTCGGCAGGCTCCACCTGCTTCGGCAGAATGCCGATGGCGCCGAGTGCGCGTGCCTGGCTGATGTACAGGTCACCTTCTTTCGAGGTGTACATCATGATGGGGATGGTGGCGGTTTCCGGATTGCTCTTGATGGTTTTTACTGCCTGCAGGCCGTCCATGCCCGGCATCATGTGATCCATGAAAATCACATCCGGTGTCTTGTCGACCAGGTAGTCGATCGCCATCTGGGCGGAGTCCACCGTGTCGGTATCGATGTTCTGCTTTTCCAGCATGCGCTTCAGGGTGACGCGTGCTGTTTTCGAGTCATCAACAACCAGTGCAAGCCGGTGCGTCATGTGTGCGTTAACCCTGCGATGTCAAGTGCAGCTACTATAACCCAATCACATTGCCGTGTGCGACCGGCGATGATCCCGTCTCTACGGCCTGCTAGCCGGTGTTGCGCATGCCGCTGGCGATGGCGTTGATGCTGAGCAGCAGGGGTTTCAGCCAGCGATTGCGCTGTTCGTCGGTGAGGTCCTGGTTACGGTAGCGCGACAGCAAGGTCACCTGGATATTGTTCAGCGGATCGAGGTAGGGGTCACGCCGGTGCAGTGACAGGCTCAGGGGCATGTTGTCTTCCAGCAGGTGATGGATGCCGGCAATCTGCAGCACCTGGGTGACGGTGCGGCGGTATTCTCCCCGAATCTTGCTGTAAATCGCCTCGGCAAGCTCGGGATTGCTGGCAAGCCGGGTGTATTCATGGGCAATTTCCATCTCGCCCTTGAACAGGGACATCTGGATATTGTTCAGAAGGGAACGGAAGAAGGGCCATTCCTGGCACATGGTCTGCAACTGCACGATCCGCGTCAGGTCCCCATCCCGCCAGCTTTCCAGTGCGCTTCCAAGTCCATACCAGGCTGGCAGGGTGTGCCGTGACTGCGCCCAGCCGAATACCCACGGGATGGCACGAATGGAGTCCTTGGAACGATCCTGCTGTTTACGGTACGACGGTCGCGAGCCAATATTCAGCAGGCCGATCTCCGTGACCGGGGTGACTTCGTAAAAATAGTCGAACAGCCCCTCGGTATGGTCGATCAGGTCCCGGTAGGCCTGTTCTCCCAGACGCGTCAGTTCGTCCATGATGCCCATGTAGTCGCGCCGGTCCTCGACATGTGCCTTGATGACGACACGGCTGGCCTTGAGCAGGCCGGTCAGACCCATGGAGAGTTCATATAACGCGGTTTCGGGGTTGCTGTACTTGTAGCGCAGCACCTCGCCCTGTTCGGTAAATTTGATCTGGCCGTGTACCGTGCCGGGTGGCTGTGACAGGATCGCCTCGTGTGTCGGTCCGCCACCGCGGCCGATGGTGCCGCCGCGACCATGAAACAGCCTCACCTGGAGGTTATAGCGGGAGGTGATCGCGGTGATCTGCTTCTGTGCCTCGTAGAGCCGCCAGTTCGAAGCAAGAATCCCGCCGTCCTTGCAGGAGTCGGAATAGCCCAGCATGACCTCCTGGCACTGGCAGGCCTTGTTGAGCAGCTCACGGTAGGTTTCATTTTCCAGCAGTTGTGTAAGGATGGTCTGCGCATGATCGAGGTCATTGATGGTCTCGAACAGCGGACTGATGCGGATATGGCAAAACCATTCGTCCTGGTGCCTGCCGGCAAGGCCGCTTAGCCAGGCCAGGTACATCACCTCGAGGATATGGCTGGCGGTGTGCGTCATCGAGATCACATAGTTGCCGAAGGCATTGCGGCTGACCTCGTGCTGCATGCGGCGCATGACCTCAAACACTTCCAGTGTCTCGCGGGTGTCTTCAGACAGAGCGGTGCGGTCCAGGGCAGGTGGTGCCGTCGCGAGTGCCGTGGTGAGGTATTGTTGCCGTGCGGATTCTTCGAGTGCGGCATAGTCGATGTCATCCGGCAGGTGTTTCAGGATCTCGCTCACGGCCTCGGTATGTCGCGTTGATTCCTGGCGGATATCCAGGTGCATCAGGTAGAAACCGAAGGTTTCCACCAGGCGCATCAGGTCCTTCAGGCGGGCGTCGGCCATGGTGGCATCGCCACCGGCAACCAGCGAGTCGTAAATCAGCTGCAGATCGAGCAATAATTCCTGCTCGCTGGCATAGCCGATGGTCTGGCTGGCCGGATCCGTGTCCGGCTGCTGCAGGCGCTCACTGACGGCGATCAGGTTCATCTTCAGGCGGCGGCGCATAATGCGCAGCTTGCGCCGGTAGTGTTCGTTTACATAGTCTGCAGGAAGGTCCTCGAGGATATTGGGAAAACGCTGTTCGTCCGCCCTCAGACTGTCCATGAAGGCGGGGGAGAAGTCACACAGCAAGGAGGAGTGGGTCAGCCGGTAAGACAGTTCTTCGACCTCGTGCAGGTAGGCAATCAGGACTTCGCGCATCTGCATGCGCAGCGCCAGCACGGTGGTAGTCGGCTTCACAAACGGGTTGCCGTCGCGATCACCGCCAATCCACGATCCAAAGCGAATGAGCCCGCCGGGTACCGTGATACCCGCTGAGGATGCCTGGTCGGCTGTGCCATAAACACGGTGGATCGCCTTCTCCAGGTGGCGGTAGGTTTCCGGCACGGCCTCAAACAGGCTTTCCCGGAAAAAATACAGGCCGTTACGGATTTCATCCTCGACGGTGGGCTTGTTGACGCGCACTTCATCGGTCTTCCACAGCACCTGAATCTGCTGTTTCAACGAGTGGCGTATGTCCTCCCGTTCCTCGTGACTGAGGCGCCGGTCATCGAGTTGCTCGCTGGTGATGAAGATGCGCCGCAACGCATACAGCACCGTACGACGAATTGCATCCGTCGGATGTGCGGTGAAAACCGGCATATAGAGTGTTTCGCCCAGCAGGCTTTGCAGCTGTTCCAGCGTCACCCCTTCATTGTGAAATTCCTGCAGAGTCTTGGTAAAAGAGCCGATCCTGGGTACACCGTGCCTGCGCGCCTGCTGGCGCCGTTGCCGGTGCTGGAAGGATTCCTCGGCAATATTGACCAGACTGAAATACAGATTAAAGGCACGAACCACATCGGTGAGTTTGTCAGGGGTGAGGTTGTCGATGATGCGTGACAGGCGCGCGCGCAAGGCGGCGTTATCCACTTTGCGTAATCGTATGTAACTTTTGCGCAGAGTTTCGACGGCCGAGAGAACATCCGCGCCGGCCTGCTCAAGCAGTACCTCACCCAGCATGTTGCCAAACAGGCGAACCCGGCTACGCAGTTCCGTGTCGTCGGGTAGTTGCATGTCCGTGGTTGACTTCTTGGCCATCTACATAAAAAAGCCACACTTGTGTGCGGCCGGTGCTGGTACGGGAGCTAGGATTATACGGGTTGTCGAGGATTCCGCTACTAAATCCGTTTGCTGAAGAATGGGTGCGTCATCGGCAAGTGCTTCAATGCACAATTCCCGCTGCCACTACGAAGTATTCCTGTGCCACATATTTCGGCCAGGGATCCCTCCAGCGCGTTGTGCGTGCTTCCCCATCGTCGGGATATTCCACCTGAGTGGCTGCTTGTGTTTCCCTACAACCGCTATAGCAAAGGGTAACAAAAAATTAACAATGCCTGAGGATAATTAGATTTGAATTAGCAGGCCTTGCCATGAATAATCACGCCTGTCGGGCGATACCTGACCCGTCTGGCGGGGGTATTGAGTGGTCAGGCAATACAGCGATCTACACCCACGGAGTGGTTGCTGAGGTACAACCCTATTGCCATGTATTTGGCAGGAAACGGAGGAGATGAAGATGACGGAGAAACTGACACTGAAGAAATTGTCAGAGGAGCTGGAAACAGTGCATGCACGTGTTCAGGAGCTGGAGCAGCAGCTGGAACGTAAACTGGAAGCCTCACTGGAAAAGGCAGTCGAGAGGCTCAAAACCAGGATCGAGTCCCACAAAACCCCGGAGCATGGCACCAGTGTGGATACTGAATATCGTCAGCGGTTGATTGCAGAGGAGGCCTATCTGATTGCCGAAAGACGTGGCTTCCAGGGTGGTGATTCCAAAGAGGACTGGGCCATTGCAGAAAAGCTGGTCAACCATCGGCTGATGGAGAAGGCCGCTCCGGCGAAACCAAAGGAACCTGCCAAGAGACCGGCTGCCAAGAAAGCCCGTAGCAAAACATCCAGCCTGGCAAAGTAAACTGGCGGCGACCTGGGCTCCAGGGCAGGGGATTGAATCGGCCGAAGGGCCGATCAATCCGGCTTTTAGCCGTAACCCGAAGCCACCGGCTTAGGCCGGTGGAGTATTCACCCAAGACCTGAATCGCTACCTTCCTACCCTGATTGATGGTATTCAGCAGGGGGGAACAGGCGCTAAGACCTTGCAGGCGCTCCAGATTATCCGCGTCTGACTTGACAACGCCTTTTTCGCAGGTTGTTCAAACGCCGTACGGGCCTCACAACCGGCCAATACCGTTGCCTGTTCCAGCCGGTTCTCCGCGCTTCCGGTGCAACCTGAATCGGGGGCTGCTTGCTAAGGCGAAGTTGGCCGGACACGGGCAGTAGGGCGCGCCATCGATAAATCCTGTCCCACGTGCAGGGATTTGTACTTCAGATAGACAGTCTGCCGTGACCCTCAATTCCGGTACCCGCCAAAAACAGGCTGACGTGGCGATATGGGCTTGTCTTGATTAAAGTCAACTGTAAGCGTGCCTTGATCTGCTAGCGTTGCAGAGTCAGGCTATTTACAACTGTGCTATTGTAAATAAAGAAGATCTGCACAGACAGGTGCCTGCAGAAAACGGGCAAACACCGCGTTGCGGTGCATCCCTGCCAAAAGAAGCCGTGAGGTATAACGATGGCCTTTACTACATTCACTACCCGTGCGCTAATCGTGCTATCCAGCCTGCTGCTCATTGGCTCCAGTGGCTTCAAATGCTCCAAAGACGATTCCAGTAGTGGCAGCACGGATACCCGGATCAGGGTGGCTGATGAGCAGAAGATCTCCGCGGACAGCGGCAATTTTGACGGCAATCTAGACAGCGGCGATCAATTCGGCAGTGCCATCGCGGATCCCGGCGACCTGGAGGCAGACGGTGTCAGGGACCTCGCCGTGGGTGCCCCCTTCGATGATGACGGGGGCGACAACCGGGGTGCCGTGTGGATGCTGTTCATGGACGACAACGGGCGGGTCGACATGGAACAGAAGATCTCCAGCGATGCAGGCGATTTTGCTGGAAATCTCGATGATGACGATCTGTTTGGCAGTGCGCTTGCGGGGCTGGAGGATCTCAACGGCGATGGTGCCTTCGACCTGGCGGTCGGGGCGCCCGGGGGTGACGATAATGGACCGGATCGTGGGCAGGTCTGGATATTGTTTCTTGATAGCGAGGGGAAGGTCCGGCAGGAGCAGAGGATCGCGGACGGCGAGGGAGATTTTGAAGGTGACCTTGATGACAATGACCGCTTTGGCAGTGCGGTAGCTGCCATCGGTGACATCAACGGCGACGGGATTATGGACCTGGCCGTCGGCGCGCCGAATGATGATGACGGTCCCGACAATGCCGGTGCGGTCTGGATCCTGTTCATGAAGTCGGATGGCCGGGTTGCGGCCTGGCAGAAAATATCTGACAAAGAGGGAGGTTTTGACGGCAACCTGGATGCCGAGGATCATTTCGGTGCGGCAGTTGCCGGCATGGGTGATCTCGATAATGACGGCATTCCCGACCTGGTGGTCGGGGCACCGGGGGGGGACAAGAGTGGCAGCGATCGGGGGGAGGTCTGGGTACTGTTCCTCGATAAGGATGCCCGGGTTCGGAAATCCACCCGGATCGCGGATGGTGACGGCGGCTTTGAAGGGAGTCTTTCTGACAATGATGGTTTCGGCAGTGCCGTTGCAAATATTGGCGATATGAATAACGATGGTATCCCGGATCTGGCGGTAGGTGCCCCGAATGATGATGATGGCGCGAACAACGCGGGCGCGATCTGGATTCTGATCATGAAAACGGACGGCAAGGTGGATGCCTGGCAAAAGGTATCCGAGAGTGCAGGGAGTTTCGACGGCAACCTGGGCGCCGACGATCGCTTCGGCGCCGCGATTAGCGGTATTGGTAATCTCGATAACCGCGATCTTGCGGATCTGGCGGTTGGCGCTCCCGGTGATGACGATGGTGATGTGGACCAGGGGGCAGTCTGGATCCTGTTCATGGAGAGCAGAAACTAGCCTGAATTTCTTCCCGCCGGTCTGACTGGCTGCATTGGCATCATGCCGGTGACTTCGGACAAGTGTGGCCCTGGCGACTCCGGGCGCGGCGGGAAGCCAGTATTGCGAATTGACTGATACAGAGGTAGGAACCATGAAACAGAAACCCCGTTTGCTGATGACCAGCATCCTCTTTGCCACCTTGTTACCCGTGACGGTGTGGGGTTACGGCTACCCTGGTGATCGCAGCGGCTGGAGCGACCGACCTTATCCGGACTCACTGACTGGTTTTCACTACGCGGGCCACCTGCGTCTGCAAAAAGGGGAAAATGAGGATGGCTATTATGTTCGTGTCTATCTGGATGGTCTGAGCCCCGGGGATGTGCAGGCATACGTTCGGGGGAATCGACTGGTGCTGCAAGTCGCTCAGCGTGAACGCTATCAGTCGCATCGCCCGGACGCCGCTAGTGTCTCGCAGTGGCAGATGCAATTCCGCAGGCAGTTGCGACTTCCCTATGATGCCGACTGGAGCGGTATGACGACGAGTACGAACAACGGCGTGATGGAAATCTACATACCAAGAAGAAACCCGTACCTGCCGGGTGATCCCCTCCCGGGACGTTAAACTGAAATCCTGGTGGCTGTGCCCGAGATCTACCGATGTGTTCACGGAAGTTGCGGGCCATTCATGAACCCAGGGTGGGGTGAAGGCGGCAGCCCAGGCGGTTACAGCTCAAGTATCAGGTTTTATCCGGAAGTTCGGAATCCTGCTGACTTCTTCATGCCGCGCAGCGTGTGTTTCTTCCAGAAGACGCTGGAATGAGGACAGAGGTGCATCCGTGAGAACCTTGTTGATGCGGATGGGTGCGGCTGTTTACTGCCGGTTACTGCCGGTGTTGAATGCTCGTCCCCACAACAACCCGACTCCCCTGAAAACATGAGCAGCACGGCTAACGATCACTTGCGCAATCAGCGAATCATTTACCGTGCGGTCATTCTGATCTGGTTCCTGCTGTTCATTACGGTCACGTCTCTAGTGGTCATGCTGGATCTGCGGAGGGCTGAGACAAGCTTCAAGGAAAGTGTGAATGTGCACTTCCAACAGGCCAGTAACAGGGTACAGGTTATCGAGTCAATTCTGGAAGGCTTTGCGGCTGTGGTGAGTGTTGAGAACGATCCTGGCAGAGACCGCGTTCGTCGCTATGCACAGAAAATGCTTGAACAGTATCCCCAGATTTTCATGTTTGAGGTCGTCGAAAAGGTTCCCCATGACAGGCTCACTGTATTCACGGACTACTACCGGGATAATTTCTATCCTGATTTCAAGGTAAAGGGATTCAGCTACGGGTCAGATCGTCAATGGCAACGCGTTGCCGCAACGCCCTATCACATGCCGATCGTGTTCATGGAGCCGTTTCCGGAAGAGTCACGGAAGGTGCTGGGTCTTGACCTCAGTTCGAATGATTTCTTTATGCGTGCCTTGCATGATTCAGAGACGCAACATCGTTCTGTGGCCAGTGAGCCGTTCACCCTGGTAGAGGGGGAACTCGCCTATATCATCCACCGGCCGGTCCCATTGCCTGAAGGGAAGATGCTGCCCGCTTCCTACGGAAGTGGGGCAGAGGGTGAATTCGCCGTCCTGGTTATTCGTGCGGATACACTGCTGGAGCGGGAGGTTCACCCGCAGCCAGGGATGCGTGAAGTATTGTTTCACCCCGACTTCAGCGAAACAGATCCTCGCGGGTATCTGCATCTGCATGAATCACCACCGACCAGCCGGCTGGAGTCAATCGTCTTTCCGCGATTACAGGAAACCATGACACTGAATTCTGCCAGCCAGCCTTTTATCCTGTTTGCAGAGTATCAGTTGGGTTGGGGGGCGATCAGCTGGTGGAAACTGGGTGTAACCGCACTGATTGCCTTTTTTAGCTTCATGGTGATGATGGTGTACGCGCGACTGTACTTTCGTAATGAGATTGTACGCGCTGAACGTTACCTGCAAATCGCCAGGGCCATCATTGTGGGTCTGGATCGCAATGGCAACATCACGCTGCTGAACCGCCGGGGATGCGAAATCCTGGGTTACCGCGAGAGTGAACTGCTCGGGAAAAACTGGTTTGAGACCATTGTGCCGGATACAGAACGGGATCGAGTCTACGCGGACTTCAGGAGGATTATCGCAGGTGAACATGACCCTTTTAGAACTTACGAAAGCAGTGTTCTGACAAAAAATGGCGAGACCCGTTACATTGTCTGGAACAACGACATGGAAACCGACAGGAAGGGCGAAATTACCGGAACCCTGTCTTCCGGGCAGGACATTACCGAGCGCAAGCTTGCCGAGGAGAAAGCACTGCGCCAGCAGCGTGAAATGGCACATATCATGCGGCTGGGTACCATGGGAGAAATGGCAACCGGAATGGCGCATGAACTGAATCAGCCGCTGACCGCGCTGGTCAGTTATTGTGGCACCGCAGAGACACTGGTGAACTCATGGCCCGCAGCGCCTCGGCAACTTGGTGAAATCCTGTTACGTGCCACGGAACAGGCACATCGTGCCGGTGACATCATTCGTCATCTGCGTGAATTTGTCAGCAAGGAAGAACAAAATATTGAGACCCTCGATCTGAACCAGCTGATACGGGATGTCATTACCTTTCTCAAATGGGAAGTGCAGCAGGCTGGCGTAACCATCCAGTTCCGTCCCGGTGGGCTGGCACGTCACGTGAAGGCAGGCAAGATCCAGATTGAACAGGTGTTAATCAATCTGCTGCGTAACAGTCTGGAGGCGATCGGAAGTGAAAATAGTCAGGGAGGCAGGATAGATATACAAACCCGGTTGGCCGCAAATGACATGATTGAGGTGACGGTTGCGGATAATGGGTCTGGAATAGAGACCTCGATTGCAGACAGACTGTTTGATCAGTTCCAGACCAGTAAGAAAACCGGTATGGGGATCGGGTTATCACTGAGTCGAACGATCATCGAGGCCCATGGTGGAAAGCTGTGGGTTGACAAATCGTACCGCAACGGTGCCTTGTTTGGCTTTACCCTGCCTGCAGCCGGGTGACTACCGTGGAGCGTAGTATCAATCCTAATAATCTTCAGATCCCGTGATCCCGCTGCACCCTCCGCGGTCCGCTGAACTTCGATTTCTTCCTGAAGCGAATGTGCACAGTGGAGGGAGGCTGCGAGTGCGGCGATGAATGCTCAATGAGCGGCCGAGGGAAACTGGATCCGGACAGGATTACCCCGATGGCTGGGCGGCTTCGATGACTTCCTTGGTGATCTCAAGCACCTGTTGCCCATCCTGTTCCCGAACCAGGCCCGTGGCGAATGGGTCGAATTCGAGGCGCTTGACGATGTTTCCAAAGACTTCTCGCAAGGCCCTCGCGCCCAGCCGATTCTTTCTGGCCGCAAGATCGGCGATCATGTTGATCGCCTCTGTGGTGATAGTGAGGGTGATGCCGGCGTGCCTGAAATAATCAACGGCGGCGGGCCAGATGGCGCCCTGGGTATCCCGGAATATCGTGGCCAGGTGAGGTGCACTTAAATCAGACAGCATGACAACGCTATCGAAGCGGGACAGAAACTGGGGTGTCATGCCATAGTGGAACATGTCTTCCTGCGACATGTAGCGTGCAAGGTCGAATATGAATCTTCTGTCCAGGCTGCCATCGGCACGAGGCTCCAGGCGCCAGAACTTGTCGGCCCCCGATTTCTTCGTGACGCGTTCGTAGACCTGGTCATACAGTTCCTCGAACGCGCCACCGGCGACGAAAAAGACATGCTCGGTATTGATGGTCGTGTTTTGTGAATGCCAGTCGCCGGCTTCAAAATAGGGCATGTCGACCTGCACAACCTCGTTTTCCATCAGGGTCAGCAGGCTGTCCTGGGCTACAATGCCCTTGACATTGGGCTCGCCACCAATCACCGAGCGGATCTTGTCCACTTCATCCACACAAACGATACCATGCGAGACATACGCCTTCATGGTCTCGAGATCCGCCCTTTCGCCGAGGAGATTCGCTGCCTGGCGTGCCAGCCTGTCCATGACAATATGGGTTTGCTTGCCACGAGTGGCGAGATCCGCGACAAGATTGGCGTTGATACGAATGATCGTGGAGTACTTCTCGAAGCCTTCGGTCTGGGTGAAAAACCGCTCCACCGAACGCATAATCGTGGTCTTGCCGGTGCCCGAATTACCGATCATCAGCACATTGCGTGATGAATGCTCGATAAGATGCTTGTAAATCGCAACCGACATGTCCTGCAGGGCCTGGTCCTGTCCAATGACATCACGGGACAGCTCGTCAAGTATTTGTCTGGGGGATAGTTGTGTGTGTGTGGCCATGGCAGGCAGGTTTTCGGCTGGAACAATGTCAGGTAGTTGCGGGGATAGTAGCAAGTAATCGAGTCTGCATTCCATCCCCGCAAGGCGTGCACAAGGAACCGGCCAGGTCCGCTTGATTTTGTAAAATCCCATGCAGCCCGGGTGCAGGGCTGGCTCTTGGTCCTGGCAGCGCTGCGCTGTATCACGAACCGGTTTGGCCGTGTCGCCCGGCATGCGGTTATAGTTACCCGAACCAGTCAGGGGGTTACCGGCGTGAACGACAAAACCGACCATTGGAATGCGAACCTTGACCTGCCGACACGGGGAGTGCCGGGGCAAGGTGTGTCGTGTACCTATGCCATCGGCGATGTGCAGGGCTGTTTCGATGACCTGCTGCGGCTGCTGGAGAAACTTGATTTCGATCCGGATATTGATCGTCTCTGGTTTACCGGCGATCTCGTGAACAAGGGGCCGAATTCACTGGAGCTGTTGCGCTTTGTGCATGGCCTCGGCAGCGCCGCGATCAGTGTGCTCGGCAACCATGACCTGCATCTTCTGGCTGCCGCTGCCGGGGCCGTCAGGATCCGCAAGAAGGACACCATTGCCGAGATCCTAGATGCCCCCGACTGCGAAGAGCTGCTGTTCTGGCTGCGCCATCAGCCGATCCTGCACCACAGTGAGTCCCTGGGGTTCACGATGATCCATGCCGGACTCCCGCCCCAGTGGGATCTGGAGAAAGCCCGTCAATGTGCCCGTGAGCTGGAGACCGTGCTGCAGAATGTCGACTACGAGGACCTGTTCCTGCACCTGCGGGGAGACGGGCCGCTGTGCTGGCGGGATGATTTGCAGGGTTGGGAACGTCTGCGCTTCATCACCAACTGTTTTACCCAGCTGCGCTGGTGTGACCGCAATGGCCGCATCGATCTGACGGGAAAACGGCGCAAGGTAGCGGCAGCGAAAAAACGCTCGCGTCCCTGGTTCCAGATCCCGCAGCGCGCCAGCAAACCGTTACAGATTCTCTTCGGGCACTGGGCGAAACTGGTCATCACGCCGACGGCCAGAAGGGCAGCGGGTGTCATCCCACTGGACACAGGTTGCGCCCACGGTGGACGGTTCACGGCGCTTCGACTCGAGGATGCCCGCTACTTCAGGCTGAAGTGCAAGAACCGCGCTGTGCCCTGGAGCAGTCTCCCATCGACCGGGGAACAGACGTAATGCCTACCAGGAAAAGCCAGGGCTTGATCCCCCAGGTTGCAAAGGTGCCTGGAAGGAAGCACAGCCCACTGACAACACCATAGCCTGTGACGCTGCGACCCTTGCGCACAGGAGGGTGTCTGCAGGATGGAAGCGAATCGGTAACTCCTTGCGGGGGTGTGCAGTTGCCGGGGAGATCTAATTCGCTATCCGGCTGCTGACCACCTGCCAGGACAGGCGGGTCTAGCGTGAAGTGCCCGCCCCAACGACGCGCTGCGCCAGGATTTTTTTGTAGAGATCGATGTAGAGTTGCGCGCTGTGTCTCCAGCTGAAATCCTGGCGCATACCGGTGCTTACCAGCTGTTCCCAGACCTGTGGCTGTTGATAGTACCGAAGTGCACGTTCTACCGCTCCCAGCAGCGCCATTGCCGTGACAGGGGTGAAGCTGAAACCGGTCGCTGTTTTTGCTGCAATGCTTGCAGGTGTGGTATCCGTCACCGTGTCGGCCAGTCCGCCCGTGTGGCGTACGATCGGCACCGTACCATAACGCTGGCTGTAGATCTGGTTGAGGCCACACGGTTCAAAGCGCGAAGGCATCAGAAAGATGTCCGCGCCCGCTTCAATATGGTGAGACAGCGGCTCGTCATAACCGATATGCGCAGCAACGTGTTGCGGGTAGGTCTTGACGGCAGACTGAATGGCGGTTTCGAGCTTGCTGTCGCCACTGCCCAGTACGATTAACTGCGCCCGGTGCATCACGAGTTTCGGTACAATCTCCAGAATCAGGTCGATGCCTTTTTGCTCGACCAGGCGGCTGATGACGGCAAACACGGGGGTCGTGTCTGCGACGGGCAACTCAAAGTGTTGCTGCAGGGCCCGTTTGTTTTTCAGCTTGTCCGTCAGTGAGCGAATATTGTACTGCGCCGCTATGAACGGATCGCGTCCCGGGTTCCAGACACCGTAATCTACACCGTTGACAATGCCCGTGAGGTTGTTGCTGCGGTGACGGATGAGTCCCTCCAGTCCATAACCATAAGTTCTCGTCTGGATTTCTTCTGCATAGGTGGGACTGACGGTCGTTATCCAGTCTGCGAACACCAGCCCGCCCTTGATGAAGGAAAACTGGTTATGAAATTCCAATGCCTCTGTTGACCAGAAGTCTGCGGGTAATTCCAGGTTTTTGAAGACCTTCCAGTCAAACAGGCCCTGGTAGGCGAGGTTGTGGATGGTGAAAAGGGTCACCGGATGGTGGTGGTGGCGTTGCAGCAGTGGTGGAACCAGTGCGGTCTGCCAGTCATTGCAGTGAACAATATCGGGTTGCCAGTTGAGGTCGGCGGCATTCAGTGCCAGTGCCTCGATGGCGCGGCAAAAGGCAGTGAAGCGTTCGGCATTGTCTGGCCAGGCACTGCCCTGTTTCATGGTGTAGGGGTTACCGGCACGGTCGAAGTGTTCCGGTGAATCAACCAGGTACACCGTGACGGTACTGTCGGGTAGCCGGCCGGCGAGGATGCGTACCGGTTGCTTGACGCCCTCGAGATCCAGGTGTGCAACCAGGGTATATTTCCCCGTCTGTTTCAGCACCGACTGGTAGGCGGGAATGACGATCCGGATGTCATGACGCAGCTTGCGGATCGCGCGGGGCAGGCTGCCGGCCACGTCGGCGAGTCCGCCGGTCTTGATCATCGGGTGCGCTTCAGAGCTGGCAAAAAGAATTTTCATGCAGTGTCGGTATTTTGGCACGTGTAGCAATGGCGGCCGCTTGCCTTTTTAAACAAACGGGTTACTCTCCACAAGGATTGGAGGGTAGTGTGTAGTTTGTCGGTTGCTAATACAAGCTGCCACTCATGCAGGTGAGCATATCCGTACGTACAGGGGGGAGAGTTGGCTAACCACTCCGGCGCGCGTGAGTCCGGTAAACGACAGCACCTGCGGGGTGATTTCCTGGAGGGCCTCAAGTGCTTTCGCAGTGATGATTTTGAAGCTGCGCTGCTGTTTTTCCGTACCGCGGATGAGTGCGCCGAGATGGATGATATCTATCAGAGCCGCTACACCTCATTTCATGGTCTGTCGCGCGTCTACATGGGTGACAGTAACGGTGTGAAGCTGTGTCGTAAGGCTGCGGTTGGCGAGACACGGGATGCCGAGGTGTACTACAACCTCGCCATGGCCGAGCATCGCCTTGGTTTTCGTGAGAGTAGCTACATGGCATTATGCCGCGGACTGAAGCTTGACCCGGGACATAACGGCTTGCTGCGCCTGCAGCAGCAACTGGTGTTACGCGAAAAACATGCTTTAATCCCGGGCCTGAAGCGTAACCATCTCCTCAATCGACTCGTTGGCAGATTGTTTCGCGGCACCCGCCAGTCCTATCGCCATAAAGAATGAGACCACCGCTGCCGGATTCCACTATACTGCTAATCGGGAGTCGGCCAGACAGTCGCTCCGTCCCTGCGGACGGGGAGGAAAGTCCGGGCTCTACAGGGCAGGGTGCCAGGTAACACCTGGAAGGCGCGAGCCTATGGAAAGTGCCGCAGAAAATATACCGCCTGCATACGTGCGGGTAAGGGTGAAATGGTGCGGTAAGAGCGCACCGCACGGCTGGTAACAGGCGTGGCACGGTAAACCCCACCCGGAGCAAGACCAAATAGGGGAACGTTCGTGCGGCCCGCATGGTTCCCGGGTAGGTCGCTTGAGACCTGCGGTGACGCAGTGTCCAGATGAATGACTGTCCACGACAAAACCCGGCTTATCGGCCGGCTCCCTCTGTCCCTCAGAATCCTCGATCCTCATTCGACTGGCTGAATGGCGGGTATTTCCGCAGGTCGACAACAACCGGTCACACCACCTCGGTATTTGACTTTCGTGGTACATTATTTCCTTTGTACCTGGCGAAGTCCCCTTTGAATATGAATCCCTGGCTAAAAAGAATAACAATTACCGTTGTCGTTCTTGAGCTTGTCTACGTGGTACTGGGAAATCTGGCCCTGCGCTTGCCGATGACGCAGACACTGCTGAATAAAATCCGCCCGGATAAATTCGAAGTCACCTGGGACGAGGCATGGACCTGGTATCCGTTCAGGGTGCATGCACGGGGTGTGTTCGCGAATGGCCAGAGTCGCCGGCAGCAATGGCAGCTGGAACTACCGGAGGGCTCTGCCTCGATCTCCCTGCTGCCACTGCTACTGAAGCGCGTCAACCTGCACGATATCCGCGGCAGGGACGTCGTCTATTTCCAGCGTCCGCGTCTGAGGCCGGATAATGACTATGCGGATAGGCGCGAGTTCTTCCCGCCTATCAGCAACCGCGAACTCAATGATGCAGAACCACTGCCAACCGGCAAGCGTCCCTGGACCGTCAGTGTGTCGGATGCCCGCGTCAGTGGCACACATACGGTCTGGCTCTACCAGGTAAGTGGCGTCATTGAGGGAGACCTGCGGTGCGACTTCAAATACCGCACGCGTGGTGGCCCCTTTTCGCTGGACAACGGCAAGGCCGACGTGGTCATCGACAGGATTGTCATCCAGGGTGATGCGGATGCCCTGAAAGGTTTCGCTGTGAACGGAGCTATCGGCTTCGCAGAGTTTGTACCACGTCAACACAAGGGAGTCGCTGCGCTCCCGTACCTGACGCTGGATGCCAATGTGAGTGGTGATGTCGATAGCCTGGCCTTTCTGAACCTGTACCTGCGTCACTTCGAGGGTATGCATCTCGAGGGACGTGGCCATGTGGAAGGCCGCCTGAATTTTGCGAGGGGCACCTTGCTGGCAGGCACCCGGCTTGACGTGGACGCCCCGGAGTTGTCACTGGAATTGCTCGATCATCGCGCCTCCGGCAGCGGCACGGTGCAGCTGGATGTCCGCACCGAGGCACCGGACACGCTGGCGGTTTCCGTGCAATTCAGGGAACTCATCGCGCAACGAATCGGTGAGGTTCGCCCCCTGTTTGCCGGTGAGGGCCTGCTTGTGGGTGTCAGGGGTGACACTAACCTGTTTCCACCAGGCGGGGAACCGCCGCACGCCAGCTACCTGGCGGTAACCATTCCCGCGGTTACGGTTCCTGATCTGGCCGTGTATCAGCATTACCTGCCGGATAAGCTCGGACTGCGCTTCCACGGAGGGGAGGGCGTGCTGCATGGCAAGGGCATACTGGACCGTGTGAGTCTCCACGCCGATCTCAAGCTGGATGCCGACGATGCGGATGTCGGTATCAAGGATTACCGTTTCAAGGCAGATGTGGACATAGCGCTGCTGACGGAGACACCCGCGGATGGTTCGGAGGGGATTGATGTGGGGGGGTCATACCTCCGCTTGTCCAATGCGCGGCTTGCGAACGGACAGAAGGGTGAGTCCGATACCTGGCAGACGCTGCTGGCAGTGGAGGAAGGCCTGCTCAAATTCCACCTCCGCGATGCCATTGCAGAAAGTGGTCTGCTGTGGGGAGTCAGAGAGCAGAACACTCGGCAGCTGCTGGAACACACCGATGGTGAACTGGTACTGACGGGCAGTGTGTCCAATCTTGGTTGGCTGAACCAGTTGCTAAAGAACGAGTACCGTACGGAAATAACCGGTAGCGGAGACCTGAAGGCCACGCTGCGGTTGCAGGACGGCTGGCTGGCAGCCGGTACGCAGCTGGAATTATTGCCAAAAGATCTGGCTGTGAAGGTGCTTGACTACCTTGCCGCGGGTGAGGGGTCCGTGTTGCTGAGGCTCGATAAAGGGGGCAGGCAACCGGATGCCACGGTTGATGTGTTACTGAAAAATGCATTTCTCAAGCGACGTCAGGAAGACAAGGCGGTTATTGACCATGTGGAAATGCAGTTGCAGGCCGCTGCACGCGATCTCGGTTTTGACGGTCCGGGAAAAGATCTCGCCCTGCATTTGCGCATCCCCATGGCAATCGTCAGGGACATGAGTGTTTACAACCTGTACCTGCCAGAGAATTCACCACTGCGTCTTCTCGGTGGGCAGGCAGATCTGGCAGCCGATATCAGGCTGGAACCACAGGCAGCTCGCGGCAATGTTACCCTGAAGACCAGCAAATTGCGCAGCCGGCTTGACGAGCAGGAGCTGTCCGCTGATGTGACGGTGCATATCAATGTTGCCGGTGGTATACCGAAAAACATGGATTTTGATATCTCGGGATCAACGCTGGTGCTGGATAATGTCAAGGTCATGGGTAACACGAAAACACTGCAGGAATCGGACTGGAATGCCAGGGTCAGTTTCACCCGGGCAAATACCGTGTGGAAAAAGCCGGTGCATTTGCAGGCGGAAGCCGACATCGAGATGAAGGATTCCACCCCGATCGTTGCCATGCTGTCCAATCAAAGGAACAAGTACGGCTGGATAGAAAAGTTGCTTACCGTCGGCAGTATCACGGGCGAGGCAAGCATGGAGATGCAGCAGAACCGGATTGTCTTTCCCTACGCCTTTGCCGGCAGTGACGAAATTGATGTAGGCGCCAAGGGTATTATTACCGAGCAGACCCGTGATGGCGTGATTTTCGCTCGCTACCGTAAGCTGAAGGGCCTGTTGAAGATACGCGATGGCGAGCGCAATTTCGATGTGTTAATGCCACAGCAGAAATTCGATACCTACTCGCCGGAGTCCGTTACCCGCTAGGCCTTCCTGTCCTGTTCTACATGCATGGTCCTTCACGACAATCCGTCGATACAAACCGGCCGGGCAGAGGGCAGGGGATGTTGCATGTCCTCCGACATGCCCTGTGGCTGCTGCTTGCCGTAGCAGCCCTGTTTTTCATTACGCATAGCCTGCGCGTGACACCCTGCTGGGGTGTCTTTTTGCTGCTCTGTCTGGTCTGCTGGCCTGTCTGGCGTTACCGCATCGAGTATCGCCTGTTTCGTCGTCGCCTGGTGCTGGATGGCGTGATGCAGGCGTCGAGCCTGTTCAGAAGGTTGTTGTGGAAAGGCAATCTTACCCGGGGTTTCGAGGTGATCCTTTCCCTGTGCCTTGCCTGGCTACTGCTCCTGCTTGCTTCCCAACTGTCACCGCTGCACTGGTGGGTATTGGTGGCCGATGCGGTGTTTCTGGCACTGCTTTATGTCCCCGTTGCGAGGGGGGTCTCCGCCAGCATCCATCCGCAGCATGTCGGTGCCATTATGCGTCGCTGGCCATTGTTTCTGATCAATGGCATTGTCCTGGCGTCGGTCTTCATGCTGCTTGACTTCGCCGTGGTGGGTGCGCCCGATACCCGCCAGCTGGCGTGGAATCTCCTGGTCGAGCAGACCTACCGCGAGGTATACACCCAGACACACTGCCAGCTCTGGGGTGCGAGTGCGGCGATTGCGGCAGCGCTTGAGGCACTGGCCTGGCACGGCTCACAGTTGCTGATACCGAACCTGCCGGACACGGCTGCGAGGGTCATTGGCTGGGCCTTCTTTCTGTTGCGTGCGGCTACCGTGGCCTGGCTGTTTACCGCGCTGTTGCTGGGTGTCTCTATCGTGCGGGAACGACGGCTGATGAAACAGCAGGGCAAGGCCAGTACCCTGTCACGCGCATTCCTTGTGACCATCCTGCTGCTGGCACTGCCTTTCTTTTACGCATCGCTCGTTCTCGAACAGCTGGACCCTGATGACTTTGCCCCGGGCGACCAGGATGTCACCGTTCTGAAGGATCCGTGTAAACCGAGCGTGGCACAGCGCCAGCGCTTGCAGGAAAAACTGGATCGGGAAGTGGCGGCTCGTCGTGAACAGGCTGTACAGGCCTTGGACAAAGAGGTTGATGATCAGCTTGACGGGCTGTTCGCAGATGTCGAGCAGGGCGTTGACCGCTACCTGGACTGGTATTTCACCGTGCTGGGGGAATACCAGCGGCTGGCCGCCGTGTTCACAGCTGACGTGGCACAGACCATGCGCGAGCAACTGGAGAAATACCTGTTTGTGGACACCGGTTTCGATCCCCGGCTTGTCAGGCTGGACAGCAGGCTGAAACAGTTGACTACCGGGCAATTTGCGGAGCTGGCGCCGTTACTGCGACAGCAACTGGAGACGGTGGACTGCCGCATTGGCGAGTTGACGTTAGCACCACTTGCGGAACTGGATCACGACACCCTGAGGGCATCGGTCGCCGCGACCAGCGGCGTCGGTGCGGGTATCGTCGCCAGTAAAATGCTGGCCGGTAAAACCACTGCCGCCGTGGCTGGCAAGGTCGCTGCCAAGAAGTCGTTCCAGACCGGCGCTGCCCTTGCCGGCAAGACACTCGCCAAAAAGGGTTCGTCGACCTTGCTGTCAGCCGGGGCAGGCACCCTGCTTTGTGCCCCGACCGGGCCACTGGCCGTTCTTTGCGGTGTGAGCGCCGGGCTGATTACCTGGTTTACCGTCGACAAGGCACTGGTCGAACTGGACGAAGTGCTAAACCGTGAAGAGATGCGGGCAGAGATTCTGGCAGTGCTGCATGAGCAGCAGGCACTCCTCGCCGAGCAGCTCCGGCAGAAGCACTATGCAAGTGTCGACCAGATGAGTAGCCACGTGAATGCGGCCCTGCAAAAGACCTTCCTACCGGCCAGTGATGGCCTGCGCAGGAAAACGGCGAAGGAGTAACGACGGCAGCCAGGCAGGAACCGCCGCCGCTGTGACCACCACGAGACGGCAGGCCGGCGACCGACTCGCGCTTATCCCCCGCCTGGTGGTCACGGTTGCGATTAGCGTTGCACAGAGTAAGATGGCGCATTGTCCGGGACTGCTGCTGGTCAGGGGACGTCCTCCTCAGCCTTCCAGTAGCCAAGGACGCAAGAAATTTTTCATTGCTTGGAGCACTGGCCCGGTAGGGCGTTATCAGGATTACACCTGCTGGTTGCCACGAGTGCGCTGGTTTCTCTCGCTACACTAAAATGACAACAAAGACCGAATACGAACTGGAAAGAAACGGGCAAAGGTTGCGTTTCCCCATGCGTCAGTTTTTGACCCTGTACCTGCCGGTGGCCGTGGTCATCCTTGCCGTCGCCTTCGCCTTCGCGGACATGCGCACCAGTGCACAGCTGGACCAGATCATTGCCACCGAGCGTGCCAACCTGCAGCAGCTCAGCGGTTACCTGGCAGCCGAGGCATCTTCCTCCTTAAACCATCTGCGCGACCTCGCACGGGAAGCAGCCCTTGCTCATGCCATCGACTCTCCTTCCCCAGGAAACCGGCAAGCGCTGCAATCGGTATTTATGACCATGGCCCGGCGCAACCCGGACTATCAACAGATACGCTGGATCGACGAAGCCGGTACCGAGCGGGTTCGTGTCATGCGCGACCAGGGGCGTCTCTTCGCTGTGGATGACCAGCACCTTCAGGACAAAAGCAATCGTTACTATTTCAAGGCTGCCAATGCCCTCCTGGTCGGCGAGTTGTACATTTCCCGCCTTGATCTGAACATGGAAAATGGCCAGATCGAGACACCCCTCAGGCCGACACTGCGTGTCGCCACCCCGCTGCAAGATAGTCGCGGACAGCACCGCGGCATCCTCGTGATCAACCTTACCATGCGCTACATGCTGGCTGCGATACGCAGTGCCCGCGAAAGGAACATCGACACCGAGTACATCCTGGTCAACCAGGACGGCTACTGGTTGACTGCACCCAAGCAGCAGGATATGAATACGCCAGCGCTGGAGCCGGACTACCTGTTTTCCAAGCAACATCCCGCGGCGTGGGATCGTATTTCCACCAGTCATGCCAGTAGCGCTGAACTGAAAGATGGATTCTGGATCTGGGAGACGCTGGCGCCGGAAGAGACGATCCGCCGCGTGTCGTTGGGATCGGGCACCGACATCGATGCTCCCGGCATCTATTCGGACGAACTTTCCCTGAAACTGGTGGCGCACAAACCAATCAGGGCGTTAACTGAATTGCGTCGCGACAGCCGTGTACTCGTCATGCTGGGTGCGATCCTGCTGCTCGGGTTTTATGCCTGGGGACTGCTGTTCTTCCTGCGTGGCCAGCTGATGGAAAAACAGGCGGATATCAACGTCGCCTACGCCAGGGCGCATGCAAGCCAAATGGAGCGTCTCAAGGAACTGGAAGAACGTTTCCGGCTGCTGGTCGAGGCGAGCAGCGTTGGCATGGTCGTGGTAGACGCTGAGGGCATCATCCTCATGAGCAATCCCTCCGCAGAGTCCATGCTGGGCTATAACAAAGGTGCACTCAACGGGCGCTCCGTCGACAGCCTGTTGCCGGACAGTCAACGTGAACAGCATGCGCAACTGCGAAAAGGATTTCTGCGGCATCCCGAAGTACGCAAGATGGGGCAGGGCCGGAAACTGGAGGCGCTTACCGCCGATGGCCGCAGGATACCGGTCGAGGTTGGCCTGAATCCGTATCTGGACCATGGCAAACAAGTGGTGCTGGCCAGCATTATCGATCTCTCCCGGCGCTAGTACTGTCTTGCCGGCACCTGGCGTTGTCGGGTCGACGCGGTATTGCTGGCGAACGACTTCCTCTTTATTGGCCTTGTGGCTGGGTCCCGCCGGTAGCCGCTACCGCAAGTAACCGGGCAGCTTGACTGCCAAGCGGCGGAACCGTAACGTTGCTGTCAACGCTTATCAGCCCGGGGGTCTTCCATGAAAGCTATCATCACTGCACTGCTGTTTTTTGCCTGCGTGCCGCTGGCACAGGCTGTTGTCGTCGGAAAGGAAGTTACCTACACCTCCGGCGATACCCGGATGAAAGGTTACCTTGCCTGGGATGACGCCATTACCGGCAAGCGCCCCGGCATTCTCGTGGTGCATGAATGGTGGGGCCACAATGAATACACCCGCAAGCGTGCCAACATGCTTGCCGCGCTTGGCTATACCGCACTGGCAGTGGACATGTACGGTGATGGCAAGACGGCCAGCCACCCGGATGATGCCGGAAAGTTCGCCGCTGCCGTGCGCAGCAATATGGATGAAGCCAGGGCACGCTTCCAGGCCGCCATGGAAACACTGGCCAGTCAAAAGACGGTGAATCCCGAACAGCTTTCCGCCATTGGTTACTGCTTTGGTGGCGGCATCGTGCTTGAGATGGCTCGCAGCGGTGCAGATCTGGACCTGGTTGCAAGCTTCCACGGCAGTGTCGCGACAGACAAGCCGGTAGAAAAAGGTCAGGTCAAGGCACGTCTTGCCGTGTTTACCGGGGCGGCAGACCCGATGGTCACGGCAGCCCAGGTCGAGGCCTTCAAGGCCGAGATGGATGATGCAGGTGTTGACTATCTGCTGGTCAGCTATCCGGGTGCGCTGCATGCGTTTACAAACCCCGCTGCAGACCAGTACGCCAAGCAATTTGGTCTTCCGCTCAAGTACGATGCGGCAGCGGATGCCGATTCCTGGAACCAGCTAGTCGAACTGCTACAGGAGGTCTATGGGAAGTAAGGCTGCCAGCCTGATCGCTGGAGCCCGTTCGGGACGGGAAGCCATTCCATTGAAATCGGCAGAACCGGTCCTGTGAATGGTATGCGGCACTTGCACCTTCCGCGCTGGCCAGGAGGCGGCGAGGCGGATTGACTGGTTTCTTCCCTTCAGGGCCAACCGCATCATGGTGTCTGCATCAACAACGCCGGCCTGCGAGCATGCGGCGGCGCAGGTAGGCATGGACCTCAAGCAGGGGAAGATTCCTGGGGCAGATATCCTGGCAGGCCATCAGTCCGACGCAACCGAATACGCCTTCTTCGCTGGACACCACCTCGAACCAGTCGCATGTTTCGCGCCGGTCCCGTGGATCGATCATGAAGCGTGCGATGCGATTCAGGCCAGCCGCCCCGTAGAATTCCGGTTTCACATTGGCGATCCCGCATCCTGCCACGCAGCAACCGCATTCGATGCAACGATCCCCTTCGTAGATGGCCTGGGCGAGATCGTCGTTCATCGGTTCTTCGGGGGCATCCGGATCGAAGGGATGTTGTTCGTGAATCCATGCCGCAACCCGCTGGTTCATTGCGCTGAACCAGCTGCCGGTATCCACGGATAAATCGCCGATCAGGGCAAACGCCGGAAGCGGGTGTAGCTGTATCCGCTCCGGCAAATCTTTCGTCAGGGTTCGGCACGCCAGCAACGGGCGCCCATTCACCATCATCGCGCAGGAACCGCAAATCGCAGATCGGCAACAAAAGTCGAATTGCAGGCTGGCATCCTGCTGCTCCCGAATCTGGTTGAGGGCGAGATACAGTGACAGGTAAGGTGTCTCGTCGAGTCGATAGCACTGTATATGTGGCGTGGATTCCGGATCTTCAGGGTTGAAGCGGAATATCTCGAAGCGGAGCTGGCGGCGCTTCTGTCCCGAGCGCTTACTCATCCATTCCCCCTACCGTGTCGTGAGGTGGTTTGTTGCCTGTTGCGGCACCCCATTTCATGCGGGAACCCGTCGGTTCGCTGGTGCCGTGCCGCCCCTGCAGCTGCTGTTCGGCTGCGACGCGGCTATTGTACTCTGCAACCGGCACGGTCATCTCGATACGCGCTGCGCTACCGTAACCACGCTCACCGGGAGGCACGTCGATCATCCCCACGGGTTCGTAACTGAATTCCGGCCCGGCAGCATCCCGGTGCCAGCGCACCAGGGTTCGCTTCAGCCAGCTGGCATCATCGCGCAGCGGGTAATCAACCCGGAAATGTGCGCCACGACTCTCGGTACGGGCGAGGGCACCCATGGCCGTGACCAGTGCAAGTCTCGCCATGCCCTTGATGCGCAGGGCAAAGGATAATTCGGGATTCATCCCCGGTGCTTTCGAACGCAGCACGGCCTGGTCGATCCGGGCAAGGTGCTTCCAGAGCTCCGCTACCGCCAGCTGCAGTTCCTTGCCCTCGCGAAAGATACCGACCTTGTTGACCATGGTTTCCGCAATGGCGTCGCGAATCTCATAAACGCAGGGTCCGGTCCCGGTGCGGGCCAGCCAGCTTCTGCTGCGCTCTTCAGCGTCCCTGACACAACCCAGCGCCAGCTCCGTGTCTACACTCAGACTGCTGCCGGCTGCAAAGCCGCTGACACTACGGCCAACGATCCGTCCGGCGACGATGGTTTCGGCGAGGCTGTTGCCGCCCAGGCGGTTAAATCCATGCATATCCCAGCAAGCGGCTTCACCCACGGCGAACAGACCGGCCATGCCATAGGCCTGACCATCCTTGTCGACTCGCACGCCACCCATCGAGTAATGCTGGGTTGGTCGCACCGGGATCAGGTCTTTTGCAGGGTCCAGCCCGGCGAAATCTCGGCAGATGTCCCGAACCTCGCGCAACTTGCTGTCGAGGTGCCGCTCACCAAGATGACGCAGATCCAGCCAGAGATGCCGTCCAAAAGGAGTCTCTACACCCCTGCCATCCTTCATGCACTGCATCATGTGTCGGGAAACAACATCCCGGCTAGCCAGTTCCTGCTTTTCAGGTTCTGCTGCAACCATGAAACGCTGCAGCTTCCTGTCCAGCAGATAGCCACCATCACCGCGGCATGCCTCGGTGACCAGGATGCCACTGGGTACCAGTCCGGTGGGATGAAACTGGATGGCCTCCATGTTGCCAAGCGGGACGATGCCGGTGTCCAGGGCCACGGCCGCTCCGGTACCCTCGTTGATGGTTGCATTCGTCGTGTATTGTCCATAGATGCGGCCGTACCCACCGGTAGCAATCACCGTCGCCCGGGCGAAAAAGGCACGGTGCCGCCCGGTGCGCAGACAACGCGCAACGGCCCCCCAGCAGCGGCCACCCTCATGAATCAGGGATACGGCCTCCATGCGATCGCGCACGTTGATGCCGAGGCGGATCACTTGACTGTCCATTGCATAGAGCACCGCGTGGCCTGTTCCCGCAGCGGCATAACAGGCCCGCCATTTGGCCGTACCGCCAAAATCCCGCTGCATGATCAAGCCGGCCTTGCTCTGTGGTTCATCAAGTTCAACACGCCGGCCTTGAATGAAACTGGTATTCTTGCCAGGGCGAAGCCGTGTCCAGGGAACGCCGAAATGAGCCAGTTCACGAACCGCGACAGGTGCCTCTTCGGCAAAGATGCGGGCGACTTCCTGGTCAACCCCCCAGTCAGAGCCGCGTACCGTATCGAGGTAGTGGATGTCCGGACTATCGCCCCTAGCCATCAGGCAATTGCCAAGCGCTGCCTGCATGCCTCCCTGGGCGGCACAACTGTGACTGCGCCGCGGAGGCACGATCGAGAGGATCACCACATCCTGCCCGGCGCTGGCTGCCTCCATGGCACAACGCTCACCGGCCAGTCCGCCTCCGATCACCAGTACATCTGTGGTTTCCACGTGTTCCATACCAGGATTCAAGCTGCCGTCAGGAATGCCAGGGGCGGGGGCAGCCAGCCCGCCAGCACCACCAGGGTAAGGATGCCAAGACCCAGCAGCAGCCAGAACATGAGTTGCTCGATGCGGCGCAGTGTCGTGCGCGGCATCCGTGCACCGGGGCCCCATTTCACCATGAGACGGTAAAGTCCGACACTGGCATGGAATTCGACGCAGAGCAGCAACAGCCCGTACAAGGGCCACAAGCCCAACTGGACCCGTTTCATGGAACTGACGGCCTCAATCCCTGTGTGGGTGCCAAACAGCGGGGTATAGATGTCCAGGCCAAGCAGGATGAGGTGAAAACTGCCCAGCACGAGCATGATCATCCCGGTCCT
>JAJDNX010000081.1 GCA_022340485.1 Gammaproteobacteria bacterium | reverse complement strand
CTCCTACAAAATTCATATCATAAATACCGTCCAATGATGGCCATTACGGCCTCCAGGGCACCGCGGTTCCTCGCCACCACCTGACAGCCAAGCTGGCCGACATGGTGCCGCTCGTTGGCATCCTCCAGCCAGTGGCTGAGTGTATGCAGCAGTTCCTCCCGATCCGCCACCTTTACCGCGGCACCGGCAGCAACCAGCAGTTCGCAAATTTCTTTGAAGTTGAAGACATGCGGCCCGGTGGCAACCGGGAGCCCCAGTGCCGCAGGCTCCAGCAAGTTATGTCCTCCATGTGCAACCAGACTGCCACCCACGAAGGCGACATCGGATGCCGCATATAACAGCGACAATTCGCCCATCGTGTCCGCGACATAGACACTGGTCGAGGCGGAATAAGCAGCATGTTCACTGCGCAGTACCGTCTGGTAGCCATGCTGCCTGCACAACGCTGCAACGGCCCCGAAGCGTTCCGGATGGCGTGGCACCAGTACCAGCAGGCAATCGCCGAAGCGTTTGCGCAGCTGTCGGAACACCTCCAGCAGCTGTTCCTCTTCACCTTCATGGGTACTGGCGGCGACCCATACCGGCCTGCCAACCCCCCAGTCACGCCGCAGAACTTCAGCCTGCTCCAGCAGGCTCGGCGGTATCCGCTGCTCAAACTTGAGGTTGCCGGTCACCGTGATTATTGCAGGGTTCGCACCGAGACTTTCGAAGCGACCCGCATCGGCCTCCCCCTGGGCGGCAATCGCCGTGACGGCAGCCAGCGTCTCTCCCACCAGACCGCGCACTCGCTGGTAACCGGCAAGCGAGCGTTCCGAGAGGCGCGCATTCAGCAGCAACAGTGGAATCGCGCGTTGCTGGCAGAAATGAAACAGGTTTGGCCACAGCTCGGTCTCCATGACGATCGCGAGCTGTGGCCGGACGCGGTTGAAAAACCGTGCTACGGCATCTGGCAGATCATAGGGGGCATAGACATGCGCCACCTCCTCGCCAAACAGGGCAGTCACCCGGGCTGAGCCCGTCGGCGTTACCGTGGTAATGAGCAAGGAATACTCCGGGTGCTCTTCCAGCAGGGCGCGCACCACCGGCTCCGCCGCCTGGACCTCGCCGACCGATACCGCGTGTATCCAGACAACCCGTTCACCCAGTGCCGGCGCGATAACACCGAAGCGCTCCGGCCAGCGGCGCCAGTAATCCGGTGCCCGCAAACCACGCCAGGCGAGCCGCAGCAACACCAACGGAGCAAGCAGGTAAAGCAGGATTGTGTAGAGTATCCTCAACAGGGGAATACGCCAGCTTGCGGTTATCCTCGCGCCTTTAACCAGTCCATGTACAGCGGCACGCCCTGCTCCACGGACTGGAAGGGCCTGTTGTAACCAAGCCTGCGCAAGGCGCTGATATCCGCTTCTGTAAAGCTCTGGTAGCGTCCACGCAGATGCTCCGGAAACGGGATGTATTCGATCTCACCCCTTCCATACCAGGCAATCACGGCCCGGGCGACATCATTGAAACTCTGGCAGCGGCCGGTACCCAGGTTAACGATGCCTGACTTGTCGGGGTTATCCAGGAACCACAGATTCACATCCACCACATCATCAATGTAGATAAAGTCACGACGTTGCTCACCGTTACCGTAGCCATCACACCCTGCAAACAGGCGTGGATTTTCACCCTGTTCAAGTTGCTGGCTGAGATGGTAGGCAACACTGGCCATACTGCCCTTGTGCTGCTCTCGCGGGCCGTAGACATTGAAATAACGAAAGCCGGCAATCTGGCAGGCAGCCCCGGGCAGGATCTGGCGCACGTACTGGTCAAACAGGAACTTCGAATAGCCGTAGACATTCAGGGGCGATTCATGCGTCCTGGTCTCAGTGAAGACGCGGCCACCGCCATAAACAGACGCCGAGGAGGCATACAGATACGCCGCCTTGTTGTCCAGGCAATAATGCAGCAACAACTTTGAGTACTCGTAGTTGTTTTGCATCATGTAGTGGCCGTCCCACTCGGTGGTTGCCGAGCAGGCACCTTCATGAAAGATCGCATCCAGTTTCTCCCCAAAACCGGTGCCTCCCTGCACCCGCCTGAAAAACTCGTCCTTGTCCAGGTAATCGAGGATCTCACAATCAACCAGGTTCAGGAATTTGGTGCCGTCTTTCAGGTTATCGACGACCACGACATCTTCACGGCCGCGCTCGTTGAGGCCCCTGACAATATTACTGCCGATAAACCCGGCACCGCCTGTGACAATAATCATGTTCAGTTATCCGCCCGTTTGATGGTTTCAATGAGATCACTGGTGGAGCAACCATCGGCATAGTCCAGCACCACGACATCGCCACCCGCCTGTTTTACACAATCATAACCGGCGATCTCCTGCGGCTGGTAATCGCCACCCTTGACCAGCAGGTCCGGGCAGATATCACAGATCAGGCGTTCAGGCGTATCCTCTGCAAACGGCACCACCCAGTCGACGCTCTCCAGTGCCGCCAGCACTGTCATGCGCCGTTCCAGTGGATTCACCGGACGGCCCTTCCCCTTGAGGCGTTTTACCGAGGCATCATCATTGACCGCCACGATCAGTCGATCACCGAGTCGCCGCGCCTGGTTCAGATACAGCACATGCCCGGCATGCAGGATATCAAAGCAACCGTTGGTCATGACAATGCGCTCGCCATGCGAGCGTGCATCGGCAACCGCAAGCCGCAATTGTTCGTGGTTCATTTGTCCTAAGCCGGCATCCTGGCCCATCAGCACGGTGCGTCGCAGTTCGGGTACCGAGACACTGGCAGTTCCCAGCTTGCCGACCACAATACCCGCCGCCAGGTTGGCCAGTGCGGTGGCCGAAGGCAAATCCTCACCGGCAGCCAGAGCCGCGGCCAGCACCGAGATCACCGTATCACCGGCACCCGTGACATCGAAGACCTCTCGTGCCTGTGTGGGCAGATGCAGTTCCGGCCTGCCCCGGCGCAGCAAGGTCATGCCGTGTTCACCGCGGGTCACCAGCAGTGCTTCAAGATCATGCGTTGCAAGCAATGCGGCGCTCTTGTCGATCAACGCCTGCTCATCGACACAGCGACCGGCAACCAGCTCGAATTCAGCCATATTCGGCGTAATCACGGTGGCACCACGATAGCGGCTGAAATCCTGTGCCTTGGGGTCGACCAGCACCGGCTTGCCAGCAGCTCGTGCAGCGGCGATCAACGGTTCGACAACCGCAAGCGTACCCTTGCCATAATCGGACAGCACCACAACGTCACAGTGTTCCAGGTCCCGGGAAAATTGTGCCAGCAGCGCAGCGGCGTCGATGGCTTCAAAACCGTCTTCGAAATCGAGCCGGATCAGTTGCTGGTGCCGGCTGATCACCCGTAACTTGGTCACCGTAGGTGTATCACTGATCTTCTGGAACTCGCAGTCGATACCCGCACCCCCCAACAATGACTGCAGCGAAGACGCTGCTTCATCATCACCGGTCACTCCAAGTAAGCGTGTCTGTGCCCCGAGTGCGGCAATATTCAGGGCTACGTTGGCGGCCCCGCCGGGGCGTTCCTCTGACTGGCCAACATGCACCACCGGTACCGGTGCCTCCGGAGATATTCTGGAGGTGGCGCCATGCCAGTAGCGGTCCAGCATGACATCACCGACTACAAGGACACGTGCCTGTTCAAAGGGTGGAATATGTACTTTCATGGTTGCAAGCAATCTGGAACTGGCAGTTGCCAGTGATGATAGCATAGCCACCCGGTGCGGTTAGCGGGAGGTTTGTTGTCAGGCAGCGCAGGCGTACAATCTTGCGCCATTCATGCATACCAATCCCTACTCGATCCGTTACTGGCCAACGTGGGCAGGTCTTGCCGTGCTGTGGTGCCTGTCACACCTGCCCTATGCCTGGCAACTCACGCTCGGACGCTGGATAGGAAAGATCGTCCATCTGTTTGCGCTACGCCGGCGCGCTATTGCCGGCGTAAACCTGTCGCTGTGTTTCCCGGAGCTGTCCGCAAGTGAACGCGAACGACTGGTCGCAGAACAGTTCCTCTCCATGGGAATGGGGGTACTGGAAACCGCCATGAGCTGGTGGGCACCGGGCGAACGATTGCAGCGGCTCGCCCGTGTTGACGGGCTGCAGCATCTGCACACGGCGCTTGGCAGGGGCAAGGGCGTCCTGCTGCTGAGCGGACACTTCACCACCCTTGAGATCGGCGGCCGCCTGCTTGCCCAGCATACCCCGTTCCATGTGATGTACCGCGAACACAAGAACGCAGCCTTTGACAAGGTCATGAAAACCGCACGCAGCAAGCATTTCGGCAAGGCGATTGCGCGCGGCGACTTGCGCGGGATGCTGCAGAGCCTGCAGCACAACCTACCGGTATGGTATGCGCCGGATCAGGACTACGGCAGGGAGCAGAGCATCTTTGTACCCTTCTTTGGCAACCCAGCCGCCACCATCACCGCCACTTCGCGACTGGCACGCATCAGCGGTGCGGCTGTGGTGCCGTTCTTTCAGACCCGCCTGCCGGATGCACGCGGCTACCAGCTGAGACTGTACCCGCCGCTGGATAACTTTCCGGGTCCCTCGATTGAACAGGACACTCGGCGGATAAACGAAATCATAGAAGCACGCATACGCGAGCAACCCGGACAATACCTTTGGTCACATCGACGCTTCAAGAACCGTCCTGACGGTGAAGCCGGGGTTTATGATTAATCCGTCCCTGAAAAAGCAGATTTTCATGGCACAAAAACCTACCGACAACATCCTGCTGATCACGCTCAGCAACATCGGTGACGCCATCATGACGACACCCGTAATGGCGGCGCTACATAAAAAATATCCCCGGGCAGTGATGGACATCGTGACCGATGCTCGTGCCAGCGAGATCTTCAG
>JAJDNX010000068.1 GCA_022340485.1 Gammaproteobacteria bacterium | reverse complement strand
GCCTGCGCCAGTTCGGTCCAGCGTGCGACGATATTGCGATCGTCCTGCGGCGGGGTCGTCAGGCGTGTGCCGTTGTTGACGCCATCGTGGTAGAAAAAGATGCGAAAGATTTCGTGACCCTTTTCCAGTGCCGCCTTGGCGAAGTGGTAGGCCGTATCAGCAGACTGGTGCTGATACGGACCCTCGTTTACCTGAATCGTAAGCTTCATAAATCGGCACCCTAGAAACGGATATGGGTGGAAGCATTCAGGCTGGCACGGGCACCACGCCAGTTGTCAATGTGGTACTTGGTGAACGGTAGTCCGGTCTTCTCGAAGAAACGCGGCCAGCCGATGCGCTCGATCCAGTCGTTGATGCGCTCCCAGTCCTTGGCGTCTTCCTTGTAGGTCTTCAGGATCTTCTTGACCACGGCAGTGGCTTCGGGCCAGCGCGGCGGGTTGTTCGGGATGCCGGATGCGACCAGCTTCTGGAAGGTGGGTTTGCCACGGGCATTGGAGTGGTTGCCACCAACCCAGATGGCCAGCTTGGAGTGCTCGGCGTCATTGATCTGCATCGGCGGGCAGGGCGGAAAGCAGGCACCGCAGCAGATGCACTTCTTCTCATCGACCTCAAGCGAAGGCTTGCCGTTGACCAGTGCCGGGCGAATCGCGGCGACCGGGCAGCGTGCCACGACGGAGGGGCGCTCGCAGACGTTGGAGACCAGGTTATGATTGATCTTCGGTGGTTTGGTGTGCTGTACGTTGATGGCGATATCACCCTGGCCGCCACAGTTGATCTGGCAGCAGGAGGTGGTCATATGCACGCGGTTCGGCATGTTCCAGTTCTTAAACTCGTCGATCATCTCGTCCATCATGGACTTCACAACACCGGATGCATCGGTGCCCGGGATGTCGCAGTGCAGCCAGCCCTGGGTGTGCGACAGCATGGCAACCGAGTTGCGGGTGCCACCGACCACAAAACCGGCGTCGGTGAGTGCCTTGATCAGCGGCTGTACCTTGGACTCATCGGCAACCTGGTATTCAATGTTGCTGCGGATGGTGAAGTGAATGTAGCCCTCGCCGTATTGATCACCGATATCGCAGAGTTTGCGCAGGGTGAAAACGTCAAGAATACGCTGGGTGCCGGCACGCACGGTCCAGATCTTGTCGCCATACTTGGAGACGTGCAGTAACACGCCAGGTTGCGGGTCTTCGTGGTAGGCCCATTGTCCATAGTTCTTGCGCATCACCGGATGCATGTACTGGAACGCGTCTGGACAGCCCGATTCAATTGGCGAACGCATTTCTTGTGCCATGAGATTCTCCTGAAGTTCTATACATTTGATTGAACGCCTCCCGGTGTCTCCACCGGGAATCGTCATGATTCAATGCCTGGCGGGTCAGGCGGAAGCGGCCAGCTTCTCTTCGCGCTTCCTTTCAAACCATTTCTCGGCTTCCTCGTCCCAGCCATCCATGCGGATGTAGGAACTCTGGCGCGGGTTGTTGACCATGTTCGGATCGACGTCGATACCGATGCCCTCGAGGAAGTTCACCAGGCCGATGCGCTCGATCATCTCGCCACAGCGTTCGTGCTCGAGGCCGTTCTCGGCCCAGAAGTCGATGATGTCCTCGGCCATTTCCTGCAGGCTTTCGTAGTCTTCCTCGGTTTCCAGCTTCTTGAACGGAACGACCACGGTACCCATGAGGTCACCGATCTTCAGGGTACGCTTGCCACCGATGAGGATGGTGACGCCCTTGTCATCACCGGGATGCAGCGCCTTTGGCAGAACGTTCAGGCAGTGCATGCAGCGTACACAGTTGTGGTTGTCGACGATGAAGTTGTCATTATCGTCGAGTGAGATGGCCTGGGTCGGGCAACGGGTAATGACGTTGTCGATGATGTACTGGCGGCCCTTGGTCTCGAGGTACTTCTTGAAGGCTTCCTGGTTGACTTTCATGTCGTCACGCCAGGTGCCGATGATGGCGAAGTCGGAGCGCTCGATCGCGTTCTGGCAATCGTTCGGGCAACCGGAGACCTTGAACTTGAACTTGTAGGGCAGGGCCGGGCGATGCACGTCGTCGGTGAAGTTGTTCACCATCCAGCGATGGATGGCGTGCTCGTTACAGTTGGACATTTCACAGCGTGCACCACCGACACAGGACATGGCGGTACGCACACAGGGTCCGGCGCCGCCGAGATCCCAGCCGTATTCGTTGATTTCGTCAAAAAAGTGCTGGGTGGCCTCGGTGGTCGCACCGATGAACATGATGTTGCCGGTCTGACCATGGAAGGTCACCAGGCCGGAGCCGTGTTTTTCCCAGCTGTCACCGAGCTGCCGCAGCATGTCGGTGGTGTAGAAGTTGCCTGCCGGCGGCTGCACGCGCAGGGTGTGGAATTCCTTCGACTCCGGGAAGGCACTGGCGACCTCGGAGAAGCGCGGGATAATACCGCCACCGTATCCATAGACACTGACGGTGCCGCCTTTCCAATAACCCTTGCGGGTTTCGTAGGAATGTTCCAGCTGACCCAGCAGGCCATTGGTCACGCTGTTGATGCGCTCATCCGGGTGCTCATCACGCAGCCGCTTGATACCGGTGATGAAACTTGGCCAGGGGCCACTTTCCAGATTATCAAGCATCGGTGTAGGGTAGGTGTTCTTAGCCATGGTGATCTCCTGAGATTTTGTGTTCGCGTGCACCACAAGTTTTAATACTGAATTCAGACAGTCATCTGTTGCCGGGTCCGAGGGTCCCGGACAACACGGAAATCAGTAAATTAATCATGCCTGACGACAGATTAATTTTTGATTACGCGCATTCTAGGAGCGGTGTCAGGGGGAACATATCCTACCCTTGGGGTGGCGCAGTAATTGGCCAGTATCCCGAAATGGGTATTGGCAAAAATTTTATTTAAATTCCTGTAGTTAGTTGTTACGGCACGGGCAACTAATGCGCACAGCATTTTTTCTTATATTAACGCGCACTTAAATGTTGTTTCATGTCTCCGTGACCTCGCAGGCAGCCGGAAAATCGGGTTTAAAAATGAGAATGACATGCATTATCAATTAGATAGTCAACAAGCTTTTTTTCAGCAGGAGAGGCAGGCAGAAATCGTTTCGCTTGCAGGATGGTACCCCCGATGAGGTTGCCTGATCTGGCCCGATTGCGGCCATTCGATCTTGCCAATGAAGCCGGCTATCAGCAGTGGCGAGCCATCAAGCTCGCCAACCAGGACACGCTGGCGGCTGACCGGGTCGTGCCCGTCAAGGATGTGGCCCGGCTCGACGCCAGGGAGCATGCGGCCATACTGGAGCGCTGTCAAAAGACCAACCTGGCGATTTACGAGGTCACCGGGGCGGGGGGGACGGACAAGACCGCGATCCGTGCATTCGGGCGGCAGTTCGGCCTGGAACATCTGGATATGAACCTGCGTGCCGACGAGGACAGCATCACCTCCCTGCAAGTGGTGGAGGCAAGTGCCGGAACCCAGTATATTCCTTATACGAATCGTCCGCTGAACTGGCACACCGATGGCTATTACAACCCTCTGGACAAGCAGGTGCGTGGCATCATCATGCACTGTGTGGCGGCCTCGGCAAGCGGTGGTGACAACCTGATGCTGGATCCCGAAATCGCCTACCTGTTGCTGCGGGATGAACATCCCGAGTACCTGGCGGCCCTCATGCAGCCCGACGCCATGACGATTCCAGCAAACATCGAGGCCGGGGTGGAGCTGCGTGCGGCACAGAGCGGGCCGGTATTTTCAGTGGCCCCGGACAGTGGTGCACTGCATATGCGCTATACCGCCCGCAGTCGCAGTATCGAATGGAAAAAGGATCGCAATACACGCATGGCGGCAGGGTTTTTGCTTGAATTACTGGCAACTGACTCCATCTATAGAGTCAGGCACCGCTTGCGCGCGGGTCAGGGCATAATCTGCAATAATGTCCTGCACAAGCGAGAGGCCTTTGACGATGACGCGGCGGCAGGGCAAAAACGGTTACTGTACCGCGCACGCTATCATGAACGCATCCGCGGGACCTGAATGACTGAACAGACCAACGAACGGGGTGCCTGATGCTCTGGTTGAGCGAAGTGTTGTTGCAACATCATGACCTCGAGTCCTTCGAGGATCTGAAGCTGGCAATCAGCAAGCGTGCACAGGAGGG
>JAJDNX010000036.1 GCA_022340485.1 Gammaproteobacteria bacterium | reverse complement strand
GGTGGTCGCCACCCGGTAAGCCCCTGGGGTACGCCGACGAAGGGCTATCGTACCCGCAGCAACAAGCGTACCGATGACATGATTGTCAGACGTCGTAACAAGAAATAATCAAGAGGATTCCAGATCGTGGCACGTTCGATTAGAAAAGGTCCGTTTATTGACAGCCATCTGCAGCAGAAGGTGGACAAGGCCGTCGCCGAGAACAGCAAGCGTCCGATCAAGACATGGTCGCGACGCTCCATGGTAATCCCGGATATGGTTGGCCTGACGATTGCGATCCATAACGGCAGGCAGCATGTTCCGGTTTTGATCAACGAGAACATGGTCGGCCACAAGCTGGGTGAATTTGCCCTGACACGTACATTCCGTGGTCACGTGGCTGACAAAAAGTCGAGGTAAGAGGGCAGATTGATGGAAGTCAGTGCAACATTGAAGCAAGCACATATTTCGGCGCAGAAGGCCCGACTGGTTGCGGACCAGGTTCGCGGCCTGCCGGTAGAGAAGGCATTGAACCTGCTGATGTTCAGCCCCAAAAAGGCGGCTGCCATGGTTCGCAAGGTGCTGGAGTCTGCCATCGCGAATGCAGAGCACAATGAGGGTGCAGATATTGACGAATTGAAGGTGTCGGCCATTTATGTAAACGAGGCCGCTACCATGAAACGTTTTCGTGCACGCGCCAAGGGCCGTGGCACACGGATTCTGAAACGAAACAGTCATATCACCGTAACGGTGGGTGACGTCTAGGCTAACCAGCGAGAAGCGAGTACAGCAGTATGGGTCAAAAAGTACATCCAACGGGCATCAGGCTCGGTATTGTCAAGGACTGGACATCCACGTGGTATGCCGGTACGGATAACTACGCCGATTACCTGAACATGGATCTGGAGATCCGTGAATTCATCAGGAAGCGGCTCGAGCAGGCCTCGGTCAGCCGTATCCAGATCTCGCGCCCGGCGCATAATGCCGTGATCACCGTACATACGGCACGTCCCGGTATTGTCATTGGCAAGAAGGGTGAGGATATCGACCGTCTGCGCAAGGAAGTTTCGACCCGCATGGGGATACCGGTCAGCATCAATATCGAGGAAATCCGCAAGCCGGAACTGGATGCTACCCTGGTTGCGGAGAGCGTGGCCCAGCAGCTGGAACGGCGCATCATGTTTCGTCGTGCCATGAAGCGTGCCGTGAGCAACAGCATGCGTATTGGCGCAGAAGGTATCAAGATCAAGGTCGGTGGCCGCCTCAATGGTGCGGAGATCGCACGCAGCGAGTGGTATCGCGAGGGCCGTGTGCCGCTGCATACCCTGCGCGCGAATATCGACTACGGCACCGCCGAAGCGAATACAACCTACGGAATCATTGGCGTCAAGGTGTGGATATTCAAGGGTGAGATTATCGGTGCGGCCGAAGAGACGGAAGCCGAGGCGCCCCGGAAAGCGGCATCCTGATAGCGGAGAATATGCATGTTACAGCCAAAAAGAACCAAATTTCGCAAGCAGATGAAAGGCCGCAACCGCGGTCTGGCACAGCGCGGCAGCAAGGTCAGTTTCGGCGAGTACGGACTGAAGTCTACCGATCGTGGTCGCATGACTGCACGCCAGATCGAGGCGGCCCGTCGCACCATAACGCGTCACGTCAAGCGTGGTGGCAAGCTGTGGATACGCGTCTATCCGGATGTCCCGATTACCAAGAAACCTATCGAGGTTCGCCAGGGCAAGGGCAAGGGTAATGTCGAGTACTGGATTGCACAGATTCAGCCGGGCCGTATGCTCTATGAAATCGAGGGTGTTTCGGAAGATATCGCCCGGGAGGCTTTCAAGCTGGCAGCAGCGAAGTTGCCCTTTAAAACAACCTTTGTAACACGGACGGTAATGTGATGAATGCCGCAGAACTGAGAAACAAGTCAGCCAGTGAACTCAGGATGGAACTGCACAATCTGTTGCGCGAGCGTTTCAACCTCAGTATGCAGCGCGGTACCGGCCAGTTGTCGCGTCCCGACCAGATCGGCAAGGTACGCAAGGACATTGCAAGGATTCACACGGTATTGAACGAGAAGGCCAGAGCGGGTGATGCATCATGAGCGAGAATACTGAAACAGCACGCACCGTTACCGGCAAGGTAATCAGCAACAAGATGGACAAGTCCGCCACTGTAATGATTGAGCGCAAGGTCAAGCATCCGGTGTACGGAAAATATATTCGCCGTTCTACAAAATTGCATATTCACGATGCAGAGAACGCCTGTCAGGAAGGCGATCTGGTTGTTATCGAGCAGTGCCGGCCGATTTCCAGGACAAAATCCTGGCGACTGGTGGAGATTGTCGGGCATAACGACTAGGCAGCGCAGTGGCGAATGTTGGCAACTATTTCATTTATTAAGGCGAACGGTACAAAAGCATGATTCAAATGCAATCAAGACTTGATGTCGCGGACAACAGTGGCGCACGCCGCTTGCAGTGCATCAAGGTGCTGGGTGGGTCACACCGGCGTTATGCAGGTATCGGTGACATTATCAAGGTCAGCGTCAAGGAGGCCATCCCCCGTGGCAAGGTAAAGAAGGGTGAGGTCTACAACGCGGTTATTGTACGGACACGCAAGGGTGTTCGTCGTCCCGATGGTTCGCTGATCCGTTTTGACGGTAATGCAGCGGTATTGCTGAATTCACAGTTGCAGCCGATTGGTACACGTATTTTTGGACCGGTAACGCGCGAACTGCGCAGCGAGCGTTTCATGAAGATCATTTCGCTTGCACCGGAAGTTTTGTAGGACTAGAGCATGAACAAGATCAAGAAGGGTGATGACGTCATTGTTATCGCAGGCAAGGATAAGGGCAAACATGGCAGTGTGCTGCGGGTTATGTCCAACGGTCGCCTGGTTGTGTCCGATGTCAACATGGTGAAGCGTCACACCAAGCCGAATCCCAACAAGGGTGTACCTGGCGGTATCGTAGAGAAAGAAATGCCACTCGATGCGTCCAATGTCATGCTGCTTAATCCGCAAACCAAAAAAGCTGACCGGGTTGGATTCAGGGTGCTCGAGGACGGTCGCAAGGTGCGTTATTTCAAGTCTACCAACGAAGTGGTGGACATCTAGGTGATGGTGTAGAGATATGGCCAGGCTGAAGGATTTTTACACGGAAACAGTTGCCAAGCAGCTCAAGGAGCAGTTCGGCTACAAAAATGATATGGAGATTCCGCGTATCACCAAGATCACGCTCAATATGGGTGTGGGCGAGGCGATTGCAGATCGAAAGGTCATGGATAACGCTGTCGAGGACATGACCAAGATCGCGGGACAGAAGCCCATTGTGATCAAGGCGCGCAAGTCGGTTGCCGGTTTCAAGCTGCGTGAAGGCTGGCCGGTCGGCTGCAAGGTGACGCTGCGACGCAACATGATGTACGAGTTCCTTGATCGTCTGATCAATGTCGCCATACCACGTATTCGTGACTTCCGTGGCTTGAACCCGAAGGCGTTTGACGGGCGCGGCAACTACAACATGGGCGTAAAGGAGCAGATCATCTTTCCGGAGATCAACTTCGACAAGATCGATGCCCTGCGCGGTATGGATATTACATTTACAACAACTGCCAAAACGGATGAAGAAGGGCGCGCACTGCTGACTGCGTTCAACTTCCCGTTCCGGCGCTGAGGTAGAAACATGGCCAAGAATTCCATGATTGCCCGCGAAAAGAAGCGTGCACAGATTGTCAAACGTTATGCGGCAAAGCGTGCCGAGCTGAAAGCGATCATCAAGAGCGCCAGCAGCTCTTATGACGAGCGTTACCAGGCACAACTGAAGCTGCAGGAACTGCCACGTGATTCGAGCCCGGTGCGCGTGCGTAATCGTTGTCGTGTAACCGGCAGACCCCATGGCTATTACAGAAAATTCGGACTGTCCAGGAACAAGCTGCGTGAAGCCGCCATGCGTGGCGATGTCCCCGGACTGGTCAAGGCAAGCTGGTAAACGATTATGATGACCGATCCTATCGCTGATCTGCTGACCCGTATTCGTAATGGTCAGTCTGCCAACAAGCTGGAGGTCTCCATGCCTTCATCGAAGTTGAAGTGTGCCATCGCAAAGGTATTGAAAGACGAAGGCTACATAACCGATTTTTCCACCGCTGATGAAGATGGCAAGGCGGTGTTGACGATCACATTGAAATACCACAACGGCGAGCCGGTGATTGAGATGATCAAGCGTTCCAGTCGTCCGGGTTTGCGTCTTTACAAGGGCAAGGATGATATTCCGCGTATCCAGAACGGACTGGGTGTTGCAATCGTCTCGACCTCCAAGGGTGTAATGAGTGACAGTCAGGCCCGTGCTGCCGGCGAAGGCGGCGAAATCCTTTGTGTCGTGAGTTAGGCGGATAAAGTCATGTCTAGAATCGCAAAAAAACCGGTGCCCGTTCCTGCTTCCGTGGAAATCATCGAGGATGGCCAGCAGATTACCGTGAAGGGTCCCAAAGGGGTGCTACAGCACAATATTCATGCGCTCGTGGAGATGAAGCAGCAAGAGGGCGAGTTGAGCTTCAGTCCGCGAGATGAATCGGTCGCTGCCAACGCGCTGGCCGGGACAACACGGTCGTTGCTCTCCAACCTGGTGACCGGCGTCAGCGACGGTTTTGAACGCAAGCTGGAACTGGTGGGCGTGGGCTACCGTGCGCAGGCCAAGGGTGATGTACTTAACCTGACCCTGGGGTTCTCACACCCCGTCGACTACCAGCTGCCTGCAGGTATCACGGTGGAAACCCCAAGCCAGACCGAAATTGTGCTGAAAGGCGCTGACAAGCAAAGAATCGGCCAGGTTGCTGCTGAAATTCGTGCCTTTCGTCCGCCGGAACCCTACAAGGGAAAAGGTGTCCGCTATGCAGACGAAGTTGTGATTCGCAAAGAAGCGAAGAAGAAATAGGCAATTATTATGGACAAGAAACAATCACGTTTACGTCGCGCACGTCGTGCCCGGGCTCATATCAAGACAATTGGTGCCACACGTTTGTGCGTATACAAGACGCCGCGTCACATGTATGCACAGATTATCTCGCCGCAGGGTGATACCGTGGTCGCCAGCGCTTCCACACTGGAAAGTGATGTTCGTAAAGACCTCAAGTCGACCGGCGGGGTCGCCGCAGCAACCGTTGTCGGGAAGATGGTTGCAGAGCGGGCCAAGGCCGCCGGAATAACCCAGGTTGCCTTTGACCGCTCCGGCTTTAAATATCATGGCCGTGTAAAAGCACTGGCTGATGCCGCGCGCGAGAACGGCCTGGAATTTTGATAAAAGTTTTCTGATAAAGGTTCGCATATGTCAAGAGTAGATGCACAGGCCCAGGGTGATGGACTGCTTGAGAAGCTGGTCACTGTTAACCGTGTTGCGAAGGTCGTAAAGGGTGGCCGCCAGTTCGGATTTACCGCGCTGACCGTTGTTGGTGACGGCGCCGGACGTGTCGGCTATGGCTACGGCAAGGCTCGCGAGGTGCCGGTTGCTATCCAGAAGGCGATGGAAGCAGCGCGCAAGAATATGATCGATGTCAATATCAAGGATGGCACCCTGCAGTATGCACTTACAGCCCGGCATGGTGCCGCCAAGGTGTTCATGCAGCCTGCCTCCGAGGGTACCGGAATTATCGCCGGCGGAGCCATGCGCGCCGTCTTCGAGGTCGTCGGTGTACATGATGTGCTGGCTAAATGCATCGGTTCTAACAATCCGAACAACGTGTTGCGTGCCACCATTCGCGGACTCCAGGAGATGCGTTCACCGGAAGGCGTCGCCAGCAAGCGTGGCAAGACGGTCACGGAGATTATGGAGTAAGTCATGGCAAGCGTGAATAAAATCAGGATTTCACAGACGAAGAGTGCCAGCGGTCGCCTGCAAAGCCACAAGGACACATTACGTGGTCTGGGTTTGCGCCGGATACGGCATACCGTGGAGCTGGATGACACAGCGGAAATTCGCGGCATGATCAACAAGGTCGCCTACATGGTGAAGGTCGAGGACTAGAAATGCGCCTGAATACATTAAAGCCGGGTGACGGCAGCAGACAAGACCGCAAGCGCGTCGGACGCGGTATCGGCTCCGGGCTGGGCAAGACCTGTGGCCGCGGGCATAAGGGTCAGAAGTCACGTGCCGGTGGTTTCCACAAGATTGGTTTCGAGGGCGGGCAGATGCCGCTGCAGCGCCGCCTGCCGAAAATGGGCTTTCTCTCGCGCAAGTCACGCTTTGTCGATGAACTGCGGCTGAACGAGCTGGCACTGGTGGATGCCGATGTCATCGACCTGGATTCATTGAAGGCGGCCAACCTGATCGCGCGCGATGTACGCGGCGTGAAGGTGTTTGCATCCGGCTCCATTGACCGGGCAGTGACCCTGAAGGGTATCCGGGTTACCAGGGGTGCACGTGCTGCAATTGAAGCGGCCGGTGGCAAGATCGAGGACTAGATGGCAACTGGAAGTTCACTAGCGGGTGCTGCCTCGAATATCGGGCAGATGAAAGAGCTGCGACAGCGGCTCTTTTTCGTCATTGGCGCCATCGTCGTATTCCGCATCGGCTCGTTCATCCCGCTGCCGGGTATCGACCCTGTGGTACTCGCCGCCCTGGTGGAACAGCAACGTGGCACCATCCTGGAAATGTTCAACATGTTTTCCGGTGGTGCCCTCAAGCGCCTGTCGCTGTTTGCGCTGGGCGTCATGCCCTATATTTCCGCCTCGATCATCATGAATCTGCTGACCGTAACGGTACCGTCGCTGGAACAGCTCAAAAAGGAAGGTGGGGAGGCCGGGCGCCACAAGATCACGCAGTACACCCGCTACGGCACCGTGGCGCTGGCAACCATGCAATCCTTTGGTATCGCCAACGCGCTGCAGGCCCAGTCGATTGCCGGCAATAACCTGGTAATAAACCCGGGGCCTGGATTTGTTCTCACGGCGATCGTAACACTGGTCACCGGGACAGTGTTCCTCATGTGGCTCGGTGAACAGGTAACGGAGCGCGGTGTGGGCAACGGTATCTCCCTGATTATCTTCTCCGGTATTGTCGCAGGGCTGCCACCTGCCATTGGCGGTACGCTGGAACTTGCACGTACCGGTGAGATGAATGTGCTTACCATACTGGTACTGTTTGCGCTGGCACTGGCAGTGACCGGTTTCGTGGTGTTCGTTGAGCGTGGTCAGCGCCGTATCACGGTGAATTACGCGAAGCGCCAGCAGGGGCGCAAGGTATACGCAGCACAGAGTACCCACTTGCCACTGAAGCTGAACATGGCCGGCGTAATACCACCGATTTTTGCATCCAGTATCATCCTCTTTCCGGCAACCATGGGCAGCTGGGTCGGTCAGGGCGAGGGCATGGGCTGGCTAAAGGATATCTCCGCGACGCTGTCGCCGGGACAGCCCTTGTATGTGATTTTGTATGCACTCGCGATCGTGTTTTTCTGCTTTTTCTACACGGCCCTGGTATTCAATGCCAAGGAAACAGCGGATAACCTGAAGAAGTCCGGTGCGTTTATCCCGGGTATCCGTCCGGGTGAGCAGACCGCCAAGTACATTGACGGGGTCATGACGCGGCTGACGACCGCCGGTGCAGTCTACATCACGCTCGTTTGCCTGTTGCCGGAGTTTCTGATTCTTTACTGGAATGTACCGTTTTACTTTGGCGGTACGTCCCTGTTGATTATTGTCGTGGTGACCATGGATTTCATGGCACAGGTTCAGACGCACCTGGTTTCACACCAGTACAGCGGCCTGATGAAAAAAGCGAACCTGAAAGGTCACGGCGGGACCGGCATGCTGCGCTAGCAGCGGCTAATAGAGGTGTAGTGATATGAAAGTACGTGCTTCAGTGAAGTGTATCTGTCGCAACTGCAAGATTATCCGTCGCAATGGTGTCGTGCGCGTTATCTGCAAGGATGGACGCCACAAGCAGCGTCAGGGTTAAGCAGTCGCATTTTGTATGCAGCTTATTGAAAATCAAAGTAATTATGACTACCTCGCGGGTGCGCAGGCGGGTAGTTGAGTGTTTGTTTGTGTTTGATTTATTGGCGGTCAAAGGCTATCCTACCCTGCTTTTCGCGCCGCACTCAGATAACCAGCGTTGGAGATGATTTAGATGGCCCGTATTGCCGGAATTAACATAGCGCCGCACAAGCATGCGGAGATTGCCCTGACGGGAATCTACGGTATCGGTCGCGTCACAGCGCGCAAGATATGCGCAGACACCGGCATCAAGCCGGATACCAAGATAAAGGACCTCACAGAGGCTGAAGTGGAGGCCATCCGTAACGAGATTGGCAAGTACACCATTGAAGGCGACCTGCGTCGCACCATCTCCATGAACATCAAGCGATTGATGGACCTGGGTAGTTATCGTGGTATCCGCCATCGTCGCGGCTTACCGCTGCGCGGACAGCAGACACGCACCAATGCACGCACCCGCAAGGGTCCGCGTCGCCCGATACGCAAGTAATTCACATTAACCAGTAATCGAAAGTTAACAGCGGAAACCAGGTATGGCACAGGCACCCACACGCAAGAAAGTGAAGAAAGATGTCGCTGACGGCATCGCCCACATTCACGCATCTTTTAACAATACCATCATCATGATTACCGACCGGCAGGGTAATGCCCTTGCCTGGGCGACTGCGGGTGGTTCAGGGTTCCGTGGCTCGCGTAAAAGCACACCGTTTGCCGCGCAGGTTGCTGCTGAAAAGGCAGGTGAAAAAGTCAAGGAATACGGCATGAAAAACCTTGAGGTTGAGGTCAAGGGTCCGGGACCAGGACGTGAATCTGCGGTACGTGCACTGAATAATGCCGGTTTTCAGATTACCAATATCACTGACGTGACACCGATACCGCACAACGGTTGCCGGCCACCGAAGAAGCGTCGCGTTTAGGAAGGGAACGATCATGGCCAAGTACACTGGATCCAAATGTCGCCAGTGCCGCCGCGAAGGTGGCAAGCTGTTTCTGAAAGGCGAAAAATGCTTTACCTCGAAATGCCCGGTGGAGAACCGTCCGTTCCCGCCCGGCCAGCATGGTCAGCGTCGCACGCGTCTGTCTGACTATGCCACCCAGCTGCGTGAAAAGCAGAAGGTGCGTCGCATCTACGGTGTACTGGAGAAGCAGTTCCGCAACTACTACAAGAAGGCTGCCGGTACCAAGGGCTCGACCGGTGAGAACCTCCTGCAGTTGCTCGAGGGACGTCTCGACAACGTGGTATACCGCATGGGATTTGCATCCTCCCGCAGTGAATCACGGCAACTGGTGCGTCACAACGGTATCAGTGTGAATGGTTCGCGGGTGAACATCCCGTCCTACCAGGTACAGCCCAGCGATGTTGTCAGCACGACCGAAAAGGGCCGTTCACAGTTGCGCATCAAGTCAGCCATAGAACTTGCACAACAGCGCGGCTTTGCGGACTGGATTGACGTTGATACCAAGAAAATCGAGGGTGTTTACAAGTCACGGCCGGAACGCGGCGAGTTGCCTGCCGATATTAACGAGCACCTGATTGTCGAATTGTATTCTAAGTAATTTCTGAGGGACTTATTCATGCTTGGTAAAGTCAACGAATTCCTGAAACCGCGTATCGTGGATGTACAGGGTATCAACGACAAGCATGCCAAGGTAACACTGGAGCCGCTGGAGCGTGGTTTTGGTCATACCCTCGGCAATGCCTTGCGCCGTATCCTGCTGTCATCCATGCCGGGTACCGCGATCATTAACGCTGAAATTGATGGCGTATTGCATGAGTATTCAACCATTGAGGGTGTTCAGGAAGATGTCATCGACATCCTGCTCAACCTGAAGAAAGTGGCCCTGCGCATGCATGAACGTAGTGAAGCAACGCTGACACTGAACAAGAAGGGGCCGGGACCTGTCACAGCCGGTGACATCAAGCTGGATCACGATGTTGAGATCCTCAACCCGGATCACGTGATTGCCAACCTCACCAAGGCGGGCGAGTTGTCCATGACACTGAAAATCGCCAAGGGGCATGGTTATCAACCGGCGACCCGTCGTGTTGCGGATGAGAGTGAAGGCCGGGCAATCGGCAGCCTGCAACTGGACGCTTCGTTCAGTCCGGTCAGCCGCGTCTCCTACAATGTCGACCGCGCCCGTGTCGAGCAGCGCACCGATCTCGACAAGCTGATTATTGACATCGAAACCAATGGCACACTGGATCCCGAGGAAGCGATTCGCCATGCGGCAACGATCCTGCAGGACCAGCTGTCTGCATTCGTTGACCTGCAGGCTACCACCGTAGAGGACAAGCACAGCCATGGTCCGGAAATCGATCCGATCCTGCTGCGTCCCGTGGATGATCTGGAATTGACGGTTCGTTCCGCCAATTGCCTGAAGGCTGAAAGCATCTATTTTATCGGCGACCTGATTCAGCGAACCGAGGTGGAGTTACTCAAGACCCCGAATCTGGGCAAGAAGTCCCTGACCGAGATCAAGGATGTGCTTGCCACCAAGGGTTTGTCGCTGGGTATGCGTCTTGAAAACTGGCCGCCAGCAAGCCTTTCTGCTAAGGAGCAGGACAGCGCTGGCCTAATGAATAATGGGATGTAATCATGCGTCATCGTAATACAGGGCGGCAACTAAGCCGCAACAGCACACATCGCAGTGCCATGCTACAAAACATGACTGTGTCCTTGCTGCGTCATGAAATTATCAAGACGACCTTGCCCAAGGCCAAGGAACTGCGTCGAATTGCCGAGCCGTTTATCACCATGGCGAAGACAGATTCCGTGCACAAGCGCCGGGTGGCGTTCAGCCGTCTGCGTGATCGTGAAATGGTGACCAAACTGTTCAATGACCTGGGCCCGCATTACAAGGAACGGCCGGGTGGCTATCTGCGTATTCTCAAGGCGGGCTATCGAAGCGGTGACAATGCCCCAATGGCCTATATCGAAATGGTCGATCGTAGCGGCGCCAAGGCGGGAGATGCGCTGTCCCAGTAATCTCACGCCTTCCGCGCTGGAATGGAATCACAGGAACCGGGCTCTGCCCGGTTTTTTGTGCCCATTTTTGTGACGGATCCGTGACCTTCGCGCGAGGATTGCGTGACGCCCTGCAGCTTCCTTCCCGTGTTCGCTGCCGGGTCCGTGACACGAGATCCTGTCGCGCTAGAAAACCTCCTTGCAGCCCCGTCCCTGCACAAGGGCCGGGGACTTTATTACATGGCGGGCAGGCTGAAGTTGAATTCCGATCCACTGTTGATCATGCTGCTGACCGTGAGTTCGCCACCGTGCATTTCTATAATGCGCTGCGCGATGGCCAGTCCGAGGCCGGCACCCTGGGCGTTACTTTTCGCGCCTGTCTTGCGGTAGAAACGGTCAAAGATGTGCGGCAGTATGTCTTCCGGAATGCCGCTGCCGCTATCCCTGACCTTAACAGTGACCTCGCTATCCCTGGATTCCATCGACAGCTGTATGCTGCCACCCGATGGCGTGTGTTGCAGTGCATTATCGATCAGGTTATCAAGGACACGCTCGATCATGCCAATGTCGGCATCCACGAAAGGGATGTCAGGGGTATCAACGGCCTCGATGCTCACGTTCGCCCGTTGTGCACGCAGCTGGAATTTCTGGATAACATCCTGGATGAGTTCCGACAGCAGGAAAGGCTCCCGTACCGGGGTCAGTTCATGCGCCTCCAGCTTGGCAAGTTCGAACAGATCATGTACCAGTTTTGTCAGGTGGTCTGCATGCCGGCTTGCTGTCTCCAGGTATTCGCGCCGCTCGCTGTTGCTGAGGCTGCCATCCTTGAGCAGGAGCGTCTCCAGATAACCGTTCAGGGAGGCCAGTGGCGTGCGCAGGTCATGAGAGACATTGGCAACCAGCTCGCGTCGCAGGGAGTCGGTCTCACGCAGGCGTTCCATCTGTGCGCGGATATGGGTTGACATCTCGAAAAAGCTGTTGCCGAGCCGGTCGATTTCGTCGGTAGCCGTGTCCTTTTTTACCGAATAGGAGACCGGTGCCGAAAAATTCTGTTGTTTGAAAACGTCCATGCTGCGGCTGAGTGCTCCCAGGCGTCGCGTCAACAAGGCGAAGATCAGTAGCCCTGCCCCCAGTGCGAACAGCAGGGCGGTGAAGATGGCAAGCGCACTCCAGCGCATGATGTAGCTGTCTTTCAGCATGGCCATGATGTGATCAGCCTGTTCGCTGCCGAGAATGGCGTAGATATAACCCTGGATCTGGTCATCGACGACGATCGGGGCACTCGAAAAGGCCTTCTGTTGACCGAGGTGGCGCGGGTCGTCACCGAGCACCGGTAGCGTGGCGTTGCCATTCAGCATTCTTTCCACCGGCCGGAGATCGACGCGGTCACGGTGTACCTTGTCGGGAGATGCTGAATAGGAAAGAATCCGGCCATCCGCCGACAGCAAGTACAGTTCCAGGCTGGGGTTAATGATCATCAGGGTATGAAACAGCTCTTTCAGCGTCGCCTGGTTGAACTGGCCATCACTGAACAATACGTGTTCCTTCACGATATAGGTGGCGAGATCACGATTCAGGCGCTGCACAACCTCCTGCTGGTACAGCCGTGCGGAATACAGGGCAGCGAAAAGAAAGGCACCACCAACGAGACAAAACAGCAGTAACAGCACCAGCGCCAGTTTGGCGTACAGTGTGTTGAACAGTCGGCTAAACATGTGTAACCGTGGCCTCGGTGAATTTGTAACCGACGCCCCAGACCGTCAGGATATAGCGGGCATTGGCTGGATCACGCTCGATCTGTTTGCGCAGGCGGTTGATATGTGAATTGACGGTATGCTCGTAACCGTCGTGGCCATACCCCCAGACGCGGTTCAGCAGCTGCTGGCGACTGAATACCTGGCCCGGATGGCTGGCAAAATAGTACAGCAGGTCAAACTCCC
>JAJDNX010000035.1 GCA_022340485.1 Gammaproteobacteria bacterium | reverse complement strand
GTCCGCCAGTGGACCCGCCAGGGTTCAAATTCGCATCCACAGGGAAGGGTTGCTGATTGCAAAATGTCACGCCATTGGCCTGGCGCCGTCACGGCTGCTCGTCGAGATCGATCCCCTGCACTACCCGGTCGACTCCCGACTCGAAATAGAGTTTGTCAACTTTGCGGATGCACACGCCAAACCCGTGCGCCTGTCCGCAACCGTAGCGAGCCGGTCAATCGAGGGCATCGTACTGAAGATTGATCCCGCTCCTCGTGCCTGAAGCCCTGCAAATCTCCTTGGCTCGAACGGCTGGTCAAGTTCTGGCAGCTACCTGCGACTGACATCAAAGCGATCGAATGCCCGACTCAACAGGGGCAGCATCAGTATCGCCAGCAGCGCCAGTGTACACCATGTCACGATCGCAAAGGCCGTCCAGGAGCTTTCCGTGGCATCCAGCACCCGTTTGCCGGCAGCCACCGCCAAACCACAGGCGCCGATGAGGAGAGAGGTTTTTACCGCAAACTCGACCAGGGTGCGCCCGAGGAAGTCGAAATCTACCCGTCCCACCGGCACCAGCGGGGTAGGAAACAAGAGAAATAACAGGTTTTCGATGCCATACAGCAGTCCGTTGAAGGGCAGGATGAACGGCATCAAGCCAACGGCCATGACGCGCCCAACACCGTCCAGGCACATTGCAATACTACCCAGCAGCAGCCATTCCACCAAACTGGTGAGCAGCACCGGGGCAAGCAGCTGACCGACACTGATCTTCCAGGGCCGCAGCGGTAACACCTTGAAGGTTTCCATGCTGTCCAGGTCACTGCGGAAATCGAATACCAGTGCCCGCGGCAATACGTAGACGGCTATAAAAAACACGAAACCGATGCGCGACCACAGGGATACCTCCGCAGCAACGATTACCAGTAACGGCCCTGCAAGCAGCGCCACTGCCAGGAATACCAGCATGGCCTTGCGGTAACTGCGCTGTGCAGTCAGCAGTTGCCGCCAGGCAATGGGGCCGATGCCACCGATCACCGGGGGCCGCCTGAAGGAGCGTCCCTCGACCGGCTGCACACCCCACAGCAGGCCACTGCGACGTGCCCGTACCCAGCGCTGGTGCAGCGCCAGGCTTGCGGCAATGGACGATTCATAGGTAGAACGGTCCAGTGCAATAATAGCGGCGATCAGGCCGGCGTTGATGGCAACACCGAGCACTGCCCAGCGCAGCAAGTCGGGGTAAATCACCGGTGCCAGAAAGATCTGTACAAACACCTCAAACGGTGCCAGCAGCAGGATAGCGGCCGGGGAGGACTGGAATCGTGCGAGTGCATCGCTGAGGCTGCTACCGGCACTGGAAAAATACCAGGCAAGCACAGCAACCAGTACCGCCAGCAGCAGCACGACGTGACCACGTCTCAGTTGCAGAGAGCAGCAGCCCGCCAGCCTGTGACCGAGCAGTCCGATCACGGCACTCAACAACTGGATGAACAGCAGGGTCAGAAAGGCACCCGCAAAGGCCGCCACTGGCATCTCCGTAAACGGCGGCAGCAGCAGTGTAATCAACAGGCTGGTCAAGAGTGCGCCAAAGGCGTAAAAGCTGATTTTATACAGCAGTAATGCGCAACGGCTGAACGGTGCACTGAACAACAGATTAATCTCGGACGGGCTGAAGTGTATGGCAGGGCCCGGTGCAGTCAGCACTGTCAGCAAACAGGCGGCCAGCAAACCCAGCGGCATCCAGCGGGCCAGTGGTTCACCGAGCAGATCCGGTTCGCCCTGTACGGTTCCGTCCAGCGGATTAACAGGCAATGCCGTGTGCTTCATCAGCAGCGCAAGGACCGCCACCGTTACGCCTAGAAACAGCAGGCCACGCAGCGTCTTCAGTTCCCGGAGGCGATGACGAATCCCCCCCCGAAGGCGTAACAGCAGCAATTTAACAAGCATCACATCCAAGGCTGTCATTACCCGGTATCTGAAGCATCTTCACGAGTAATGGAAAAAAATACATCTTCGAGCGTGGTGTCATGCTTCGCCTCATCAAAGGTACGCAGCACATCCTCCATGCGACCGAAACACTGTGCCTCGCCATGGTCGAGGAGCAGCAGGTGGGTACACAGTGTTTCCACCATACTCAGCAGATGCGAGCTGATAATGATGGCGGCACCCTGGCAGGCACGCTCACGCATAGACTCCTTGATGGCACGAATGCCGGCCGGGTCCAGACCAGTCAGCGGCTCATCGAACAGGATCACCTTTGGCTGATGCAGGTAGGCGCAGGCGATGGCAAGCTTTTGCCGCATGCCACGCGAGAGGCCCTGCACAACGTGATGTCGCTTCCCTTCAAGGTTGAAAAAGTGCAGCAAGGCGTTAGCGGTCGGCTGGTAATCAGCGACCCCGTAGGCCGCCGCAATGAACTCAAGGTGCTCCCAGACGGTCAGGGTATCAAACAGCCGCGGATCATCAGGAATATAGCCAAGCGCCTGTTTGGCTGCAATCGGGTCGCCGATAATATCATGGCCTGCCACGGTGAGCTCCCCCGACCCGGGCGGGATGATTCCGGACAGGACCCGCAAGGTGGTCGTCTTGCCCGCACCATTTGGTCCGACCAGCCCGAGGATCTCACCGGCTGCAACGCGAAAGGACAGGTTTTGCACCGCGACGAAATCGTTATAGGTTTTTGTAAAGTTGTTGACCTGAATCATGGGTGTAAACCTTGCCATATTCATTATTCAGCAGCCCGTTTCCTGCCAGTGCTTGCCCATGTTGGATGCGATAAGGTTCAGTTCAGATACTCTGAGGTATCCACGGCATCCAGTTGCTCAGCCTGCAGGTAGCCGCGGCCATCCATGGTTTCATGGTGACAACCGGCAATCAGGGGCACGTCGCGCAGGTGTTTCGGGTACGGTAACTTCTCCAGCATGATGATGGTCTGCATAATATGATCGTTGATCTTGTAACGCTCTTCAGCGGTCAGCGTACCGCGTCCTACTTCCAGGTTGTAGAGTTCGCCACGATTATACAGGTACTCCGGGGTATCCATTTTGAATCCCCAGGGATTATCGACCGGCAACCTGTCTACCGCGTGTCGTTCAATGAGGTGCTGTACCTTGTTGTCCAGCAGCCTCTCGCTGACAGGCAGCGTGCTGGCCGGTACCCGCTGCATGCGCTGTCGTTGCTCCCATGAAACCCCAAGGCGATCATCCAGTGTGCGCATCCAGCGGTAAGCGGCAATCCGTTGCAGGCGATCAAGCTTTTCAGGCGCCATGAACTCAGCACCGAGATTACATTCTGCAACAAAGGCGAAGTCCTCATCCAGCAGAGCTTTCTGCATCATCAGCAATTGCCGGCTCTCCAGCGAGACCGCGGCAAACCCGGACAGCGCACTGATAAAGGCGAGGAGATTGCCCTGCTCCCTGTCAGCGCGCGGCCCTGCCGAACCCCGGTATATCAGACTCAATACGCCGATCGTTTCCTCTTGCCGGTTACGTAGCGGTAACGCAACCAGGATTAGCGAGTCGGCCTCCAGCAAATCTGCACGTGTGATCGGCGTTACTGCCAGCAAACCGAGCATGTCGCCGACAGGACAATAGGTACCCTCGATATCCAGCAACAACTCTGTGGCCACCTGGTCATACATCTTCTCTGCAGAGGAACGGATAATGTCGGACGTCTTGCTGTAATTCTGCCAGGTGAGTACGGCACCGAGGATGACGACCAGGCTGATAAACAAGGCACTGATCGTTAAGATGCAAGGGATAGCGGGCTGTTGTTGCACCAGTCTTCATAGGGTAATAAATGACCGTTATTCGTGGACAGTATTGAATGCAGGATAGCGCTGATTCAGCGTATCAGCGGTGCTGCTGTGCTCCAGCCCCAGTAGGTGCTCGGCGTTCAGCACCACCAGTGGATAGTCTTCTCCCCGCACCCGGGCGATCAACCAGGGGCGTACGATCTTGAGCAGCTTCGGCAGTTCAACAAGCATCGGCAGTGCCAGTCGGATTTCGACCCTTGCGGCAAGCATGACGCGTTGTGGATCGCCTGGCGCCGGAGCCGGCAGTATCTCCAGCATATCCCAGCGAATACTCACACCTCGTTGCTGCTCATGGGCGATCGCCTTTGCCAGTTCACTCAACTCGGCAACCACCCGGCTGCAGGCCGCGCGTTTCTCACCGAGACCCGATAGCTGCTGGAACTGGAATTCCAGGCCATCAGCCGTCATACACACTGGACCGGCATGCTGGCTGAAGCTCCAGTAGGCCGTTGCTTCATTGGTAGATGCTACTGTGGCCGGTATTGCAAGACCACCGCTTTCCAGGTCGGGCAGCAGGTCCTCACAAATATACAGGGTGCAAAAGCGTTCCAGTAGACGCTGCTCGTAGACAGACTGCTGACCACTGATGGCCTCTGTCAGAATCACCGGTTGCCTTCCGATATAGACCTGCACCGTATCATCCATCGCAACGCTGATGCCGATCGGTGTCTCAGTCGTGATGGATTCGGCAAGCACGGCCAGCTTGCGTGCATAGTCATCGACCGCCGCCGCCCACTGTGACAGCTCACGCGCCCGGGTCGTGTTGCGCGATTCCGTGCGTGCCCGAGCAGCCTCTTCAGAATAGAATTCAGCCATCTGGGTAACCGCCAGCCAGGCGAAATCTGAGCGCATCGGTAGTGGCGACTCCTGCAACACCCTGGCCAACTGCGCCACGACCGAAGCCGATGCCGTGTTTGCCGAGGCCGGGACATTCGCCTGCAATGCGGCAATCACCAGCGCAAGCGGCAGAATCAACCCCAGGCCGGGGCGCTTCCTAGTGTTTCGCTGCCTGGATGCCATGCGTCTCCAGGAAATCTCGGATATAGCGAAGCGGCCTTGAGCCGCTGAATCGCCCCAGTTCTTCACCCCTGTCGAGCAACAGCAGTGTCGGAAAGCCGCGTACCCGGTAATGACCTGCGAGTTTCATATTCTCGCCTGCATCCACCTCGACTTTCGCCAGCCACAGGGCTCCGGCATATTCCTCGATGATGCGCTCTAGGACGGGTGCAATGAGCAGGCAGGGCGAACACCACTCCGCCCAGAAGTCCACCAGTACCGGTTGATATAGTGATTGCTGCAATACCTCACGGTGGAATTCCTCGTAGCTGACGCTGCGAATCCACCGTTGCTTAAGATTGTTAACACGCATCCGCCTTCCTCTATCAGGGTCTGTCAACACTATTATGCCTTGTGCACGGACACGGTGGGACGCTTCAATGGCGATGCCGCTGGTCGGGATGTGCAGCAGACCATGAAACACAATTTTCCCGGGCCAAAAGGGCGCAGCAGGTGATTTTTCACGTAAAATATCGCCCCACTTTCCCCTTACCTGCTGAGTGCCACGCTGTATGACAGACAAACGTATCGAAGACCTCAATATCGTCTCCTGCAAAAGACTGATCACACCGGAGGAATTCAAGCGTGCACTGCCAGTATCCGAGCTTGCAGCCGCAGCCGTCATCCATGGCCGTGAAACGGTGAAGGATATCCTGCAGCGCAGGGATAAGCGCCTGTTCGTGGTCATCGGCCCCTGCTCTATCCATGACCCGGCAGCTGCCATGGACTACGGCCAGCGCCTGAAGCAACTTGCTGAAAAGGTCCAGCAGACCCTGTATCTGGTGATGCGGGTATATTTCGAAAAGCCGCGCAGTACCGTTGGCTGGAAAGGGCTGATTAATGATCCGCACATGAACGGCTCCTTCGAGATCGAGGAAGGTCTACACATTGCCCGCCGCCTGTTACTGGATCTTGCCGAACTGGGACTGCCGCTGGCGACCGAGGCCCTGGATCCGATCTCGCCGCAATATATACAGGACCTAATATCGTGGTCTGCCATCGGCGCACGCACCACCGAATCCCAGACCCACCGGGAGATGTCCAGCGGACTCTCCTGTGCTGTTGGCTTTAAAAACGGTACCGATGGCGGACTTGCCGTTGCCATCAACGCCTTGAAGTCCGTCAGCCATCCCCACAACTTTCTCGGCATCAATTCACAAGGCCAGGTCTCAATCGTCAGTACTGCCGGCAACCGCTACGGCCACATCGTTTTACGTGGCGGGAATGGCAAGGCCAATTATGATTCGGTGAATATCGCCACCTGTGAACAGGAGCTTGAGAAGGCGGGAGTCTGTCCCTACATCATGGTAGATTGCAGCCACGAGAACTCCAGCAAGGACCCGGCATTGCAGCCACTGGTTGCCGAAAACGTCTGCAACCAGATCCTTGAGGGAAACCAGTCCATTATTGGACTGATGATCGAGAGTAATATAAATTTCGGCAACCAGCCCATTCCGGAAAACCTTGATGAGCTGCGCTACGGTGTTTCGGTAACGGATGGCTGTATCGACTGGGATACAACCGCACGCACCATCCTGGACATGCATGAGAAACTGAAAACCCTGCAATAACTGCAGACATGTCCACGTCCTGAAAACAACCACGAAGACTCACAGAGGATTAACATGCAGAAGCCAACACCCGCCAGCTGGATGAAACTGTTAACGCTTGCCACTGCCATATTGCTGTTGGCTGGCTGCGGCATCAATAATATTCCAACCTATGATGAAGAGGTCAAGGCCGCCTGGAGCCAGGTGCTCAACCAGTACCAGCGCCGCACGGAACTGGTGCCCAACCTGGTAGAAACGGTGAAAGGCTATGCTGCGCATGAACAGGAAGTACTCACCGAGGTTGTTGAGGCACGCGCAAAAGTCAGCCAGATGCAGCTGCCGGATAATATCCTCTCCAATCCGGAGGCATTCAAACAGTTCCAGGCCAACCAGGACAACCTGGGTTCAGCACTGTCGCGCCTGCTGGTCACTGTTGAGCGCTATCCGGATCTCAAGGCCAATCAGAATTTCCTTACCTTGCAGTCGCAACTGGAAGGGACAGAAAACCGGATTGCGGTGGCGCGCCGTGATTACATACTGGCAGTGAGGCGTTACAACACCGAACTGCGCACCATCCCCGGCCGCTGGTGGCGGAGTCTTCTCTACCCGGAATCGGAACTGCGCGAGAATTTCAGCGTTGCTGAAGAATTGCAACAGCCGCCAAAGGTTGAATTCTAGCCGCCGGGTTGCAAGACCAGCGCATGATCCTGTCACGCTGTGTGCCATACCATGGCTGGTTGTTTCTGCTGCTGTGTTTCTGCACAGGGAATGCACTGGCTGCGCTGGAATTCCCTGCCCTGACAGGACGTGTCGTCGATAATGCCAGCCTGCTCCCGGAAGACGTTCGGCAACAGCTGCAGCAGCGACTTGAACAACAGGAACAGGAGACCAGTAACCAGGTCGTGGTGGTGACCCTGCCGACATTACAGGGCTATGCCATCGATGATTACGGTTACCAGCTTGGTCGCCACTGGGGTATCGGCCAGGCTGGCCGTGACAACGGGGTATTGCTGATCGTTGCACCCAATGAACGTCAGGTGCGTATTGAGGTCGGTTATGGACTCGAAGGGGTGCTGACCGATGCCCGCAGTCACGCGATCATCCAGGATGTCATCCTGCCGGAGTTTCGTGAGAATCATTATGAGGCAGGCATCGTGAAGGGTGTGGATGCCATCCTCGGCACCCTGCAAGGCACGTATGAACCCGTCGCCCGCAAACCGACAGTCGACCATAACCTCCTGTTTATGCTGTTTCTTATCCTTATCAGTATTGGCGAGCGCTTCGCCTCGTTATTCAGCTCCCGCCTGATTTCCGCGGGGGTACTGGGTGGTATCGCCGGACTGATCGGCTGGTTCTTGCTCGCTTCCTTGCCCATCAGCCTGGCACTGGCACTGTTCGTCGCCATCTTTCACTTGTTCATTGCCGGCGGCAGTGGCCCTGGAGGCAGTCACGGCTATGGAACTGCCCGCCGTGGTGGATTTGGTGGTGGTGGCGGCTTCGGTGGTGGATTTGGTGGCGGCGGAGGCTCCTTCGGTGGTGGTGGTGCCTCGGGGAGGTGGTAGTCGATGCCCTTTATGACAACCGCTGACAAGCAGCGTATCAGCGATGCGATTGCGGCTATCGAACGCCAGACATCCGGTGAGCTGGTTACTGTCATTACCCGTTCTAGCGATGACTACCGCTACATCCCCTATCTGTGGGCAGCACTGCTGGCATTGCTGCTACCGGGTATCCTGTCGCTGGATCCCGCGCTGGTGCCTGCCAAACTGCACTATCTGTTACAGATCTGCATCTTTCTCGGCGCCTCAGTACTGTTCAAATGGCCGCCCCTGAAGATCCGCCTGATCCCGCCGGGCATAAAAAAACTGCGTGCGCACCGCCTTGCCCTGGAACAGTTCTTTGTGCAAAACCTGCACAGCACCCCGGGACGAACCGGTATTCTGCTGTTTGTCTCGGTAGCCGAGCATTACGTGGAAATCATTGCCGACAAGGGCATCAATGACGTGGTCAGCGAGCACGACTGGAAGGACATTGTCGAACAATTCGTGGTCCAGGTGAAAGACAAGCGGGTTGTCGATGGCTTTCTCACAGCCATATTCGCCTGTGGTACATTGCTGGCAGCACATTTCCCGGCGACGGCTGAAAATACCAATGAACTCCCGAACCACCTCGTCGAACTCTAGCCGCACCCATGAAAGTCTCCCGCGCTAGCTAGCCGGCGGATAGGTAGTAGCCATGAGCCTGTTTCATATCCTTGCCGTCCTGCTAACTGCATCGGCCATATTCAGCTATATCAATTACCGCTTTCTGAAGCTGCCAACCACGATCGGGATCATGCTGGCAGCGCTATGTTTCTCACTGCTGTTAAACCTACTCGGCCCCATCGGCATTGACATCGAGCACGAAGTGCGGAGCATGCTGGGCAGCATCGACTTTGATGCAACCCTGCTGCATGGCATGCTGAGTTTCCTGCTGTTTGCCGGTGCCCTGCATGTGGATCTGAGCGACCTGGCCAAACAGCGTGGTGTCATTATCGTCCTTGCCACCGCCGGGGTTGTTGCAACGACATTTATCATCGGTGGCTTGTCGTTCTATGCCTTTGAACTGGTTGGTTTGGGGATTCCCTTTGTGTATTGCCTGTTGTTTGGTGCCCTGATTTCACCAACCGACCCGATTGCCGTGCTTGGCATCCTCAAGCAAGCGCATGCACCGAAAAGCCTGGAAGCCAAGATTGCCGGTGAATCCCTGTTCAACGATGGCATGGCTGTGGTCGTCTTCCTGGTGCTGATACGACTCGCAAGCGGCGAAGCCGGACTGTCAGCAAGTGATGTGATATTGCTGTTTTCACAGGAGGCGATTGGCGGCGTACTGTTTGGCCTGGGTGCGGGTGCCGTTACCTACTGGATGCTGAAGAGCGTCGATAACTACCAGGTTGAGGTACTGCTGACACTGGCACTGGTAACCGGGGGTTATGCCCTCGCAGAAGTTTTGCATCTCTCGGCACCCGTTGCCATTGTCTGCGCGGGACTGTTGATCGGCAACCATGGACGAACCCTGGCCATGTCAGAAAAGACCCGTGGACACCTGGACACCTTTTGGGAGCTGATCGACGAGGTGTTAAATGCGGTGTTATTCGTGCTTATCGGGCTCGAGGTGCTGGCACTGGACTTTTTAGCGGAATACCTGCTGGCCGGGTTGCTGGCGATACCGATCGTCCTGGTGGCGCGCTTCACCAGTGTCGGCATCCCGATCACTGTCATGCGCCACTTCCGCAGTTTCAGTCCACGGGTCATACAAATACTGACCTGGGGCGGTCTGCGCGGAGGTATTTCGGTGGCGCTGGCCCTGTCACTGCCGGCCAACGGGTTTCGCGATGCACTGGTGGTGATCACCTACATTGTTGTGATCTTCTCGATCCTGGTACAGGGCCTGAGCATTGGTCCGCTCATCCGGGCATCCAACAGGGAGCAGAATAGCGGACTCTAGCAACCAGTTTTACTTAACATCGCCACGCAAGAACACGGACATATCCAGTAAGGCGAGTAGTGTTCCGTTGCCATGAAGTCTTTCTCTATGAGGCTTAAGGGGCTCTAGCATTCAATCACATTGACGGCAAGCCCTCCGCGGGCGGTCTCCTTGTACTTGGTTTGCATATCGGCACCGGTTTCACGCATGGTCTTGATGACCTTGTCGAGTGATACGAAGTGGGTACCGTCACCCCGCAGGGCCATGCGTGCAGCGTTGATGGCCTTCACTGCGCCCATGGCATTACGCTCGATACAAGGCACCTGCACCAGGCCGCCAACGGGATCACAGGTAAGTCCCAGGTTGTGTTCCATGGCGATCTCTGCCGCGTTTTCAACCTGTTCAGGCGTGCCGCCGCTGACCTCGGCGAGCGCAGCGGCAGCCATCGAACAGGCCGAGCCGACCTCGCCCTGACAACCGACTTCAGCGCCCGAGATGGAGGCATTTTCCTTGAAAAGGATACCGATGGCAGCAGCCGTCAGCAGGAAACGCACCACGCCATCATCACAGTGTCCGGGGCAGAAATTCCAGTAGTAGTGCAGCACTGCCGGAATGATGCCGGCTGCACCATTGGTGGGTGCCGTCACCACCCTGCCCCCGGCGGCATTTTCCTCGTTGACCGCCAGTGCGTACAGGTTGACCCAGTCCATGGTACCGAGGGGTACCCGGTAGAGTTCCTGTTCACTGGACAACTGGCGATGCATCCTGGCCGCCCTGCGCTTGACCTTGAGACCGCCCGGCAGTACACCCTCGGTGTGACAACCACGTCTGACGCATTCCTGCATCACGTTCCAGATATGCAACAGGCCAGACCTGATGTTCTCCTCGGTACGCCAGGCACGTTCGTTCTGCAACATAATCTGGCTGATGGACAAGCCATGCTCGGCACACTGCGCCAGCAATGTCGCCCCTGTTGTGAATGGCAACGGCAACGGTGTCTGGTCCTCAACAATACGATCGGCCCCCGCAGCGGCTTCGTTGACCACAAAACCACCGCCCACCGAATAATAGGTACGTTCTCGCACCGGCTTGCCACTGCTGTCGAAGGCATGAAAGGTCATGCCATTCGGGTGGTAGGGCAATTCTTCATGGCGGTGAAATACCAGGTCGCGCTGCATATCGAAGTGCAGTGCCGTATCTCCCGGCAACAACAGGCGACCACTGCTCCTGATCTGCTCAATGCGGGCAGGGATACTGTCGGTATCCACCTGCTCAGGGAGTTCACCCTGCAGCCCCAGCAGCAACGCCCTGTCCGTGCCATGACCTATGCCGGTGGCACCCAGCGAGCCAAACAGTTCGACCTGCAAGCGCGACACCTTGCCTAGTTCTCCAGAGTCCATCAGGCCCCGCACAAACATGCCGGCCGCCCTCATTGGTCCGACCGTGTGCGAACTTGAGGGTCCGATGCCTATCTTGAAAAGGTCAAAAACGCTGATTGCCAAGGTATACCTGCCTGTCAGGAAATTACATCGTTATAGTATGCTGTTTACAGTGGCTGTGCACGACTCATCCTGACAAATGCAGTGGGTTATCGGGAGCGGCCAGACAACCGGGAGGGCAGGGAAGTCAAGACTGTTCTACAATGCAGCGGGCCCCTGGCGTGCACCACAGTTCCAAGTAATCAAGGAGAAACCCATGGGTGGCTTTTCGACATTTGCACTGGTCATTCTTGCCCTTGCAGTTGTCACGGTTATCGCGGCTGTCAAGATCGTACCACAGGGTTACGAGTGGGCAGTGGAGCGCTTTGGCCGTTACCGGACTGGTATTGCTGGCAGTACCCAACCTTGGCTGGCAGTACCAGTTTCTGACCTTCTCGGGGCTTTCGGTGATCAGCATGGCGGCTTTCCGTCGTTACCAGCGGACCAGCACGGCGGTAACCGACCAACCCAACCTGAGTCGGTGTGGCGAACAAAAGGTTGTGGGCGTAAGGACATTTCCGGGGAGAAAATCAAATTCGCAGCTACGCTCGGGTATAATGCCGGGACTGTCCACAACCATTACCTACCCGGAACATTTGATGCGCGCATTCATCCCGTTTTTGCTATCCAGCCTGCTGTTGACATCCTGTGCGGCAGTGGACGACAGCAAGAAATCCATCACCCTGGACAAGGCGCTCTGGCAATATGAAACCGCCATACGCTGGGTGGACTTCAGTTCCGCCAACAGCCTGCGGCGTCCTGAAGGTGATGCGCAGCTTGCGCCAGATCCGGAGGTACTGAAGCACATCAAGGTAACCTCATACAACGTCCTCAACAGCACGACCTCGGAGGACCATGCAGAAGTTAATCTCACGGTTGAGATCATCTACTACCATGACGAACGCATGACACTGACGACGCTCACCGACAAGCAGACATGGAAATATGATCCTGCAATCAAGGCCTGGTATATCACCACGCCCCTGCCAGCCTTCAAATGACCATGTTGCCCACATCTGTATTAGCAACCCGGGATAGTCGCCCGCTAACCGTGGCGAAACCTTCCGGTCACAGGGTACCTTACTGATGTCCTGGTGGGGTACCCTGCTCGGCGGCACACTGGGATTCATGTTTGGTGGTCCTCTGGGCGCACTGCTGGGTGCCGCACTGGGGCGCAACTTTGATCGTGGTATTAAAATCACGGACCAGCACGGGGCTTTCAACACTGACCAGCAGGAGCGCATACAGGCAGCATTCTTTACCACAACATTCTCCGTGATGGGCCATATTGCAAAGGCGGATGGCAGGGTCACCCCGGATGAGATCAGTGCTGCCAAGGCCATCATGAGTCGCATGCAACTCGATGCATTGCAGCGAAAGGCAGCAATCAAGTTATTCAATGAAGGAAAAAAAGACGGCTTTCCACTGCATGACGTTATCATGCAATTCCACCGTGAATGCGTGCGGCGGCGCAATCTTCTGCAGATGTTTCTCGAGATACAGATTGCCACGGCCATGGCAGATGGCCACATTCATGCCAGCGAAAAAAGAATTCTGTTCGCCATCGGGGAACAACTGGGATTCAGGCGCGGTGATATCGAACACCTGTTCAGCATGTCCGCTGCCGGGGCCACTCATGGAAAACCAAGGCGATCGCTCTCGAAAGCCTATGAAATCCTCGATGTCAGCAAGTCAGCCAGCGATACAGAAGTAAAAAAGGCCTATCGGCGCTTGATGAGCCAGCATCATCCTGACAAACTCATTGCCAAGGGGCTGCCGGAAGAAATGATTAAGTTTGCTACCGAGAAGACACAGGAAATCAAGGCGGCCTACGAGCAAATCATGGAAAGCAGGAAATCAGCATAACACCGCGATATAAACGGGTCCTTTAGTTGCAGGCCTACGGCAATGAAGGCCTTCGATGAGGGTCTGGACAGCAGCAATGTCAAGGCAATTTCCGTTCCGGCGACAGCAGAATACCAGGATTGGTCCGGCTATGAAGAGGAACTTGGCCCGCAGGGCACGCAGGCCTGTATGGAAATTGAAGCCACCGAGTTCTGATTCTCTAATTTAGTCACTGAGCAAAACTGCCACCTTGACAGTAATCCACAGCTAGTCGGTTACACTATCCTCACCGTCCGGTGCTGGGCAGAAAACCTGACCAGACATGCGGTGCCATATACAAATGCACGCTAACATTGCCAGAGCATCCGTTATCGAGTCTCCCGACATGCCCCCCCCTGAACCTGTTGATTACTCCGGCCTGACACCGGATGCCCTGCTGGACGCGGTAGACAGTTGCGGATACCTCACCGATGGCCGCTTTCTTGCACTCAACAGTTATGAGAACCGTGTCTACCAGGTTGGCATAGAAAACAGCATGCCGGTCATTGCGAAATTCTACCGCCCCGGGCGCTGGTCCACTGCCGCCATTAGGGAAGAACACGAATTTTCACTGGCCTTGGCAGCAGAGGAAATTCCGGTAATCGCACCAAGGATCCTCAACGAAACCACTCTGCACAGTTACCAAGGCTATCATTTTGCCATCTATCCCCGCCAGGGCGGTCACTGGCCCGAGTTGAGCACACGAGAACATCGCGAATGGATGGGCCGTTTTATTGCTCGCATTCACGGCGTTGGCGCCGCGAAGAAGTTCGCACACAGACCAACACTGGACATCGAAAGCTTTGGGTACCAGTCATACCGGTTTCTGCTTGCAGAGGGTTTTATCCCCGCCCATATAGAAATCGCCTACCGCACCCTGGCGGAAGATCTGCTGCAGCAGATAGAAGGAATGTACAGCCGTGCCGGCAGCATCAGGACCCTGCGGCTGCATGGTGATTGTCACCCGGGGAATATCTTATGGACAGAACAGGGACCGCATTTCGTTGACCTGGATGATTGCAGGACCGGTCCGGCTGTTCAGGATATATGGATGCTGATCTCCGGTGACAGACACGCGATGCAATCGCAACTGGCGGACATCATTGAGGGTTATCTACAATTTCGTGAGTTCGATCACCGGGAACTGCAGTTAATTGAACCGCTACGTACCCTGCGCATCATGCACTATGCGGCCTGGCTGGCGAGACGCTGGAATGATCCGGCCTTCCCGCGAGCATTTCCGTGGTTCAATACCCCGCGTTACTGGGAAGAGCATGTGCTTTCGCTAAGGGAACAGTCGAGCCTGCTGGACGAACCAGCCATCATCATCTAAACACCCAAAGGAGTCTTTTATGGCTGCCAGTATTGCTAGTGCCTGCGTCGCCGTACTGCATATTGTATTCCTGATACTGGAAATGTTTCTCTGGACAAAACCATCGGGGCGCAGAATCTTCGGGATAACGCGTGAATTCGCGGAGCAGACCAAAGTACTGGCGGCAAACCAGGGACTTTACAACGGCTTCCTTGCGGCCGGTCTTCTGTGGGGACTTACTTGCCAGCCGCAAACCATCGACACAAATGTGTTTTTTCTTGTCTGCATTATCATTGCAGGTGTTTATGGTGCGCTGACGGTAAAGCCCGTGATATTTTTTGTGCAGGCTCTACCTGCCGCTATCGCGCTGTTACTTGTGCTGGTATCAGGCTGACCGTGCTCTGGCAAGGTCCTTATCTTGCAGCGGTAATGGTCTCGATATGCCATACCCCTGGGCATAATCAATACCAATATCAGCAAGTTCCCCCAGTATCCTACCGTTTTCTACAAATTCCGCGATGGTCTTTATACCGATTACATTTGCCAGCTGCTGAATGGAACGAACCATCGCGCTGTCAATCGCATCCGTATCAATATTCCTCACAAAACTTCCATCGATTTTCAAGTAGTCAACCGGCAGGTTTTTCAGATAGGCGAATGAGCTCAAGCCGCTGCCAAAGTCATCCAGTGCAAATCGACAACCCAGGTATTTCAATTCATGCATGAATTGGGTTGCCGCTTCAATATTTGCAATAGCCGCTGTTTCGGTGATCTCAAAGCAGATAACGCCAGCTGGCACTTCATGCATGATCATCTCGTTCTTTATAAACTTGAGGAAGCCGCCATCCGTGACGGATGCCCCCGAAAGATTAATAGCCAATGTATCCAGCCCACTAACGTCTGCACTCCTGAGGTACCTGGAATACCAGGCAAAAGCGTGGCTAACCACCCAGCGATCAAGACTGGTAATCAGGTTATAACGCTCGGCAGCAGGCAGAAACCTGTCAGGGGATATCACCGCGCCACTGTCATCAAGCATCCGCACCAGCACTTCAATGTGTTGGCCGGCATTACTATCCTGGATTATTGGCACGATATCCTGGCAATAGAGCACCAGTCTGTCTGACTTGATAGCCTCTGTAAGTTCACAGACCCACTGCATTTCACTGTGCCTGCGCGCAAGACCCTGGTCTTCCGGATGGTAAATATGAAGACGATCCCCGCCGGCATCTTTTGCCGCATGACAGGCCAGGTCTGCTTCGATCATTACTCCGGGCGCACTGCCGGTGTCGGTATCAATCGCTGCCATTCCAATACTCGCCGTGACATCAAAAACACGGCCACAACTTGAGAAGTGCAAGTCACGTATAGCAGAGAGTATCGACTCAACCAGATCAACAGCACTAAGCAGAGAACAGTTCTTCAGCAACACGCCGAATTCATCACCACCCAGCCGTGCAAGTACATCCGACTCACGCAGGCAGCCATGTATAAGACCGGTGATTTCACTGATCAGTGCATCGCCAGACTCGTGTGAGCAGGTGTCATTAATGATTTTCAGCTGATCAAGATCGATATAGCAGAGCACGTGGTTTTCATTCGCATACAGGGCAGATTCGATTGCGTAGTTGAGCCGTTTTTCAAACTCTGTGCGATTAATCAATCCCGTGAGCGCGTCATGGGTTGCCTGGAACGAGATCTTCTGTTCCATTATCCGGGCCTCAGTCACATCATGTATGACCAGTATCACACCCAGTGCAGAACCAGTCTCAAACAGAATTGGCGAAGCTGAATATTGGACAGAAAGATGCTCACCATCATGGCGTGTCAGGCTTGTATCACTTCCCGATTTTATTATTTCGCCATGACGCAAACACTGTTTGACCGGGCCTTCAAGTAACGTCCTGCTTTCCTCCTCAAACAGGCAAAATATCCTGGACAGCGGCAAACCCTGGGCAATCCGGCTCTCCCAGCCCGTAAGTTCTTCGGCTCTTGGATTGAGATATTCGACCTGGCCGTTGACATCGGTTGTGATTACAGCGTCTGCAATCGAGTGCAATGTCACCTGCGCACGTTCCCTTGCCTGCTCCAGATCAAACTCTGTCTGTTTGCGGCTGGTTATATCGAGAATATAACCAGCATAATGTGTCAGATCACCCGTCTCATTCATTACAGGGATGCTGTAGCTATAGACCCAGCGGACATCACCATTTCTGCACACAATGCGATAATCGATCCCTATAAACTGTGTACCATCGCCCTCAGATTGCAGCTCAGAATCGACTATTCTATGGACATCATTTGCATGCACGATATCTGCATACCTGGTCCTATCCTCAACCAGTTGCTTGCTGTCATATCCATAGTGGGAAATCGTTTCGGATATGTACTCGATGGGCCAGCCGCGCTCCGCTCTACAGCGGAATACGGTTACTGATCCTTTTGTAAATAACTTCCTCTCCCGCAACAGCTGCTCCTGCAACTTGAGCCGGTTATCCACTTCTGCTTGTAGCGCGACATTAATATCTGCGGTCTCACGCAACAACACAGTGTTCTCCTTGCGGAGCTGCAGCGATTGAAGCACGTTCTTGTTATAGTTTCTTGCGATCACCAGCAGCAATCCGGAAAATAGCATCAATAACAATCCCATCTTGTGACTGATGCTGCTGTTATGCATCAGCATGGACTGTGCAGGAATAAGAATTGCCGGCACCATGAAGGCAATATAGAAAGACAGCTTCGCTGCATAGGACGAGATTGCGCCAGCCAGTACACCTGCCAGGCTCATGAGGGTGAGTGTCTGATATTCAACCGGCCATGAAAAGCTAAGCATCAAGCCCAGGCAACCCCAGACAACGCCCGAGAGCATCGCCCCGGCAAAAAACAATATTGCCCATAGGGCAGATGCCTGCTGTGCTTTCTGTGCGTGCTTGTATCTGTATACAAGCATTAATCTTGCTGCCGTCAGAAGGGACTGCGCCTCCATCCAAAACAGCATTTGTTTATGGTCAACAACATTCCAGAGGCCCAGTGCTATAAACACAGACAGGATCCAGCCAGTTAGCATGGCAACCGTTGCCTGTGTGTATACAAGCTCTATCTGTTCATGCTCGAATCTCGGTTCGGAAACACTTACTCCATGAACAAAAGCCGCATCGAAATCTGCGCACTCGCTATCGCGATTACCCTTACTATGCTCTCTGCTACTCATACTGGATACTCTGTGCTCACCGTTGTTGCACTGCCTAACTGCCCGGAGAACTTGAAAAAAGACAAACAACTGCAAGAAAGATATCGGACAGGATCGGGCTTAATTTAGACCGTGTACACATCTGGCAGGCACCCGTACAGCCACCAGCATCTACTACAGCAAACCATAACTCTATGTATTAGATGGATTTAATCGGCTTGATGCTCACGCACGAGAAACTGTCTGTATGGAATCTTACCAAACCGCTTAGTTACAGTTTTTTCTGTGGCCCACACCGGACTCTTCGGGAAAATCTGCAAACGTATCGCTAACACGTCTTGAAGAATACAGATAGACAATAATTGCGACTGCCACAGCGAGTTGTACCCAGCCGAAGGTGTTTATCGAATGCGTGATGCTGGCGATAAAAGGGATAAAGATAACCACGATGTTCATTACTGCTGCTGCAGCCAACAAGCTCCTGCCGTTGCGCCACAGTGTCCGTACAAATGCAGATGCACCAGGCTTCCTTTTGGCATAGGCAAACATCAGCAGCAGAACGGGGATGGTCGCGAAGAATGCGAGAAATAGCCCAAAGTCATCCGGATAGACCAGGTCTTTTAAGCCACTGACACTTTGGGATTTGCCCCCCCTTCCCATCTGGATGGTAGATATTTCCAGTATCAAGGGGCGCAGGAAATACACGATGACCAGCCACAGGGTTGAGTCCAGTTTCAGACTCATATATTTGTCATAGGCTGAAAACGGGTAGACCTTGGACATGCCAACCTCTTGCGAAAGAAACACCCCGGCACTGTTACAACTGCCGGGGGAATACATTTATCACTTAGGGGAGGATAATTCCAACAAAAAAGGCGGCCGTAGCCGCCTTTTCACAGTATGCCGGTAGCGGCTAGTTAACTGTGGGATCAAGCTCACCACTTTCATAGCGCTTGTACATCTCTTCCAGACTGATCACCTTGATCTTCGAAGCATTGCCGGCAGTACCAAATGCCTCATAACGAGCCTTGCAGATGCCACGCATACCATCAGTGGCGGCTCTCAGGTACTTGCGTGGATCAAAGTTTGAAGGATGATCATGCATGTGCTTGCGAATGGCACCGGTGGAAGCCATACGCAAGTCGGTGTCGATATTGACCTTGCGTACGCCATACTTGATACCTTCCTGGATTTCCTCGACCGGAACTCCATAGGTCTCGCCCATATCACCACCATATTGGTTGATGATTGCCAGCCAATCCTGTGGTACAGAAGATGAACCGTGCATGACAAGATGTGTATCGGGAATGCGGGCATGAATTTCCTTGATACGATCTATTGCAAGGATTTCACCTGTCGGTGGGCGGGTAAACTTGTAAGCGCCGTGACTGGTACCGATGGCAATTGCCAGGGCATCGCACTTGGTATCTTCAACAAACCGCGCAGCCTCTTCCGGGTCTGTAAGCAGCTGGTCATGAGACAGCTTACCCTCGGCACCGGAGCCGTCCTCTTCACCGGCCATACCTGTCTCAAGCGATCCCAGGCAACCCAGCTCACCTTCAACGGAAACACCACAGGCATGTGCCATGGCAACCGTCTTGCTGGTCACATCAACATTGTACTCATAGCTCATCGGCGTCTTCATGTCGGGACCAAGCGATCCGTCCATCATGACCGAACTGAAGCCCAGTTGTATGGAGCGCTGGCAGACTGACGGGGATGCACCGTGATCCTGATGCACACAGACGGGAATATGCGGCCACTGTTCAACTGCTGCCTGAATCAGGTGGCGCAGGAACGGAGCCCCGGCATAGGAACGAGCACCGGCCGATGCCTGGCAGATAACCGGGCTGTCTGTTTCATCGGCTGCTTCCATTATGGCATGCATCTGTTCCATATTGTTCACGTTGTAGGCTGGCACACCGTAGCCGTGTTCGGCAGCGTGATCCAGCAGTTGGCGTAAGGATATAATGGCCATTGTCTTCTCCTAAAATTCTACAGGTTAGTTGTTCACTACAGGTTACAGGTATTCAAGCTCCGAGAGCTACTTCGGGTTTGTCCACATGTGACATCCACCCGCCAGACACTATTGCTCCATGATTTCGTGTTCACCGACACGTATAATCTTCATGGCGTTGGTACCGCCATGTACCCCCATCAGATCACCCTTGGTGATAATCACCAGGTCACCATCTCGTACCGCACCGCGTCGCATCAGTTCATCAATAGCTTCCTTATTGACGGTTGCATGATCCGGCGTTGTTACATCAAAACTTACCGGATAAACGCCACGATACAGGGTCACCTTTCTGCGCGTCTCGACATGACGGGTCATGGCGAATATGGGGATACCGGAACTGATCCGTGACATCCACAAGGCGGTTGCACCTGACTCGGTCAAGGCAGCAATAGCCTTCACACCGAGACTATTGGCAGTATAGATTGCTGCCTTAGCGATGGCCTCATCCGTCCGCTTGAAACGTATGTTGATGCGTCGTTCTGTAGCCGAGTTGATTCGTTGCCGTTCTGCGCCGGCACAAATACGGTCCATCGCCTCAATTACCTTGGCCGGATAACGGCCCGCCGCGGTTTCTGCTGACAACATCACCGCATCGGTGCCATCAATAACAGCATTCGCCACATCAAACACTTCAGCACGTGTTGGAATCGGGTTTTCAATCATGGACTGCATCATCTGGGTGGCGGTTATCACAACCCGGTCATGTGAGCGAGCCACCTTGATGATTTTCTTTTGCACGGCCGGCAATTCAGCATCACCGATCTCAACCCCCAGATCACCACGCGCAATCATCAGGGCATCTGAAGCCTCTATAATCTCTTCAAGCGCGTCAAGAGCCTCTGCGCGTTCGATCTTGGCAACAATACAACCATGCCCGCCTGCCGAGCGCAGCAGTTCACGTGCCTCGTGTATATCATCCGCACAGCGCGGAAAAGAAATGGCCACGTAATCTGCTTTCATCGCTGCAGCAACCAGGATATCCCTGCGGTCCTTTTCTGTAAGCGAAGCAGGAGACAGTCCGCCACCGAGGCGATTGATTCCCTTGTGATTGGTCAGTCGTCCACCGACAACGACCTTGCAACGAACCTCGGTGCCCTGAACCTCCTCAACCCAGAGCACCAGCAAGCCATCATCAAGGAGCAAGGTATCGCCGCGGGAAACGTCCTGGTGCAGGTCCTTATAAGTGACGCCAACCCTTTCGCGGGTACCGGCATTCGCATCCAGTGCCGTATCAAAGATGAAGGTGTCATCCTTCTCAAGGTGGATCATGTCCTCCTTGAAACACTCGATGCGGATCTTCGGGCCCTGCAGATCAGCCAATACACCGACCTGGTGCCCGTGCGCACGCGCACGGTTACGGACATTTTCAGCACGTTTGATGTGGTCTTCATGGGTGCCATGCGAAAAATTCACCCTGACAACATCCATCCCTGCCTGGATCATTTCATCCAGCACATGCTTGGCATCCGTGGCTGGACCCAGTGTGGCGACAATTTTTGTTCGTCTTGGCATAAAGTCAGCTTGATATTATTTTCGAACGCACCGCCTGGGCCGGCATGCTATTTTGCCCGCTCTTCCAGCATGGCCACAGCAGGAAGTTTCTTGCCTTCCAGAAATTCGAGAAAAGCACCACCACCTGTTGAAATATAGGACACCTTGTCCGCAATGCCATATTTATCGACGGCAGCCAGCGTGTCACCGCCGCCGGCAATCGAGAAGGCATCGGATTCAGCAATCGCCATGCCCAGGGTCCTGGTTCCTTCACCGAACTGGTCAAACTCGAAAACACCCACCGGGCCATTCCAGACAATGGTCCCTGCACTCTTCATCATCTGGGCAAATTTGGCGGCCGTTTCGGGTCCGATATCGAAGATCATGTCATCATCCGCAACATCCTCGACCTTTTTCACAACTGCCTCGGCAGACTCTGAAAATTCCTTGCCAACAACTACATCCGTTGGTACCGGAATGTCACCGCCCTTTGCACGAGCCGCCTCCATCAGGCGTTTTGCCTCGGGAATCAGGTCTTCTTCAACGAGCGACTTGCCAACATTGTAGCCACTGGCTGCTATGAAGGTATTGGCAATACCGCCACCCGGGATCAGCTGATCAACAACACCAGACAATGATTCGAGTACTGTTAACTTTGTGGAAACCTTGGAGCCACCCACAATGGCTGCCATCGGTCGGGCAGGATTGTCCAGCGCCTTGCCAAGTGCCTCCAGTTCCCCGGCCAGCAAGGGCCCGGCGCATGCTACAGGTGCATACTGGCCGGCACCGTGAGTCGAGGCCTGCGCACGATGAGCGGTGCCGAATGCGTCCATTACATAAATATCGCACAAGCCTGCATATTTTCTGGAAAGACTCTCGTCGTTTGCCTTTTCACCCTTGTTGAATCGGACATTCTCCAGCAGAACGACATCACCGTCATGCAGCTCCGGCGCCTGCTCAAGATAATCAGCGACCAGCTTTACCTCTTTGCCCAGCAAGCCAGATAAATGTTCAGCAACGGGGCGCAGGGAAAATTCATCGGCATACTCCCCTTCGGTGGGACGCCCGAGGTGGGACATCAGCATGACCCGTGCTCCGGCCTTTATTGCAAATTCGATGGTAGGCAAACTCGCGCGGATGCGCTTGTCACTGGCAACCTTGCCATCCTTGATGGGAACATTCAGATCCTGACGTATCAGGGTGCGTTTACCGGAAAGGTCGAGATCGGTCATCTTGAGCACGGACATTGACGACTCCAAAATTTCATTTAATCAATTTAACAATCGGGTAGATCAAACTGTATCCCGGCGACAGCAGTACAGATGCTGTCGCCGGACTTGAGTCCCGCTTATTTGGCAATATGCTGCACAAAACGCATCATGTTGCAGGTGTAGCCGTATTCGTTGTCATACCAGGACACCAGCTTCACGAAGGTACCATCCAGCGCAATACCTGCTTCTGCATCGAAGATAGATGACTGGCTGACACCACGGAAATCGGTCGATACCACCTTGTGATCGGTGTAGCCCAGGGTACCCTTCATCGGACCCTCGGAGGCAGCCTTCATGGCAGCACAAATATCAGCATAGGAAGCCTCTTTTTCTAGTTCAGCCGTCAGGTCGACCACCGAGACATCGGAGGTCGGCACACGAAAGGCCATGCCGGTAAGCTTGCCGTTCAGTTCGGGCAGCACGACACCGACCGCCTTGGCGGCGCCTGTAGATGACGGAATAATGTTTTCCAGGATGCCACGGCCACCGCGCCAGTCCTTCTGGGAGGGACCGTCAACAGTCTTCTGGGTAGCGGTTGCTGCATGCACCGTGGTCATCAGGCCACGCTTCAGGCCCCAGTTATCGTGTAACACCTTTGCGATCGGTGCCAGGCAGTTGGTAGTGCACGATGCCGCAGAAACAATTGCCTGACCAGCGTAGGTCTCGTGGTTAACCCCGTATACAAACATGGGCGTACCATCCTTGGAAGGTGCACTCTGTACAACCTTCCCTGCCCCTGCATCAATGTGCTTCTGGCAACTTTCTTCTGTCAGGAAAAAACCTGTCGAATCGATAACAATTTCTGCGCCAACTTCATCCCACTTGAGATCGGCTGGATCACGCTCGGCAGTCAGGCGGATCTTTCTACCGTCAACAATGAGGTTGTTCTTGTCTGATGAAACATCGCCTGCAAAACGCCCGTGTACCGAGTCATATTTCAGCATGTAGGCCAGGTAATCAGCATCCAGCAGATCGTTGATGCCGACAATTTCTATGTCTTTAAAATCCTTCGCTACAGCGCGAAAGACCATGCGGCCAATACGGCCAAAGCCATTAATCCCGACTTTTATAGTCATCATTTATCTCCTTGACAGTTTGTATAAAAAATCAACCAACCCGCAACGTAATGCGGCAAGCATGAATTTTCAGATGAGCAGATCTCAGGCTACGCTGTTCACTGCCTTGACAACATTATCAACCGTGAAGCCAAAGTATTCGAACAGCTGTCCGGCCGGCGCAGATTCACCGAAGCGGTCGATGCCTACCACAGCGCCCTTGCGTCCGACATATTTGTACCAGCCTCCTGTAACCGCTGCTTCCACCGCCACACGCGCAGTTACGCTATCCGGCAGCACGGCTTCCCGGTATGCGGCGTCCTGGGCGTCGAACAGGGTGGTTGATGGCATGGACACAACGCGAATCTTTCTGTCAGCAAGCTGCTCTGCCGCACCCATGGCGAGTGCCACTTCGGATCCGGTTGCAATGATGATGACATCAGGCGTGCCATCGCAATCCTTAAGGATGTAGCCGCCCTTGCGAATATTGGCGATCTGCTCTGCTGTACGTTTCTGGTACGGCAGGCCCTGGCGGGAAAAGATCAGGCAGCTAGGCCCGTTGCGCTGTTCGATGGCTGCCTGCCAGGCAACGGCACTCTCGACGGTGTCACATGGCCGCCACACGCTCATTCCTGGGATCATCCGCAGAGTTGGAATCTGCTCAATGGCCTGGTGAGTTGGACCGTCTTCACCCAGGCCAATAGAATCATGGGTGTAGACAAAGATACTCTGCACCTTCATCAACGCGGCCATGCGCAGTGCGTTGCGCGCATACTCGGAGAACATCAAAAAGGTACCCCCGAAGGGTATCAAACCACCATGTAATGCAATACCGTTCATGATGGCCGACATGCCAAACTCACGCACCCCGTAGTTTACGTAGTTGCTGTCAGGGGTATCGGCGCGCATCGGCTTGTACCCGGACCATTCAGTCAGGTTGGAGCAACCCAGATCCGCCGAACCTCCAAAGAGCTCCGGCAACAAGGGTGCATACCCTTCTATGGATTTCAGCGAGGCCTGACGTGTTGCCAGTGACTCACCTTTATCATCCACAGACTTGACGAATGCAGCAGCCTTGTCTGCCCAGTCGGATGGCAGCTCACCAGCCATGCGACGTTCGTATTCAGCGGCCAAATCCGGATAATCCGCCTTGTAACTGTCGAATTTATCATTCCACTCCGCTTCTGCGCGCAAGCCTTTGTTTCTTGCATCCCAGCCGTTGTAGACATCCTCCGGAATGACAAAGGGCTCGTAATTCCATCCCAGTTCCTTGCGCGTCAGTGCGACCTCGTCTTCACCCAGCGGGGCACCGTGACAGTTATGAGTGCCAGCCTTGTTGGGCGAGCCGTAGCCAATGGTGGTCTTGCAACAAATCATGCTGGGCTTATCGGTGACTTCCTTTGCTTCAACAATCGCTCTCTCTATCGCTGCAGGATTATGTCCGTCGACAGCGGCAATGACATGCCAACCATAGGCCGCAAAGCGTGCGGGAGTGTCATCCGTGAACCAGCCGTCAACATGGCCGTCGATAGAGATGCCGTTGTCATCCCAGAAGGCAATCAGTTTGCCCAGACCCAATGTGCCTGCCAGCGAACAGGCCTCGTGCGAGATACCTTCCATGAGGCAACCGTCACCGAGGAACACATAGGTGTAGTGATTTACGATGTCGTGGCCAGCACGATTGAATTCAGCGGCCAGTGAACGCTCGGCTATAGCCATACCAACGGCATTGGTAACACCTTGACCCAGCGGACCGGTCGTAGTCTCTACCCCTGGCGCATATCCATACTCAGGGTGGCCTGGTGTTTTTGAATGCAGCTGACGAAAATTCTTAAGATCATCAATACTCATATCATAGCCGGTAAGATGCAGCAGTGAGTAAATGAGCATCGAACCGTGACCATTGGAAAGAATAAAACGGTCGCGGTCTGACCATTTCGGGTTACTCGGATTGTGTTTCAGGTGATCGTTCCACAAGACCTCGGCTATATCCGCCATTCCCATTGGTGCGCCGGGGTGGCCGGAATTTGCCTTCTGCACGGCATCCATGCTGAGCGCACGGATGGCATTGGCGAGTTCTTTCCGCTGAGCCATGTTGTTCTCCTGTTCTGATTTTGAATTCTGTAAATATTTAAATCGCCACACTGTGGCCGTACCGGGGGGTTCCGCTTGAACCTGCATGATGCGTTGCCACAAATAACAACTGATGTTACGGCGACAAAAAAAGCCTGCAGCGCCGGTTTATTAGCACTGAGGCATCCACATCATTCACAATCAATAGAGTCGTCCAGGCCGGGCAATTTATCTGCGGTTGCCTATCAGGCCTTCGTCCCCGGTAGCAAGGCGCGCTATTTTCCACTAGTTTGCCTCATACGGCAATAGCACGGATGGGAGTGGGCATGCGTTGACCACGTCATGCTTTATTGCTCTATAACAATAACTTATCGGTGATGCGGGTATCTTGCTCCTGCTACTCCCGCCACTTGATCGAGCAGCCGATACTGGGCACCTGATGCACCGGACCATGACCCGTAGCCGCCACTTCGCGCATGGCATTGAAAAGCTCCCTCGGCGCATCTGGGGGTGCAGTCGATTTGTTGCTGGCATCCAGTCGCCCCCGGTACTGCAACTGCAAGTCACTGTTATAACCAAAAAAATCAGGCGTACAGACTGCCCCGTAAGCCTTTGCGATGGACTGTGAGTAATCCATCAGGTAGGGAAAAGGAAAATTATATTGCCGCGCCAAAGCCTGCATGTGTTCAAAACGGTCTTCTTCAAACTGGGCTGGATCATTGGACATGATCGCAACGCTGTTGACGCCGAACTCTCGCAATTCTGCAGTATCCCGCACCAAGCGCTGGAGAATCGCCTTGACATACGGGCAATGGTTACAGATGAACATCACAAGCAAACCGTTTGCACCACGGCAATCCTCAAGCGTCCATTCCCGATTGTCGACCCCGGGCAACGTGAAGTCGATGGCCTTTTTCCCGAACTCGCAGATTGGTGTCTCCAGACTGACCATAATTAATCCTTTTTGATAAACAGAGTGGACTGGTGATTTTAGCAGGGCTAATAGATAACGGATGAAAACATCACTCCCCTGAGGTAGACTTTAGCGTTTCATTGTCGCCAAAGCCACTATTTATGTCCACTAATCATACATTTACATCTGAATCCGTGTCCGAGGGACATCCCGACAAGGTTGCCGACCAGATATCGGATGCGGTACTTGACGCCATACTGGAACAGGACCAGCGTGCGCGCGTCGCGGTTGAAACACTGGTCAAAACCGGCATGGTCATGATTGCCGGCGAGGTCACTACCACTGCCTGGGTGGATCTGGAGGAGATCGTTCGGCAGACTGTGCGCGATATCGGCTACAACAGTTCCGAGATTGGTTTTGACTGGGCATCGTGTGCTGTATTGAATGCCATCGGCAAGCAATCGCCGGACATTGCAATGGGCGTCGATGAAACCGATGCCCATGAACAGGGTGCAGGAGACCAGGGCCTGATGTTTGGCTATGCGTCCAGTGAAACCGATGTTTTAATGCCTGCACCCATTACCTACGCCCATCGCTTGGTGAAGCGCCAGTCAGAAGTGCGCAAAAATGGCACACTGCCGTGGCTGCGCCCTGACGCAAAAAGCCAGGTTACCTTTCGTTACGAGGACAGCCAGCCAGTAGGTATAGATGCGGTGGTGCTCTCTACCCAGCACCATCCGGAGATTTCACTGGCTGCCTTGCGTGAAGCAGTCATGGACGAGATCATCAAGCCAGTACTGCCAGCCAAGTGGCTGGACCAGTGTCGCCATGAACATATCCATATCAACCCGACCGGTCGCTTTGTGATTGGTGGCCCGGTCGGAGATTGCGGTCTTACCGGCCGCAAGATCATTGTGGATTCCTATGGCGGTATGGCACGTCACGGGGGAGGAGCCTTCTCCGGCAAGGACCCGAGCAAGGTTGACCGATCTGCCGCCTACGCCGCTCGCTACGTGGCAAAAAATATCGTCGCGGCGGGGCTCTCGAAACGCTGTGAAATCCAGGTTTCCTATGCCATCGGCGTGGCAGAACCAACTTCCATCAGTGTGGAAACTTTTGGCACAGGATTGCTTCAGGAAGATCGTCTCGTGGAACTGATACGTGAACATTTTGATCTGCGCCCACGCGGCATGGTCGCGATGCTGAATCTGTTAAAACCGGGTTACAGACCTACCGCCGCCTATGGTCACTTCGGTCGCGAGGATTGTGACTTCAGCTGGGAAAAAACCGATAAGGCCGATATCCTGCGAGAGGCTGCCGGGCTGCACACGATTGAAAGAACCGTTTAAAACAACCACGAGACCTAGAATGACAACACAAACCGCTGAAAACATCTCACCCGACTACAAGGTAGCTGACATTGGACTGGCGGACTGGGGACGCAAGGAAATTGCCATTGCTGAGACTGAAATGCCGGGCTTGATGGCATTACGCAAACAATACGCTGCAGAAAAGCCGCTTAAGGGTGCACGTATCGCTGGAAGCCTGCATATGACCATCCAGACGGCCGTGCTGATCGAAACACTGGTGGAATTGGGTGCCGAGGTCCGCTGGGCATCCTGCAACATCTTCTCAACCCAGGACCATGCTGCAGCAGCAATTGCCGCACGCGGTATACCTGTGTATGCATGGAAAGGTGAGTCACTGGACGAATACTGGCAGTACACGCACCAGATCATGGAATGGCATGATGGTGGAACGCCAAACATGATTCTTGATGATGGCGGTGATGCCACCATGCTGGTCATGCTTGGCACCCGTGCCGAACAGGATCCGTCGGTACTCGACAACCCGGGCAGCGAGGAAGAGATTGCCCTGTATAACAGCATCCGGAAGCATCTCGATACGCAGCCAGGCTGGTATGCCAACATCCTGGAAAACATCCACGGCGTGACCGAGGAAACGACCACCGGTGTACACCGCCTGTACCAGATGCAGGAACGCGGAGACCTGCCCTTCCCGGCCATTAATGTCAATGACTCAGTCACGAAGAGCAAGTTCGATAATCTTTACGGATGTCGTGAGTCACTGGTCGATGGTATCAAACGCGCCACCGATGTGATGATAGCCGGAAAAATTGCCGTGGTTATCGGTTACGGTGATGTTGGCAAAGGCTGCGCCCAGTCATTGAAAGGCCTGGGCTGCACGGTGTGGGTTACTGAAATAGATCCCATCTGCGCACTTCAGGCCGCCATGGAAGGTTATCGCGTCGTCACGATGGATGACGCTGCCGCCGAAGCCAACATCTTTGTCACAGCAACCGGCAACTATCATGTCATCAACCATGACCATATGCTGGTAATGAAGGACCAGGCCATTGTCTGCAACATTGGGCACTTTGACAATGAAATTGATGTTGCCAGTATGAAGAAATACCCTTGGGAAAACATCAAACCCCAGGTTGATCATATCATCCTCCCAAGCGGGAACCGCATCATCCTGCTGGCGGAAGGCCGCCTGGTAAATCTTGGTTGTGCTACCGGCCATCCCAGCTTTGTGATGTCCAACAGCTTCACCAACCAGACACTGGCACAGATGGAGTTATGGAACCGCGGCGACCAGTATGAAAACCGTGTCTATACCCTGCCCAAGAAACTTGATGAAGAAGTTGCCAGACTGCATCTGGGAAAGATTGGCGCGAAACTTACTACTCTCTCTCAACAACAGGCTGACTATATTGGTGTGCCGGTAGAGGGGCCCTACAAGCCGGAACAGTATCGCTATTGAACGGCCAGAGTGCGCTCACACAGGGTCAATGCATCATATGACACAACAAGACCGGACCTACAGTTTCGAGTTTTTCCCACCAAAGACAGAGGATGGCATCAACAAGCTGGCAGAAACCACCAAGGCACTGGCTGCTCTAAATCCAAGCTTCTTTTCCGTTACCTTTGGTGCCGGGGGCTCATCACTCGATCGTACTTTCACTACCGTTGTCGAGCTACAGAAAAATTCCGGAATCGATACTGCACCGCACCTATCATGCATCTGCTCCACCCGCGAAAACATCCGCGAGATGCTGAACAACTACCGGGCTATTGGCATCAACCATATCGTGGCATTACGCGGAGACATGCCGTCAGGCATGGGAGAGGCCGGAGAGTTTCGCTATGCCAATGAGCTGGTCACATTTATTCGCCAGGAGACCGGCCAGCACTTTCATATCGAGGTAGCAGCCTACCCGGAATATCACCCGCAGGCTAGCAGCCCTGACAGGGATCTTGAGAATTTCAAGCGCAAGGTGGATGCAGGTGCCAGCAGTGCCATAACCCAGTATTTTTACAATCCGGACTCCTACTTTCACTTTATCGAACGCTGCAACCGTATCAACATCAACATTGACATCGTACCCGGCATCATGCCGATCACCAACTTTCATCAACTGGCGCGATTCTCTGATGCCTGCGGTGCTGAAATTCCTCGCTGGATACGCAAGCGCCTTCAAGCCTACGGCGATGATCTGAAATCCATACGAGCATTTGGCGAAGAGGTTGTCACCAGCCTGTGTGCAAACTTGCTAGAAAACGGAGCTCCTGGACTGCATTTCTACACACTCAATCGTGCCGCACCAGCACTGGCTATCTGGGCTAATCTGGGACTTGGCACATCGCAAGACAGCTGACTATCTTTAGTACCTCTTCCAACCCATCACCAGCAAGTACGCGTCTTGACAAAAATCCCCTGACAACCCATCAATGCGCATATCCCGTCTGTATACACCACAAGCGCTCATACAGGGAGAGGAGCTGGTGATCACTGGTCAGACGGCACACCATCTCGCACATGTACTAAGGGTGCGCAGTGGTGCAAGCGTTCAGGTGTTTGATGGCAAGGGTTGCGAACATCGTGCCTGTGTTACAACGATCAAGCGCACGGGAATTATGCTGGAGATTGCAGAGCCCGTCGCGGCACAGCAAGAATCCTCACTGGACATCACGCTGTTACAGGGTATTACACGCAATGACCGCATGGACCTGATCCTGCAAAAGGCGGTTGAATTGGGTGTCAAGACCATTCAGCCAATCTGGATGCAACGCAGTCAGGCACACATGAAAGGAACCCGGCTCGAAAAACGCGTAAACCACTGGCTAGGTGTAATCATCGGTGCATGTGAGCAATGTGGTCGAGCCACTGTTCCACACCTCTCTGAACCCATGAACTTTACAGACTGCATGCTTGCACAGGACACCAGCTGCCTGCGTTTCCTGCTACAGCCGGGTAGTACTACGGGTCTTGGTGCAGTAACCGTGTCAGACAAAAAAATACACTTGCTGGTAGGACCGGAGGGTGGCTTAAATACAGATGAACAGTCGTTGGCCAAGTCAGCCGGATTCACAGGAATTCATCTGGGTCAGCGTATCCTGCGCACTGAAACTGCTGCGCTTGCAGCATTGGCAGGCATGCAAGCGCTATGGGGTGATTTTAGTTAACCGGTAATTGTCTCACCGGGACTGCTTCAGCGAGGTGGTTTTCCAGCATATTCTGCAAGTATGGCAAATCGGGGATGACAGCTTCTTCACTGCCTATACGGACGATGCATCTCAGTCCGTCATATGCATAGTCAACAGCCTCGTCAGCCATATCATTTCCAAACTGAATCAGTCCTGGAAGCCCAGCAGTAACGATTGCAAAGTGTTTCAAAGGGCTGTCCGGCCTTACTGAATTCACAATCATCAGCCGAGAAAAGACCGGGTTTGAAGGCACCGTTAGACCGCACAGCGATTCCAGCGAGATCACAGGTACTTCCTGTGCGCGCCATTGCACCATCCCAAGGTACCATTCAGGCATACCCTCGCAAGTACGAGGCGCACGGTAACTGCATATTTCTGCAACAACTGCATTAGGCAACAAAAGATTCATCTGCCTCAGAGGCACCCACAAACTACGCACCTTGTCCTGCAAAACATCCGCATTGCCTAACTCACACATGTCTATATTGTTCATGCAACTTCTCCTGCTGCAGGCACTCCAATTATGTGATGAATGGAATTCAGCAAATCACCTTCCTGATAGGGTTTGCCAAGATAATCATTCACACCAATTTGCTGTGCACGCTCCCTGTGCTTGTCGCCTGTACGTGATGTAATCATTATGATCGGTACATGCTTCAGACGTGTATCGTTACGCATATGTGTAGCCAGTTCGAAACCATCCATTCTGGGCATTTCAATATCCAGCAACATCATATCCGGCACCACATCCTGTAGCTGCCCCATGGCATCGACACCATCCTTTGCAGTCAGAATCCTGAAGCCGTTGCGCTCAAGCAGGCGTGAGGTAACCTTTCGAACAGTGATCGAATCATCCACAACCATTATTACAAGCCGAGACTCTTGATCTGTTTCAACCTGTACTTCCGGCAAGCGAGCACGCACATTCATTCGCGCCACTGCCGCCATATCAAGAATCATCACGACACGACCATCACCGAGAATCGTCGCACCCGAGATGCAATCCACTGTACTGAGCTGTGCACCTACAGGCTTAATGACAATCTCGCGACTTCCCATCAGGGCCTCAACCTGTATGGCAATTCGCTTTTCACCAATTCGCACCAGTAACACCGGCACCTGTTTCTGGATTACGCAAGCAGGAGTGGTAGTATTCAGCAGTGATCCAAGGTGCTTGAGCTGGTATTCATTCCCAGCATAATAATAAAGACAGTCATCAGCGCGGTAACAGGCACGTAGTTCTTCACAATTAGCACGCACGACACCCTCAATGCTGGCCAGTGGCACACAGAAAGTTTCATTGCCAGCCATGACCAGCAATGCCTGATTTATTGCCAGCGTATAGGGAAGACGTACCGTAAATATGGTGCCTTGGCCTGCCTTTGACTCTATGTGCAGAGACCCTCCCAACTGCTTTACCTCACTATTAACAACATCCATTCCTACACCACGACCGGATATCTGTGTCACCTCTGTTGCAGTACTAAATCCGGTCTGCAAAATAAACTGCATGACATCATCATCCGACAATTCCGTGCCTTCCGCGATCAGACCTTGTTCCAGGGCACGTGCACGAATCGCTTCGGTATTTAGACCAGCACCATCATCTTCGATATGCAGTACAATTTCTGGCCCTTCTCGATCGAAGCTTATCGTGATCAATCCTTCGACCTTCTTACCCACCGCTTTTCGCTGTTCCGGCAGCTCGATACCATGGGCAACCGCGTTGCGCAGCATATGTTCAAGTGGTGCAATGACCCGGTCGATCACAGTACGGTCCATTTCACCATCAGCACCAAACAGTTCAAGATCCACCTTTTTCTCCAACTGCCGTGCCGACTGCCTCACAATTCTCCTCAATCGCGAAGCAAGACCAGAAAAAGGTATCATCCGGGAACGCATCAGACCTTCCTGAAGATCAGTACTGACTCGTGATTGCTGTAACAACAGTGTCTCTGATTCACGGGTAGTATTCTCCATAAGATCCTGGAGACTGCGTAAATCACTAATGCTTTCTATCAGTGAGCGGGATGCTTGTTGCAGGTTCGAGTAACGGTCCATTTCAAGCGGATCGAATTCCTGGTTGCTCGCATCCACCTCCTGTTCATAGCGATAAAGTATCTGCGCTTCTGTCTCCATCTCCAGCTGGCGCAACTGGTCACGCAAACGAGTAATTGTCTGATCCAGCTCAGCGAGATTGTAACGATAGTCGCTCACTTGCTGTTCCATACGTGAACGGTAAATATTGATTTCTCCTGCGTAGTTCACCATGTCATCAAGCAAGGTAGACTGCACCCTGACCTGTTCACCATGGACTCGCACCTGTTGTTGTTCTTTCTTTTGCGGAAGGGAAAGATGTTTAGGCACCGACAACTCAATCTCAGCATTCAGTTCATGAACTGATTGAGTGTCACAGCCTGATGCATCGGCTCCATCCATGGTTGGCATCAACGCAACATCCTCGTCTTGCAAAGGTGCTTCTACCGGAACTGACTCCTCTTCCTGAACTGTCTCTTCTGCCTGGACTGCCTCTGTTGCCTGGACTGTCTCTTCTGCCTGAACTGCCTCTGTTGCCTGGACTGTCTCTTCTGCCTGAACTGCCTCTATTGCCTGGACTACCTCTACTAGCTGGACATCCCCATCTAATGGCAGGGTTCCACTCAGATGATCATTCTCAGAAGCTGTCTCATGACCCACCACGGCTGCTGTTTCACCGTCGTCCTGTGAAACGGTTACCGTCCCGGTTTCCCAGAGCGCATCCAGACGGGTCTGCAGTTGAGTTGCGCCTGCCGGCATTTGCCGTACCTTGACCTGCTCCAGCATCTCTGATAGGTGGTCTTGTGATTCCTGCATGAGTGCGAATAGTTCATCAGACGTTGCAATCAACCCGTCTGCTATGCGTGTAATCAATGATTCAAGCACATGACTCAAATCACCGATTGCCTGAATATCAACCATACGCGCACTACCCTTTAGGGTATGTAACTGACGCTGGAATTCAGTCATATATTCATTGTTTTGTGGCTCCTCTGACCATGCACGCAGTGTCACCTCACTGCTATCTATGATCTCCGAGGCTTCTTCAACGAATATTTCATAAAGTTCCGGATCCATATCCGAAAATGGTTCAGGCTCAGCTGCTATGACTGTGTCAACTGCCTCAACATGATCTACCGCAGAAACATTCAATTCGGACTCGACAGGTCCTGGAATGCTTGAGACAACATCCTGTTCACCGGTCTGTTCGCCTGCACGGGGGAGTGCAGCTATCTGATCATGCAATACCTTGCGATTTTCCTCGTCAAACACGAGATCCGGCAATTGCTGTGCTGCAGCAGCAAGCTCAGAGGTACATGCGCGCAACACATCAACTGCATTCTTATTAACAAGATGCTGTGTATGGTAGTACTCGGAAAAATAGTCGTTCAAATGACCAGCCAGATCACGGATTGAAACTATTTCAGCTGACTCCGATATGCCTGATAAGGTATGCAAAGCTCGATACAGAGAGTCACTGACTACGCACGACCCATCGTTTTCTTCAGTAAACTCCTCTATGGCCTGTAAATGCACCCTACACTCTGCGCTAAATATTTCCAGCAGCGACGCCTCATCTTCCACATTGTCCACAGGGATGTCTTCCGCATACTGCTCCACAACTACTTCGGCCAGCACTTCATCAGCATCTGTGCTATCGGTAATCTCATCCAACAGTTCTGTATCAAAAGCCTCACCACGCGACAATGCAGCTGCTTCCTGCATCATGTATGCAATATCTATGACCGGATCACCATCACCCCGTACCTGGACAAGCAGTTGCGACAAGGCACCAGGAACTTTTGCCAGAAATGTGCGCAGCGGTTCAGTTACCGATACAGTCTCATCCATTACTTTGTTTAACAAATTCTCCAAGCACCATGAAAATTCGCCAATCAACATTGCACCAGCCATTCGGCCACTACCCTTGAGCGTGTGGAAGCTCCGACGTATATCGGCGAGCACGTCGTTAACAACGGCCTGATCCAGCCAGGCAGGAATTGCCGTAGCAAGGTTGGTGATTTCATCTGCGGCCTCCTCCAGAAATATCTCTACGATTTCTGAATCTGCCTCACTTGACAGCACGGGAAACTCCACAGATGGCTGCGGATTACTCTGTGATATTTCTACAGCCTCATTATCGGCTCTGGATATGTGTTCTGTCTGCTGCTCTTCTGTGGCAGGAGCTACAACATCCTCATCCACCTCTGCAGAAGCCCATCCAGTAGTGGTTACACAGGGGTCACTATAGTGTAGCGCACGTCTGGCAATATCGTTAACATCCACTTCATGCCTAATCACGCCATCTTTAACCTGCCTAAGCAACTGTTCAAGGCCAGACACAGAATCGTACAGCACCGATTTGATGGCATCATGCGGTTCCAGTGTGTCATCAAGCACCTTGTTGACCAGATTCTCAATAGCCCAAGCGAATTCCCCAACCGCCAGGGCACCAACCATACGGCCACTGCCCTTCAATGTATGAAAGGAGCGTCGTATATCGACTAGATATTCTTTCTCATCACCTGTTGCAGTCCACACTGGAATTAGCGCAGTTAGTTTCTGCAATTCCTCGTCTGCTTCTTCTATGAAGATTTCAAGGATTTCCTCATCGACATCAGGCGCAATAGTCTGCAAACCTGCAATCTCTAACACATCATCAACATCAGCATCTTGTTGACCACAATCAATTGTCTCCGTTTCTGAATCACCTTCTGCATTTTCTCCGGCAACCAGCACCGGTACCGATTGCTCGGCTATATCACTTGCACCCGAGGAACAGCAAAGCTCATCTACTATTGCGCATGTATATCCAAGTTTCGCCAGGCTTTTTTCTGCCACATCCAGCGCAGCACCAGCATACTTGTGATTCACAGCCGCTTCCTCTACATAAAACTCGATACTGCAGATTGCATCTGCCAGATAATCGAGCTGGTCTTCAAAAGGTGTTTGCTGCCTTTCTATCAGCTCTTGCAGTATGAAAAGTCTGACCTGATCGGCTGCAGCAGCCGCCCTGTCCAGCCCTGTTAATCTCAAACTACCGCAGACCTGATTGAGTAGCTCAGGAACAGCAGATAAATGCTCGACGTTGTCAGACGACTTCATGAAGTCACTAATAGCATCCTTCGCCGTAACTATGCAGGAAAGTACTTCCTGCATAACTGCGCTGAACCCCTGAATTAATATACTGCCTTCCGGATTTTCTGCAGCAAAATCATCAAGTGCATCCTCAACGGATACCAGCGTATTCGCAACCAGCACGAACCAGGATTCCTCAGGCGTAGTATTACAGTGTATCGCCTCGCGGAGTTCCCGTTCCCTTTCAGCAACTGCCTCAGCATGCACTCCCCTCTGAATCATGCCAAGCGTATTTGACAATGCATGCATTTCATCTGCTATTGGTATATAACATTGTGCATCATCATTATGTTTTTTATAGTCTTCCAGATTCTCCTTGATACGATTGATGTCGCTGCAAACGGTAACGGCAACTGTCCCCATCAGTTCCTCATTGCACGAAACCAGTCCATCACTTGCTGATTCAGTCGCACCACTGATTGCTGCGAGCTGCTTGATTTCGTATGTTTCCCTGATTAATCTGATCCTGTCTGAAACCGATGTTGCCTGTGCTATTCTGAATAACAGGCTTTTCATAAGGTCATCTGACAGAACATCGTCAAACACTGCTTCCCCTGCATCCAACAAACGCTTGATCTGACGATCAAGCTGACCAAACAGTTGTTTCGTTTCAGGGGTAGTTTCCAACATCCCGTCACGGAGCGCCTCTGCCACACCGGCCCCCACCCACCAGATGCGTGCCGCCGGCTCACTGGCTGCACAGTGTTGCAAATGTTCAAGCACATCTATCAGGATTTGCAAGCCAGCATTACCATCTGCATCTCTGTACCATTCCAGTAATCCACTCTGAAAGCGAACGCGCGCAGCACGCGCCATGGATGACACATCCTGAATGGCGGGCTCTGCGCGAACATCAAAAACTGAAATTGGAACCCGCACTGATAGATTCGGTGAAAAAATGTCCTTTTGCTGCAGTAGTTGTGCACCGCGGGTTGCACGAAGATCATTAATCAAATGCAGTAGAATATCCGGATTTTCCCGTCCAGCTGGCTGGATACTCGACAGATAATCTGGCAACACCAGAAATGCCTGCATCAACTGTTCCATTGCAGAATCTGCTTGCACAAGGATTCCCTGCTGCAGGTCTGCCACAACCTCCTCCATTTCTGTGACTAGCAGTACAGCCCCCCTGATATCCACCATTTTCAGAGGACCAAGTGCCTCATGCAATTGTTTAACACAATGATGCAATGGCGCCTCGTTGGTCGGGTCTGCAGCATACTCTTCCAGCAGCAAGCGCGCTTGTTTAATGGTTTCCCCAAGTTCCTGGCGAATCCAGCTGAGCGCGTTGTAATTTATAGCTTCATGCATAATAACGTTCCTTGCAGGCTAACCAGTCTGACAGCATATGGCGCAGAGTGTTTTTAGTGCATCTGCCATGCCTTACCTGAATTTATCAAATGATAAGCAACTTAGTTGACAATCACTGTGGCAACTTGAAGCCAGTGACCGATACGTCCAGATCATGCGCGAGTCGAGAAAGATTCCCTATCGAACGCGCAGTTTGTTCCGTACCAGCACTTGCCTGCGTAGTCATTTCCTGAATACTATTCATACTGGCAGCTAGCTGGGTTGCAACGTTGGCTTGCTGACGTGCAGAACTGGAAATATTCTGAATCAGACCTGCAAGCTGGTCTGACACTGACTCAATCTCTTCTAATGCACTACCCGCATCCTCCGCGATTTGCGCGCCATTAACCACACCAGCAGTACTCTTCTCCATCGATATCACAGCCTCGTGAGTATCTGCCTGGATGGTCTTTACCAGCGCTTCTATCTGCTTGGTAGCATTTGCAGAACGCTCGGCAAGTCGTTGGACCTCATCAGCAACAACAGCGAACCCCCTACCGGCTTCGCCCGCCATAGCTGCCTGAATTGATGCATTCAGGGCAAGAATATTGGTTTGCTCGGCAATGTCGTTAATCAGTTCAACGATGTCACCTATCTCCTGTGAACTTTCACCCAAACGCTTTATACGCTTTGATGTCTCCTGAATATGCTCACGGATGTTATCCATGCCGTCCATGGTTCGTTTTACTGCTTCTCCACCTTTCTTTGCTATCTCCACAGAACGCATTGCAACCTTGGAAGACTCACTTGCCTCATTGGAGACATCATCCATAGAAACGGACATTTCTGTTATCGAAGTTCCTGCGATTGATATATCCTGAGACTGACGTTTGCTTGCCTCTGACAACTGACTGGCTATTTGCTCAGTTTCATGTACCGATGAGGAAAGCTGTGTAGACGTGTCATTAATTGTTTTTACCAGAGCACGTAATGATTCAACTGTCACATTTATAGAATCAGCAATCGCACCGGTAAAATCCTCACTAACCGTTGTTTTTACCGTCAGATCACCAGCAGCAAGATCACCGATTTCGTCCAGAAGCCGCATAATTGCCTCCTGGTTACGACTATTCTCTTCCTCAATCAGTCTGCTGCGACGACGCTGGCTTACCAGCGTTTCATAGGCCATTAAAAAGAGCATAAGAAGTGCGACTGCTCCGAGAAAATAAGCAAGCTCGGTAGAGACAATACGCCCGGCAGGTGCTGCGAGCAGCGCAGACTTGAGACCCTCTACTGCCTCAAACAATGACTCACTCTGTGCAGTAATTTCAGCTGCTGCCGTCTGAATTCCGACTATTTCTTCTGCATTTTCTACTATCGAACCAACATTGTCGCTGACACGGCTGAAGAGCAGCGCTATTTTCTGAATCCTGGACTGTAATGCATCACCTTTCAATCGCTGTATCCCGCCGGTACCTCGCATAAACCCGTCCAGCACCCGACCAAACTCACGGGTATCCTCGGCAAATGCAACGGCTGCTGATTCTGTTACCTTGCCTGTCATTACAGCGTTAAGACTATTTACAATGCGCTGCCCAAGTACCGCCTGCTCTGTGGCTAGACGTACCTCTGCTGCGCTTGCACCGTTTTTCATCAGTTCATCGACAATTCCGCTGGTATGCTCCATCAACTGAGGCATGACCTCATTCATAAGACTTGTCGCTTCTGTCATTGCCATAATAAGGAACTGGCCTTCAAGAACCTCATCGATATTATTACGGAATCCACGCCAGTGATTATCCAGATTAACAAGGGCCAGACTTTCTGGTGTTTCCTTCTCACCAGCGACATCACCATAAGCTGCCATCTGCGAATCCAGTATTGCAGAGAATTTATTTTTCGATGCTTCTAATCGGACAAATGCATCCGCCTCTCCTGTAGAGGCGGATAATGCATACTTTGCAATACGCTGTGACAATACCAGCTGCTCTCCAGCATCAGCGAGCCTTAACTGGTCTGTCTCAACCTCATGCCCAACTTTTACAAATGTCCATACCATGGCCCAGATCGCGCAAAGCATGAGGAAGGCAAGAACCTTCATCTTATTACTAGCACCCAGCCTCTCCACATCAAACATCGTTTTCATGGCCTATCTCCTGACCCATTAGTACACACTAGAATTAATTCAAATATTGATGCTGCCCTGCATTAAGTGATGCTAGACAGCCACCTTTAGAAACAGTGGCGACTCAAACAGCGAAAGCAAACTGAACACCCCCCAGACCTTGTCGCCTCTTCGAAATCCATTTCTCATGTATGGAAGTAATTCATCATCGACACTTCCGACTTCCTCTGTAAGCTCAATTTCGAGAAAATGCTTAAGGCCAAGAACCTCATCTACGACAAGCCCGGAGTACATATCATTAAAATTGATTACCAAAATCCTGGTCTTTTGAGTCATTCGAGGCGATTCCTTACCAAGGAAGCCATTCAGATCGATCACTGGTAACAAATTTCCGCGTACATTTGCTATGCCTCGCACCCATGGCTGGGTGAGAGGAACCACTGAAAGTTGCGGGTAATCTAGTATCTCTACGACATCATCCAGTGGTGCTATCAACTTATTGTGTCCTAGCCTGAATGCAATCCCCGACCACTCGTTATACTCCTCTGAATTGCGCGGCAGGCCAACTTCACAACCACGACAGTACTCCTCTATCTCCTTTAGAATTGCAACCGGATTTACATGTTTGTGCACAGTCATTGCGTTACGCAGTCAGCGCCTCTTCTATAATATTCAGTAATGTGCCTTCCTTCACCGGTTTGGTAATATAGTCACGAGCTCCCTGGCGCATGCCCCACACACGGTCCACCTGCTGGTCCTTCCGGGTCACAATGATGACCGGAATAGCTGACGTTTCCGGATCCGAGGACAGTTCACGGGTTGCCTGAAACCCATTCAATCCTGGCATTACAACATCCATAAGTATCAGGTCTGGCCTTTCACGCTTTGCTACCTGTATACCCTCACCTGCATCTGAAACGGTCAGGGTGCTGAACCCGTTCTTTTCAAGAATCTTTTTCAACAGGTGCATATCTGTAGGAGAATCATCAACAATCATTATCTGTGTCATCGTAGAGCCTCGTATCCAGTAAAACTGAATTGCTATAACTAGTCAGAGTTATCCTTGTACTGCTCGATTACAGTCAATAACTCTTCACGGGTAAATGGCTTGGTGATGTAGTCATCCGATCCAACCACCCGTCCCCTTGCTCGATCAAACAGGCCATCCTTGCTTGAGAGCATAATGACTGGTGTGTGCCGGAAAACACGATGATGCTTGATCAACGCACACGTCTGGTAACCATCCAGCCGTGGCATCATGATATCCAGCAAGATAAGATTTGGTTGATGATCGGCAATCATGCTCAGCGCCTCAAAACCGTCTGTAGCAGTAATCACCTGAAAACCTTCTTTTTTCAAAAGCGTCTCTGCGGTCCGGCGAATCGTTTTACTGTCATCAATCACCATCACCTTGAAACTTTTCCCAGCGATTCCATCCGTAAACTCAGCATCACCTTCACTAACGGATTCTTTCACCTCACCTGTCGGGACCGTACTCTGCATGACGACCTCTTTGCATTTGATTTATATGCATTTTATCCTTGAACCCACACCGGATGCTCTATCCGGAATCGCTGATCACTATCCGTGCACCGGCAAAAGAACTACTCTAGTACACGCTGTCTGCTACACCGATTTATCGTCAACCGAGTTGCAAACTTTATCTTGTACTGTCATACAGATAACTGGCATTACATGACTTTCAAAACAGGTACTTTATGAGCATAAAACTAGGCATCGTCATGGATCCCATCGGGTCTATTAAAGTCCACAAGGACAGTTCACTAGCAATGTTGCTGGCAGCCCAGAAGCGTGGATGGGAATTGCACTATATGGAACAGCATGACCTGTTTCTGGAAGGTGATCGCTGCCATGCGTTAATGACATATCTTGATGTCAGGGATGATGAAAATAGCTGGTATACCCTGTCGGACAAATTCACAGCCCCTCTTGACAAGCTCGATGTCATCCTGATGCGCAAGGACCCTCCCGTGAACATGGAATTCATCTATACGACTTTCATGCTGCAGCGAGCCGAGGCATACGGTGTACTTGTAGTTAACAGCCCTGCTGCCATTCGGAATGCCAGTGAAAAACTTTACACGGCATGGTTTTCACAATGTGGTCCGCCTACACGAGTAAGTCGTGATATGACTCGTTTAAAGGAATTTCTTCATGAGCATGATGACATTATCCTCAAGCCACTTGATGGCATGGGTGGCGCCTCGGTGTTTCGTCTCCGGAAAAATGATCCAAACCTGAATGTCATTCTTGAGACGATCACCAATAACGGCACGAAAAGCACCATGGCGCAACGCTATATCCCGGAAATATCGGCTGGAGACAAGCGCATCCTCATGGTTGACGGAGAACCATTTCCACATGCATTGGCACGGATACCGGCAAGCGGTGAAACACGCGCCAATTTGGCTGCCGGAGGCACAGGTGTGGGTGTGGATCTTAGCGAGCGAGACTACTGGATATGCGAGCAGGTAGGCCCATTCTTACGTGAGCAGGGACTACTATTTGTCGGCCTGGATGTCATTGGTGATTATTTGACAGAAATCAATGTCACCAGCCCAACCTGCATACGCGAACTCGATTCGATCTATAACGCAGACATTGCCGGACAATTACTTGATAGTATTGCTAATCGTCTGGAAAAATGAAAAAACAGTGCATTCGAGTGGCCTGTCTACTGCTATCGCTCTCAATCAGCGCTTGCGACCAGAATAAGGACCGGGTCTTTCACGACCAGTTTTTTTCGTTTGGTACACTCATTGACGTCAGCCTATACGGCGTGGAACAGCAGCTTGCCGAATCAATATGCAGGAAAATTGAAGCAGATTTTATGGACATGCATGTCCGCTGGCATGCCTGGCAACCTGGTCCACTGGTATCTCTTAACAACCATCTGGCAAATCTCGAAGCAACCACGATCACACCATCCCTGCTGCAGTTACTCAAGGAAGCCAACCGGCTGTCCCGGTTGAGCTCAGGTTTGTTCAACCCGGTCATCGGAAACCTCGTCGAGCTATGGGGCTTTCACGACAACGCCCTACCGGTTGGTATGTTACCCGACAGTGTGGCTATCAAAGAACTGGTTGATCTTCACCCCACCGTCGAGGATGTAACCATCAACGACAACATCATTTCCAACCAAAACCCGTCTGTCTCCTACGACTTGGGCGGCTTTGCCAAGGGCTATGCAATCGACCGTGCCATTGAGCGTTTGCGCGAGTCGGGCATCCATAATGCCATCATCAATGCCGGTGGTGACTTGCGCGCTATTGGCCAGCATGGTGAACGACCTTGGCGAATCGGTATTCGAGACCCACGGCAATCCGGCATACTTGCCAGCCTAGAAATCTCAGGTGATGCCAGCGTCTTCACGTCCGGAGACTATGAACGCTTTTTCGAGGTAGATGGTAAACGCTATCACCATATTATTGACCCCCGCACTGGCTATCCGGCAAATAATACCGCTTCAGTTACCGTAATTCACAGCGATGCGGCCACAGCAGATGCAGCAGCCACCGCATTATTTGTTGCCGGTCCGGATGGTTGGCTATCGACGGCACAGAATATGGGCATACAGTATGTCATGCTAATAGACACCCATGGAAACATTCACATGAATCCGGCAATGCGATCACGCATACATTTTGAATCTGGAATGCAGGCAAATATAATCCTGAGTGCACCACTACAATGACCCGCGCCGACCGCATACTGATACTGGTGATCGTATGTACCCTGCCCTTTCTGTATGTACACCTCTGGTCTGTTAGTGAGCCAGCGGACTTCATTGTTGTTCATAGTGGTAATCACAATCCGTTTACCGCGACACTACATCCTGACCGTATGTTGCATGTAGCGGGTCCACTCGGCGAGAGCGTTATCGAAATCAGGGATGGTCGTGCGCGATTTTTCAGTTCCCCGTGTAAATCACAGGTCTGCGTACATAGTGGCTGGCTATCAAGCACAGGCGAGTTCAGTGCTTGCTTGCCTAACCGTATTAGTCTGAGTCTCTCCGCCCAACACCGGCATTATGATGCAATAAATTTTTAACGTTGTAGGTCCCATATATGATTTGTACTAGCCTTGTGTAAATGGGTTCCAAAACCGCCACTTACAGGACAAAACCCGCAATCCATTTCATCGCGACTTCATCACAACAGCTTCTGTATTTTCGGGGATTACCACGGTCAGGCCGAGCACTTTCCACATCTGCATACCACCACGGTAATAGGCAATTTTTTCAGCAGGATAACCGTGTTCGAGCAACCCCTTGATTGCACGAGGAGACTGTCCACACCAGGGACCGTTACACCATAGCACCAGTTTTTTAGCATTTGAGAAATCCCATTTATCGGTTTTCTTGTCCGCACCAAACAATCCAAATTTGGCCATCAGCTTCTCGAAACTTCGTATTAGCCAGCTGGTTTCACCGCGTCGCACGGCACCAGTTGTCTCCAGCGCCTTGATGGTTTCAGGTGCCTCTTCACTCGCAGTGAAATTTGTAAATGGGATATTGATTGAGCCCGGAATCGTCCCTTTCTGATACCAGGACGAAGTTCGTGCATCTATAATCAATCCAGTTCCAGAAGCAAGTTCGCGGTCCATGAAGCGGAAAATTTCAGCTTCACCGATGGTAGTCACACCTGGAGCCACCTTCATTGGCTGGATGCAGAAGGGTGGACATTTGCGAGATGTTTTCGCAAAGCCGTCATCCAGTTTGTGTTCCACATCCTGGATTCGCTGTACCCGGACCTGTTCACCACCATGGTCTACATCGATATATGCGAGGTAATCGGTTAGTTTGACATTAATGGCTGTGGCATTTGAATTGACAAGAAATCCAGCGGTTACTAGCGCTATGACCTTGAATAATTTAACTAAAGGCTGTTTCATAAAGATATTCCTTTTACAATTTCGACTTACGGTAATTAACCCGATGACAGGAGCCGCACTATCTCTTCGCGTACGGATGAAATTCGGTTATCACTCTGATAATGGGCGAAGACCTCCCTACGTTTTTTCTCGGATAGCTTCACATACAGGGAATGACTGCCGGAGTAACGGGTGCTCAGTTCAGTTTCAAAATCTTCGAAGCTCAACCCCGGCACAATAACCTTGTCTGCCGTGGTGCCCATGAACCTGTTGTTAACTTGATTTCCACCGACTGGCGACGAGACAAAATCAGTCTCCACAGCAGTGTCCGCGGCCTCTGCCTCCAAGATACTGAGATAATCATCCTCTGCCTGCACTGTAGCAACTGGATGGAACCAGATCACCAGCGCAGTCAAAAAACGACCAATGCGGCCGAAACGCAGTGTAGCCTGAACCATACTTTACTTACCTGGTCTCAATCGGTTCATTCATCCTGCTGGTTATCCCGGGCATATGCCCTTTATTGTTTCCTTGTTAACACCCTGATTTTTTTGATGCTTGGAAAAAATCATCGGCGTTACTCCCATTCACTTTAGCTGCCTGATCCGGATCATTCCTATCGCCAGATGCGACCTAACCCCTAGTCCGAGGACCACAATATGAGTAGCTTGTAGAGCGACTGTTTAACACTCCATTCAGAGTAGTGAAGAAATATTTTGTTAAATTACAATGAAAAAGAAGACTCCTTCGAAGCAGATCCTGGCCATGTTGTCTCTCCTGAACCTGATTCTGACAGCCATGGCCAACGCGACTGAAACCGCCTATCAATGGACTGACAAGCAGGGTCAGATACACTATGGTGACAAGCCACCCGACACCGTTACTATCAGATCAATCACCCTGAAACAGGAACCAAAACGGGTGCAAAGAGAGGGTGGATTGCGTCCGGGTGAACGAGACCGGATCACGGAAATTGAACACCGACAGAGACAACAGCAGCGCCGTGCACAGACCTCAAGAATGCAGAGAGATCGTCAAAGAGCAGCGAGACGTGCCGCTTGTGCCAACAACAGGGTGTTGCTCAAGGCTTCCAGGGGACGTGACGCCTTCAAGGAGCATGCAAGGTATCTGCGGAACAATTGCTGGTAACAGTTAGAATAGCGTTGAATGCGAAGCAAGCCATGGTTTCAATGCAAATACAGACGACACGCGAGGATCATCAAATTGCCGGGCTCACTGCCCTGGCAATAAGCATACATATACTGGAGAGTGCAATCCCCACTCCCCTGCCAGGACTAAAGCCGGGGCTCGCGAATGTCATTACCATTGCCGTGCTAATGCAATTCGGCTGGCGCTCAGCAGCCTGGGTGAGCCTGCTTCGTGTTATCTGCGGCAGCCTTCTACTGGGGACCTTTCTGTCACCAGCTTTTATCCTCAGCATGGCTGGAGCTGCATGTAGTGTACTAATACTATGGTTTGCCCGCCGACTCCCGGGAGAGGGATTTGGTGCAATTGGCTACAGTGTGCTGGCCGCCCTTGCCCACATGACAGGGCAATTTTTGCTGGCATGGCTGATATTTATCCCAAATGCAGCTATCTGGCACTTGTTTCCTGTCCTGTTAACAGCTGCACTATTGTTTGGAATTATCAGCGGTATAATTGCACGCACAATGTGCAGTGAAAACACTCCATGCAAAATCTAGACACACCGATACTCGACAAGTCTCCCGTCACGGCAATTGATCGCATGGCCTTGACACTGTTTTTTGCTGTCGTATTTCATGCGATGATTATCCTGGGCATAACCTTTGGTTTGCATGATGATCCGGCACCTGAAAATATCCTGCCGACACTGGATATCACTGTGTCCAATCGTCGCACGCCAGCACCGGATGAGGCGGACTACCTGGCACAATCGAGCCAGGAGGGAGGCGGAAATACCAGTGAAAAAGTCAGGCCGACACAGGCAATCCCTGAACAGGCGCCCGCCGTCAAACCACAACAGGCGACACCTACACCTGCACAAGTTATTACTACGGACGCAGCTGAGATAAAACATCACCAGGAGGAGAAGGTAAATCCTGATACCAAGAAACCGGATATTACAGCCATCGACCTGATTGAACGCAGCAAGGAAATGGTCAACCTGAATGAGCAACTGAATGAATCCATGCAGGCCTATGCTCAGCGCCCTCGCCACATCTATGTCTCGGCACGCACTCAGGAATTCAAATACGCCAACTACATGAATGAATGGGTTAAAAAGGTTGAGCGCGTTGGCAACCTGAATTACCCGGACGATGCGCGCCGGGAAGGTCTGTCAGGCAAACTGATCATGGATGTCACCATGAACGCCGATGGAACTGTACGCAACATCAACATCTTGCGCCCCTCCGGACACACGGTGATTGATGAGGCAGCGGTTCGTATTGTCAATCTGGCTGCCCCCTTCGCTCCGTTTCCTTCTGAAATCATGAAAGACGCTGATATCCTACACATTACAAGAACCTGGGAATTCTCCACGGCCAACCAGTTGAAGAGCCACTAGCCATATCCACGGAAGGACTTGAAGGTTACCGGCCGTCTGGCTGATACTGTAGTCATGAGCATTGCACACTCTCTAAGTAATCATTTTCTCATCGCCATGCCGGCACTTGACGACCCTAATTTTCACCATACTACAACCTACATCTGCGAACATGACGAGAACGGCGCGCTGGGGATTGTTATCAATCGTCCGCTGAATATGCACCTGGCTGAGATATTAAAGCATATGGATATTGTACCCAGCAGTGATGCGATATCGTCACTGCCTGTTTACATGGGCGGGCCCGTGCAGAGTGACCGGGGCTTTGTATTGCACCAACCCTCCGGAAACTGGGAAGCGACACTCAAGGTTACCGACAAGATTGGAATCACCTCTTCGCGCGACATACTCCAGGCAATGGCTGCCGGTGAGGGCCCGGAAAAGGCGATCATCACCCTGGGCTATGCCGGCTGGGGAGCAGGCCAACTGGAGCAGGAACTCGCTGCCAACACATGGTTAAGTGGCCCTGCAAGCTCAAATATTTTATTCGATACCCCAAGTGAGAATCGCTGGACGGCAGCGGCCGCATCGATCGGTGTCGATCTGAATCTGTTATCCAGCGATATCGGACATGCATGAATGAATGACAACTGCAATCCATACCTCATAGCGAGGCAGGGCAACTAGGCTTGCAAACCTTGCTGGGCTTCGATTTTGGCACACAGCGCATCGGGATCGCCATAGGACAAAGTATTACCCGAACCGCAACGGCCCTGTGTACAATCAAGTCCCGCCATGGAAAACCTGACTGGGACAGGATATCCGAGTTAATCAAGCACTGGAAACCCGATGCACTGGTCGTTGGTCTGCCTCTGCACGACGATGGCAGTGATTCGGACATAAGCAAGGCTGCACGAAAATTTACGCAACAATTGCATGGGCGTTACAGGCTCCCGGTATACACCATGGACGAAAGACTCAGCACACACGCTGCGAAACAGCATCTGGAGCAATCTGCCAGCAAGCAGGGAGCTGACGCAATCGCTGCTATGGTTATCCTGCAGGACTGGCTGGGAACATAACATATGAATGAATTCGGGAACATTTCAGGCATCATAGCTGACATGGCAGAGCAACTATCTGAAGAGATTGCACGTACCGGGAAAAGCAACCCCGCCATGGTTGGCATCCATACTGGTGGTGTGTGGGTTGCCGAACAACTACACCAGCTTTTGAATATTAAGGAACCTCTTGGCAGCCTGGATATCTCCTTTTACCGGGACGACTTCACTCGCATCGGGATGAATCCTGTTGTACGTCCCTCGCAGCTGCCCTGCAGCATTGATAACCGCCACATCATCCTCGTCGATGACGTACTCCATACCGGTCGTACCATCCGTGCTGCTCTGAACGAATTATTCGACTACGGTCGCCCTGCGTCCATCATGCTAGTGACACTGATTGAACGCAGCGGGCGTGAATTACCCATACAGGCAAATATTGTTGGCCGTCACGTGGAGTTAAGGCCCGGCGAACACATAAAGCTATCGGGCCCGGACCCATTGACACTGGAAATCAAAAGAACAGCATGAGCGGTAACACCCTGCAACTAGACAAAAACGGGCGATTGCGTCATTTTCTGTCGATAGACGGGCTGAATCACCACTTACTCACCGAGATACTCGATACGGCAGAATCCTTTGCCGGCGTAACAGAACAAACTGTTAAAAAAGTGCCGCTGTTGCGTGGTAAAACCATCGTTAATCTCTTCTTTGAGGCCAGCACACGTACCCGCACCACATTTGAACTGGCGGCGAAGCGACTGTCAGCCGACGTCCTGAATATTAACATCACACAGTCCAGTACCGTTAAGGGTGAAACCCTGCTTGACACACTGCGCAACCTTGAAGCCATGCACGTTGACATGTTTATTGTTCGGCATGCTGACAGCGGCGCTGCTCACTTCATTGCAGCCAATGCAGCAGCGCATACCAGTGTCATCAATGCCGGTGATGGCTGGCATTCGCACCCGACACAGGCAATGCTCGATATGTTTACCATACGTCGCGTTAAGGGAGCGGACTTTGGTTCACTGCGTGTTGCGATTGTAGGTGATATCCTGCACTCGCGTGTGGCACGTTCCCAGATTCATGCACTGAACACTCTTAACACCGGTGAAGTCCGGATTGTCGCACCGAAAACACTGCTTCCTGCAGACGCCAAATCACTGGGCGCTCAGGTTTACCATAACCTTCAGGCCGGCATAAAGGACGTGGACGTTATTATCATGCTGCGATTGCAGAGGGAACGCATGCAAGGTGCTTTTCTACCCAGCGAGCACGAGTATTTCGAGCTATTCGGACTAACAGAAAAAAAGCTCGGCCATGCCAGTCCGGACGTCACTGTAATGCATCCAGGGCCCATTAACCGTGGAGTTGAAATGGACTCCGAGGTAGCCGACGGTCCGCGCTCCGTAATCCTTGAACAGGTTACTCACGGCATTGCAGTGCGGATGGCAGTCATGTCGATGGCCATGGCACGTAAAGAAGTCACCCCAGGCTAGCCTTATGTACGCACATGACAAAGCGCAAAGGATTCAGATCAGCGGAGGCCGGGTAATTGACCCGGCCAACAAAGTTGACAGGGTCCAGAACGTTTATATTGCAGACGGCAAAGTAATCGCCTTAGACAAGGCGCCGCAAGACTTTCAGGCTGATATGGAAATTGATGCCCACCATCGCATCGTCTGTCCGGGGTTGGTAGACGTCAGTGCCCGTCTCAGAGAACCGGGCCAGGAACAGAAGGCCACAATTGCTACAGAAACACTCGCCGCTGCCAGTGCAGGCATAACTACACTTTGTTGCCCGCCGGATACTCATCCTGTTATCGACACACCAGCTGTTACCGAGTTCATCCGACTGCGTGCTGAAGCTGCCGGAAATACCCGGGTAGTTACACTGGGTGCCCTCACCCAGTCCCTTCTCGGGGAGCAATTGAGTGAAATGGCTGCACTGCGCAAGGCCGGCTGTGTTGGTGTCAGCAATGCCCTGAAGCCGCTGCTCAACCCGTTGATACTGCGACGCGCAATGGAGTATGCCGCCACCTTTGACCTTACCGTATTCCTGTATCCCAATGATCACTGGCTGGCAAACGGAGGGTGCGTACATGAGGGCAGGGTTGCAACTCGTCTTGGCCTGCCCGGTATACCTGAAGCCGCAGAAACCGCTGCCGTCGCGCGTGACCTGGCATTGATCGAACAAACCGGCGTACGCGCACATTTCTGCAGACTGACAACCGGTCGCGCCGCAAGAATGATCGCACGCGCGCAATATGACGGGATCCCGGTAACAGCAGACGTTGCCATCCCTTATCTATATCTCTCTGAAGTAGATATCAGTGGTTTTGACAGCCTCTGCCATCTAATTCCCCCGTTGCGCACAGTCGAAGACCGGCAGCAGTTACGGGAGGCCTTGCAACAGGGCATAGCATCAGCCATCTGTTCAGACCATCAGCCACACGAACCCAATGCGAAACTGGGTCCGTTTCCCGCCACCGAACCGGGCATTTCGGGACTAGACACACTGCTGCCTCTAAGTCTGCGGCTGGTTGATGAGCATTCCCTGGAACTCATCGATCTCATCTATCTCTTGACTGCAGGGCCGGCGAAGATACTTGGATTGCCCTACGGCACACTGTCGATCGATGCAGAGGCAGACATCTGTATCTTTGATCCCTTAGCCATCTGGCAGCTTGATAACCGCACAATGCGGAGCCATGGTCTGAATACACCGTTTATGGGCTGGGAAATGAAAGGGCGGGTTACACACACACTGCTGTCAGGAAAACTTGTATACACTCTGAACTGATTATGTCCGACCCAAGGCCACACACACATCGCGACACGATATTTCTCGAAAACGCGAAGATCCTGCGTCACGACAGTTTTCCCGGCGACCAGTATGTACTGAGACTGCATGCACCGAAATGCGCCACTTGCGCCTTGCCTGGCAGTTTTGCGCACCTACAGTGCGATCCTGCCCTACCCCTGCGCCGGCCATTGTCCATCATGCGTACTGATGTCGAGGCAGGCTGGGTGGAATTTCTCTACAAGACGGTTGGCATTGGCACGCACGCCTTGAGTCGGCGTTCACCCGGCGAGTCCCTCAGCGTGCTGGGACCGATAGGCAGACCGTTTACGCTAGAAAAGGCGCGGCCACGCACGCTGTTACTTGGTGGGGGTGTGGGCATTCCACCCATGATCTTTCTTGCCGACAGCTTGCGAACGGACAAGCACTGGCAACCCGTTGTATTTATGGGTTCAGAGGTGCCCTTTCCGTTTACAGCAAGGCCGTCGAATTTTCTATTACCCGGCATGCCGAATGGAGTCATTGCCTCCATGCCGCTGCTCGAAGACTGGAGCATCCCCAGCCGCCTGACAAGCCTGCAGGGATACCCTGGCTGTCATCATGGTTATATTACAGATCTTGCAAGGCACTGGCTGGATGCACTATTTGAATCACAACGAGCTGAAGTCAGTGTGTTTGCCTGTGGGCCGCATCCGATGCTGGCAGCAGTCACGGCGCTAGCTCACGACTACGACCTACCCTGCCAGGTATCTCTGGAGGAGTTCATGGCTTGTGGCGTGGGCGGGTGTGCGGGCTGTACCGTGGAAATTAGCACACCCACCGGGCCCGCAATGAAACGTGTCTGTGTTGACGGTCCGGTATTCGACGCACAGACCGTCAACTGGAGTTGACCAAGTACTAATCCTCTTCCACCAGGAAGATGTCATCCATGGCAGCAGCGTATTGCTTGACGTCACCCTTGTCCAGCTTGACCATCAAACGCACTTCGTTGGCAGAATCAGCATAGTGCAAGGCATCGTCATAGCTGATCTCGCCGGCCTTGTACAATTCAAACAGGGCCTGGTCGAATGTAATCATGCCTTGCTGTGAAGACTGCTTCATCAGTTCTTTCAGCTTGTGTACTTCACCCTTGCGAACCACATCCTGTACAAGCGGAGTACCCAACAGGATCTCAACGCACACCCGCCGTCCGTTACCGTCTGCCCGGGGTATCAATTGCTGGGCAAGGAAGGCCTTCAGATTCATGGACAAATCCATAAACAGCTGTGGCCGGCGGTCCTCGGGGAAAAAGTTAATGATGCGGTCCATCGCCTGATTGGCATTATTGGCGTGCAGTGTTGCCAGGCACAAGTGACCGGTTTCTGCGAAGGCAATGGCATGATTCATGGTCTCACGGTCACGAATCTCACCAATCAGGATCACATCCGGCGCCTGGCGCAGTGTGTTCTTCAGTGCCGTCTCATAGGATTCCGTGTCGATACCCACTTCACGCTGTGTCACGATGCAGCCATCGTGATCATGTACATACTCAATTGGATCCTCGATTGTAATAATATGGCCGGTGCCATTCTTGTTACGATAGCCGAGCATGGCCGCCAGCGACGTTGATTTACCGGTACCGGTTGCACCAATGAAGATAATCAGGCCGCGCTTCGTCATTGCCAGATTCTTCAGGATTGGCGGCAAGTTCAGTTCTTCCATGGTCGGTATATAGGTTTCAATGCGACGCAATACTGCACCAGCCTGGCCTCGCTGTATAAATGCGCTGGCGCGAAAACGGCCTACGCCTTCCTCGCTAACCGCAAAGTTGCATTCATGCGTTGCCTCGAACTCGTCACGCTGTGCCGGTGTCATCATGCTGGTGACGATGTCCATGGCGTCCTCGGGAGAGAGGGCCTCTTTCGAGACAGCCACCGTCTTGCCATTCACTTTCATGGTGGGAGGAACACCAGCCGTTAAAAAAAGATCGGAGGCACCTTTTTCACCCATCAGTTTCAGCAGTGTTGATAAATCCATAGCCTTTCTCCCAACAAATGATTAGCGGAAGGTTTCCTTGATGACAGCCTTAGCACGTGCATCCTGCTTTGTGATAAGCCCCTTGGACAAAAGATCCTGCAGATATTGATCCAGCGTAGTCATACCGGCTGCACTGCCTGTCTGGATCGCGGAATACATTTGCGCCACCTTGTCCTCACGTATGAGATTGCGAATTGCCGGCGTGCCGATCATGATTTCCCAGGCTGCAATACGGCCACCCCCGACTTTCTTCATCAGGGTCTGGGCGATTACGGCACGCAGCGACTCCGAAAGCATGGATCGCACCATGGTTTTCTCTGCCGCCGGGAATACATCGATGACACGGTCTATGGTTTTCGCTGCCGAGGTTGTGTGCAGGGTGCCAAATACGAGATGCCCTGTCTCGGCGGCCGTCAAAGCCAGGCGGATCGTTTCAAGGTCTCGCATCTCACCCACCAGGATGATATCCGGATCCTCACGCAATGCTGAACGCAGGGCTTCATTGAAGCCAAGGGTATCCCGATGAACCTCCCGCTGGTTAAGCAGACACTTTTTGCTCTGATGCACAAACTCGATCGGATCTTCAATCGTCAGGATATGGGCATAAGACATGCTGTTTATATAGTCAATCATTGCCGCCAGCGTGGTGGACTTACCGGAACCTGTGGGGCCGGTCACCAGCACCAGACCACGGGGTGTATCGGCAATTTCCTTGAAAATTCCAGGCGTCCCCAGGTCCTCAAGAGTCAGAATTTCAGAAGGAATGGTACGAAAAACTGCACCAGCACCGCGATTTTGGTTAAACGCATTGACACGGAAACGTGCAAGCTCAGGGATTTCAAATGAAAAGTCTGTTTCCAGGAACTCTTCATAGTCCTTGCGTTGCTTGTCGTTCATGATGTCGTAGACAAGCCCATGGACCGTTTTATGATCCAGAGCGGGAACATTGACCTTGCGCATATCACCGTCTACCCGAATCATCGGCGGCAGCCCGGCAGACAGGTGTAAATCTGATGCGCCGTTTTTAACACTAAAGGTCAGTAACTCAGCTATATCCATGCCAACTCCCATGCATAAATTTCACGTCACCCTGATATCGACAAGGACACCGGATACTTGAAAATACGTTCTATATCGACAACTTGTCTATCCTCACAAACCACAAGGAGGCAGCTGCCTTAACCGCAAAAGAGGTCAGCATTAGCCGATGAGTCATTCAGGCAGGAAGTATGCCTCATAATGGCCCAGTAACCCGTCATTATTCAGCAACAGAAACTATCCTGACGGGAGCAGTGAAGGTATGATTCCGGTGTCGCAAAACAGTCGCCGGCTTTCATTCCGGGAGCGCTTGTCGAGCGCCGGTTTCATCCTGTATCGTCCATTGCATGAACAATACGACCCTGAGTTTTATTGGTGGAGGCAACATGGCAGGCAGCCTGATTGGCGGCCTGATCGCTGACGGCTGGAATCCTGCCAGTATCCGCGTTTCCGATACGGACGCACGGCAACTGGAAAGACTTTCACAACGATTTCCGGTCACAACGACAACAGACAACAATCGCGCCGTGGAAGGTGCCGATGTGGTTGTACTGGCAGTGAAACCACAGGTTATGAAAGACGCCGTGCAATCGCTTGCTGCCAGCATCTCAAAGCAACAACCTCTGGTGATCTCGATCGCTGCGGGCATTACTGAACCCACACTGCGCCAGTGGCTGGGGGAAGAAACAGCCATCGTGCGCAGTATGCCCAACACCCCGGCCATGGTGCAGAGCGGCGCTACAGGGATGTACGCAAACCCCTATGTGAAAGATGACCAACGTAGTGTTGCAGAATCCATACTGCGCGCGGTGGGTATCGTTATCTGGGTGGATGACGAAGCCATGATGGATGCAGTAACGGCACTTTCAGGGAGTGGTCCTGCCTATATATTCCTGTTTATAGAGGCATTACAGGCCGCCGGACTGGAGCTGGGTCTTTGCAGGGAAACCGCATACCTTTTGGCACTCCAGACTGCCTTTGGTGCCGCAAAGATGGCACTGGAGAGCGAGGAAGACGCTACGATGCTGCGACAACGAGTCACCTCACCCGGTGGCACTACGGAACGCGCCATCAAGATTTTGCTAGAAGGCGGCTTTGGTGAACTTGTCAGCAAGGCAGTGCATACCGCTGCAGAACGTTCTCGCGAACTGGCAAAAGAATTTGGGGACAATCAATGAACGCCGGCTATTTGGCGAATCCACTGGAATTTCTGGTAAGCACTCTCTTCAGTCTCTACATACTCGCCGTCATGCTGCGCTTCCTACTGGGTGCAGTACGTGCCGATTTCTACAACCCGGTAAGCCAGTTCCTGGTACGTATTACCAACCCCCTGCTAGTGCCAATGCGCAAGGTGATCCCCAGTCTCGGCAAATTTGACACCTCGGCCCTACTGTTAATGTTGCTGCTGCAAATGATATCACTCAGCATTGTTTTCATGTTACGCGGTATCAGTATCTCTGTTGTTGCCCTGCTGGTAACAGCCGTTGCTGAACTCCTGCTGCTGCTAATCAACATATTCATGTTCTCCATCATCATCCAGGTCATTCTCAGCTGGATCAATCCGGGTAGCTATAACCCCGTAACGGCAATGCTCTACAGCATAACCAGCCCGATCATGCGCCCGATTCAACGCCTGGTGCCGCCGATCTCCGGTATTGATCTATCGCCACTGGTTGCGATAATCGGCTTGCAGGTAGTAAGAATGCTGATCCTGCCACTGCTGGGTTAATGTGCACACCCTGAGATATTGCACAAACTGGCAGGGGAGCTTGTCTCATCTTGGGTTAAACCCGGCAAACAGAGAAAATTTGCCACATTCATCTAAAGACAACAGTTATATGGAGGGAACAATATGCATCCAGTGAAACAAGTAGCGTCATGGTTATTCGGCCTGGTACTGCTGCTTCCAATCTCAGCAATTGCCGAAAATTCCAAGGACTTCGGTGAATACGTAATTCACTACAACGCCATGGCTACCGACATGGTGCCGCCTGAGGTCGCACGCAAATACCGTATTACACGCAGTCAAAACCGCGGCATGATTAATATCACCGTCCTGAAGAAAGTGCTCAGCAGCCCCGGACAGCCCGTACATGCCCACATTGAAGTAAATGCCCTCAATCTGGCCGGTCAGGGTCGTGCGATCAGTATGCGTGAAATACGCGAGGGTAATGCAATCTACTATATAGGCGAGTTTGGTGTCGCCAACGAGGAAACATTAAATTTCAATATCCAGGCTCGTCCTGAGGGGTCACAGGAAACTGTTGAGGTCCGTTTCAGTCAGGACTTCTATACACAATAAATACCCATAACCGGTCCGCGTCCAAGCCAGCGATCTCCCGGTTTGATAGCAGATATCGTTCATTCACCTGCAAAACCAAGGCGACTGTTGCCCACATGAAAGAATAACTTGCACGCAAGTACAGAAACACCATCGGCACTACTCCGCTCGAAGCTGTTCTGGATTGGCATCCTCTATTTCGCCGAGGGTTTCCCCCTCGGCGTGTTCTACGACGTCTTTCCCGTGCACTTTCGCCAGGAAGGTGTAGACCTTAGTGAAATCGGCTTTCTGAGCCTGTTGGGTCTGTCCTGGACACTCAAGTTCCTCTGGGCCCCTGCTATCGACCATTTCCGGCATCACCGGCGCTGGATGTTTGCCGTCGATCTGTTGATGGGTGGAATCATGCTGCTGTTCGCCATCCATGCCGAGTTTGGTAATTGGGTCTGGATCGCCATCGGTGTATTCACACTATTATCAGCGACCAATGACATTGCCATCGATGGATTCACCATCGAGATGCTCAGCAAACGTGAGCTGGGAGTGGCCAACGGTATGCGTATTGCCTTCTATCGTGTGGGTATGCTGGCCTCCGGTTTTATTCTGATCCTGACCGATTATCTGGGCTGGACGGGTACCTATACCGCCGGTGCGATTATCCTGGCAGTTGTCGGGTTTGCATGCCTTAACGCACCCCGGGAGCGAAACATCAACCCCGCCGGGAGTGTGTCACTGGTACACGAATTCAAGACCTTGCTCACCCACCCGGCTGCATTCTCGGTCGTCGTCGGATTCTTGCTGGGAGCTTTGTGGCTCGTCAATCGGGCCACGAAATGGTCGGCAAGTATCGAATCTTTCTGGTGGTATGCGCTACTGGCGGCGGCCTTGTTGATCCTGTTCAGCAACATCTATAACAGGCTTCTCGCGAAAGGCCGCACCCCGGAAAGGTACACACCGGTTACCGAAGGCCCCATGTTCGGCACACTGCTGGCCATGTTGCAGCGTCCCTACATTTTACCAACCATCCTGTTCATCCTGATTTTCAAACTTGGCGACACCGCCATGGGCTTTATGATCAAGCCCTTCTGGGTAGACAGCGGCTTCAGCGCTACCCAGATCGGCCTGGTATCGGTGAACATCGGACTGGCACTTTCGATTGCAGGCGGTATTGCCGGCGGCTGGTTTACTGATCGCATGGGGATATTCAAAGGGCTGTGGATACTTGGCCTACTGCAGGCCGTCTCGAATCTCGGATATGCCTGGGTAGCAGCGGCTATTCCTGCAGCAGAATCCGGCACACCTATAGCCATTAATTACCAGGCCATGATGTATTCTGCCAGTGCCCTTGAATCATTTTGCGGAGGACTCGGTACAGCGGCCTTTCTTGCGTTCCTGATGGCCATTGTCAACAAGCATCATTCGGCAACGGAATATGCGCTACTATCGTCCGTGTTCGCCCTGAGTCGTTCCCTCTCCGGCTGGGCGGGCGGCTACGGTGCCGAGGCTCTGGGTTATGCTGATTATTTCATGCTGACCTTCTTTCTCGCCTTTCCGGCCTTTTTATTATTGCCATGGGTGAAGAAAATGATGTTGTATACAGAACAACATCAGGTATGGGAGCCACACTGACACGCTAGATGTCACAATCCCAGCCGGCTTGTGTCAGTACAGCCCCTCTCAGCAGCAGCATGAGGAGTAAAGACAATCAAACACCTCCACGGCATCAGGGCAGACACATTCCACTACAGTTCATGGTGTTTATCTTTGCCATTAAACCCGCATAGTCTATGATGTATAAATATGAGGAATGCAACCAAAGAAAAACGTTCAAGAGGTCAGCGCCGTTGGGGGCCGGATACCGAATTTCCACTCCGGGATTCCAGCGGTCATATCGTTATTACCAATCGACGCAGGATGAGTGATCGAAGGCTCTGCAACACCAGCTTTGAGGAACGACTCCTGATGTTCTCGGGACTGCCACATCAGTACCCTGACTAGCCGGTAATTGACAACCAGTCAGTCTTTTCATACTACAGACTACAGATCGTAGTCATAATCCATAATCAAGGGCGCATGATCGGAAAAGCGTTTCTCCTTGTAGATTCGTGCCCCCTGGACTGTCTCTGCAATACCCGGGGTTGTAATCTGGTAGTCAATGCGCCAACCGACATTCTTGGCCCAGGCCTGACCACGGTTTGACCACCAGGTATATTGATCAGGATCCTGATTCACCACACGAAATGCATCTACATAGCCCGCCGGTCCAAATAGCTGATCCATCCACGCACGTTCCTCAGGCAAAAAACCGGAGTTCTTTTTATTGCCACGCCAGTTCTTCAAATCGATTTCCTTGTGGGCAATATTCCAGTCGCCACAGAGAATATATTCACGACGTTTTAGCCTGAGTCCACGCAAATAAGGCATAAAACGCTCCAGGAAACTGAACTTGATGGCCTGTCGATCCTCACTGGAAGAACCCGATGGCAGATAGACAGATATGATACTCAAGGCGCCGTAGCGTGCCTCAATGTATCGTCCTTCGGCATCCATATCCGCCCAGCCCAGGCCCGAGATAAGCTTGTCGGGCTTGCGTCTGCTGTATATAGCCACACCGCTATAGCCCTTTTTTTCAGCATCGTGGAAACTCACATGCCAGCCGCGTGGAAAAAACACCTTGTCTTGCAGCTGATGCAACTGTGCCCTGGTTTCCTGGATACAGACCACATCTGCTTGCTGCCTGGTCATCCACTGAAAAAAGCCTTTTTGGGCGGCCGAGCGTATGCCGTTCACATTGATGGTAATAATTCGCATGGTTCTCACCAACAGGATCCGGCGTGTATGATAGCGATCCCGACCTGCAATAACGACCAGTAACTGCCCATGAAAGACTACCAGCATGACTTTATCGACTTTGCGATCAGTGCCGGCGTACTACGATTTGGCGACTTCACGCTGAAATCGGGCAGAACCAGTCCCTACTTCTTCAACGCCGGCCTGTTCAATACCGGTGAACAACTGGCACGACTTGGCCGCTGTTACGCACGGGCTATAACTGACAGCCACCTGGATTTTGATGTCCTGTTTGGACCTGCCTATAAGGGTATCCCGCTGGCGACAGCGACCAGTATTGCCCTGGCTGACCATCATCAACACAACGTACCCTGGTGTTTTAATCGCAAGGAAGCCAAAGATCACGGCGAAGGCGGTAATCTGGTCGGCGCCGGCTTGTCAGGAAAAATACTGATTATCGATGATGTCATTACTGCCGGCACGGCAATACGTGAATCGGTTGATATCATTCAGGACGCCGGCGCCATACTTGCCGGCGTGGTCATTGCACTTGACCGGCAGGAGCGCGGTCGTGACCGGCGCTCTGCGATACAGGAGGTCGAGGAATCCCTCGGTATTACTGTGACTAGCATTGTGACGCTGACCAATTTGCTGGAATATTTACATTCCAAGCCGGAATACAATGAAGCTGTAAACAAGATTGAAGCCTATCGCGAACAGTACGGGATATAGAAGCGGCTCTCTAATACAGTCCCTTTTCACAGATGGGGTATGGAAACCTGCTCAGCCAACTATCAACTTGGCTCCCACCAGCAGGGTCACTATCTCAAAAACACGCTTGATCCAGCGATTACCGGACTTGATGGCCAGATGTGCACCGAGATAGCCACCTACCAATGACCCGAGCAGCAGCGCCGGGAGCCACGACCAGCGGATATCGGCAAGCAGCCCGAGTGTCACGGCACCGGTCGCATTCCAGAACACCCCCACCAGGATCAGCGTGTAGGCAATTGCACGTCGGTAATCCAGCCCAAACCAGCGGACCAGCCACATTGTCACGAATAAGCCGGTACCGGATGTCAGTGAACCATTCAGAGCCCCGATTACAAACAGCACTATGCCGCCAATGATATGGCCATGCCGGTCCCGATGTACTGCTTGCAACTGCTGTCCCAGATCGGGATTCAGCCATGAGTAAACCCCCAGTCCGGCGGTCAGGATACCCAATGCAACCCTGGCAGATTGCTCCGGGACATCAAGAATGATATTTGCACCGGTAATGACACCGGGCAAACCAAACACAAGGATATACAGGGTCAGGCGACCCTCCAGCGGTTGCTCCCTCAAGTGCCTCACGGTCGCGCCGATACCCAGAGCGACACTGGCAACCTTGTGAGTCGCCAGTGCAATTGCAAATGGCAGTCCCATGAAAATCAGTACCGGCAGCTGTATCAGCCCGGCACCACCACCTGAAAAGGCTGAAAACAGGTTGGCCACCAGGGACACGACAAACAGGGTAAGTTGATCCAGAGTGTTCACCGCTACTCCTGCATTTGCGCAGAAAGATATGTTTGCGAAGTTGGCTAGATAGAATACAGGTATGGCAACGGGATAGCCGCTACACATGAAGAATTTTCGCTATTTTATTTTGCTCTTGGCACTGCTGATGACGACCACTGCAGTTGCTGAACGCGTGTTCAAGTGGGTAGACAGCGAGGGCCAGGTTCACTATGGCAACCGTGTGCCGCCCGAGTATGCCAATAAGGAGCGCAAGGAAATCAACGAACAGGGTCGTACGGTCAAGATCTACGAAGCGGCCATGACCCCGGATGAAAAGGTGGCAGCACAGGAGGCAGCTGAACGGGAGGCCAGACAAAAGGCACTTGATGAGAAACGCGCGATTCACGACCGCAGCCTGCTTGCCACGTATACAAGTGAACAGGATATGCTGCTTGCAAGAGATGGCAGGGTTGCTTCCATTGAAGCACTGCTACAACTGACCAACAGCCGCATCGAGTCCATGAAACAGCGCCTGCACAGCCTGACCGAGGAGGCTGCAAGCTATGAACGCAGTGGCAAACCGCTGCCACACACAGTGGAAACCCAAATCAACAACCTGCGTTCACAGATCACCAGGAACGAGGGTTTTATTCAGGAGAAAGAGCAGGAACTGGAAGAAATAGGCAATCAATTTGCTGACGATATCAGTCGATTTATCGAACTGACTGCCGATAAGGAAGATCGCGAAACTCCTGCACAACGGATTGCGAATCGCAAAGAGACCAAGAACAAACTGAATGTTGATCTGACCCCTCATGACCGCGCGCTGCTAACGAGCTATAAAGGGGAAGAGGACATCGTACTGGCGCGCGACCAGAAGCTTGCCACAATTAATGAACTGATAACCCTCACCAGTGAACGAATACAATCCTTGCAGGATCATCTCGCAGATCTCTCAGACCAGGCCGTTGAATATGAGAGCCGCGACCAGAAGCGCCCCGAGGTATTACTCGGCCAGATGAAGAATGTTCAGGAAAGTATCGCGCAAAACGAGGAATTGCTTGCACTCAAGCGGCAGGAAAAGACCAGCATCGAGCAACAGTACATGGAAGATATCCTGCGCTACCGCCAGCTAACCGCCAGCAACTAGCTATTGGTTGTATCGTTTGGCACGGATCAATGTGCCAACACCCTCATCTGTAAACAGTTCCACCAGCACCGCATGTTCAACCCGCCCGTCAATGATATGAGTCGCCTTGACGCCGCTATTGACAGCCGACAGGGCACAGCCGATCTTTGGCAGCATGCCTCCATGTATGGTGCCATCTTCAATCAAGGCATCGATATCATCCGTAGCCAGCCCGGTAAGTAACCTACCCTGCTTGTCCAGCAGGCCGGCCGTATTGGTCAGGAGGATCAGCTTTTCCGCCTTGAGCACTTCTGCCATGCGACCGGCAACCAGGTCAGCGTTGATGTTATAGGAATGGCCGTCTTCACCGACACCGATTGGTGCAATCACCGGTATAAAGTCGCCGTGGATCAGCATATCCACCACGCCGGGGTCAATACTCTCCACCTCTCCGACATGACCGATATCAATAATTTCCGGTTCGTCAAATTCCGGAGAATTCCGTTTGATATTCATTTTGCGCGCACGGATCAGGTCACCATCCTTTCCGGTCAGACCAACAGCCCGTCCACCATGGCGTGTAATCAGATTGACAATCTCCTTGTTCACCAGACCGCCCAGCACCATCTCGACGACATCCATGGTCTCACTATCGGTTACCCGCATACCATCGACAAACTTGCTTTCCTTGCCGATTTTTTCCAGCAACCTGCCGATTTGCGGCCCGCCACCATGCACCACTACCGGGTTGATACCCACCAGTTTCATCAGCACGATATCGCGCGCAAAACCGCTTTTCAGGTTTTCGTCCACCATGGCATTACCGCCATACTTGATAACCACGGTCTTGCCCTGGAAGCGACGTATATAGGGCAACGCCTCGGCAAGCACTTGCGCAACATTTTTTGCAGAATCAGTACTCAGGGACATGTCATTTTTGCTCTGTAGGGGCGGCACTCTGATGTAATGGGTGAGAGAGTGTACGTGTCGCGAAGGTCGCCAGACAAGTGAACGATCAGAAAGGTAGCGATAGATCCTTATTGACCTGCAACATCACACGCCGGAAATCACCCATGATGCGCGCCAGGGCTTCCTCGTTATCAGCCTCAAATCGCAACACCAGCACCGGCGTGGTGTTCGAAGCGCGTACCAGTCCCCAGCCATCCGAGAAATCGGCCCTCAGGCCATCTATGGTGGATACCGTTGCACCCTCGAAGTGGGCGCTTTCCAGCAGCCGGTTAATGAATATCGGCGGTTCACCCTCCCGCATGGCAACGTTAATCTCCGGGGTATTCACGCTATCGGGCAAGGCGGCAAAGACCTCGGTAGCGGAGCGCTCATCCGCGGCTAGGATTTCTAGCAAGCGGGCGGCCGCATACAGGGCATCGTCAAATCCATACCAGCGCTCCTTGATGAAGATATGGCCACTCATCTCACCCGCCAGCAGCGCGCCGCTTTCCTGGATTTTCGACTTGATGAAAGAGTGCCCTGTTTTCCACATCAGCGGCTTGCCACCATGTTCACGAATAATCGTATCCAGATGTCGCGTGCACTTCACATCGTAGATGATCAGGGCATCGGGATTGCGTGCCAGGATGTCGATCGCATAGAGCATTAACACCCGATCCGGCCAGATAATCCTGCCATTTGCAGTAACCACGCCGAGACGGTCGCCGTCGCCGTCAAACGCCAGACCGACATCAGCCTGGTTTGCCCCGACAGCTGCGATCAGATCCTTCATGTTCTCGGTCTTGCTCGGATCAGGATGATGGTTCGGGAAAGTACCATCTACCTCACAGAACAGTTCTGTGACCTCGCAACCCAGACCTTTCAGTAATTGCGGCATGACGCCACCGGCAACGCCATTGCCGCAATCGATAACCACTTTGAGCGGCCGTGTAACCTTGACGTCATCGCGTATTCGTTCAATGTAATCAGGAACAACATTGATCACCTCAACACTACCCTCACCGGAGATGAACTTAGCCGCCTTGATTCGCTCGTGCAGTGACTGGATCGACTGCCCCGACAGGGTTTCACCATCAATCACTATCTTCAAACCATTATAGTCCGGCGGGTTATGGCTGCCCGTCACCACCACGCCGGTCTGGGTATCAAGATAATAAGTGGCAAAATACAGCACCGGGGTTGGCACACAGCCAATATCTTTTACATTACAACCGGTGGAGACGATCCCGGCGATCAATGCCTCGGAAAGAGACGGCCCCGACAGCCGGCCGTCACGGCCGACCACTACGCTATCCCGTCCACGCTGCAGCGCTTCACTGCCGATGGCGCGTCCAATCAGCCGAACGGCTGCTATGGTGAGTGACTGGTCAACAACCCCACGTATGTCATATGCGCGGAATATTGCAGGATCGATAGCGTTCATTTCGTCATCTGTTTCCATTTCCAGTGGGTCTTCCTCCAGTATCAAGTTGTCGCTGCGTATGGCCGAGCCAAAATCGGCTGGAATACCTGCATCAATACCACCCTCGTCCTGAAAATCCGTATCGTCGGGCTGCTTGGTGTTGGCAGGCTCCTCTTCATCCCGTTCACGTGGTGTGGGTACAAATGCTGTCTCAGCCTGGCTGGTTGCTGCCAGCTGGGTCATGAATTCGATACTTTCATGCATCTCAGCAAGTCCTGAAGGGTATTCACGCCGCAGCCGACCGTCGCGATAATCCTTCATGATCGTCACCATACTGACCTGGTCGACGCGCAACGCGTTCTTGACCCTGTGCAGCAGGAAAGTAATCAGCAACACCATTGCTGTAGCTGACAGCAGGAAGGCACCCAGCACCCATATGCTGATGTTCCTGAGGGCGGTCTTACCACTCACGGCCGGCCAATAAGCCACTTGCCAGCGGCTGCCCTCGATACGAAGCAGCTGGTCTGCATCACCCTGCTTCGTGGACAAATCGCCATACCCGGTTATCGCCACAGGATTTCCCCTGGCACCATCCTGTTGCAGCTCGATATAGCCATCCGGCTCCCGCACCTCATGCAGAATGTTTTTCAGCACATCGGCAGACAAAGACACCAGCAAGTGCCCGACAACACCGCTTCCGGCAGGGTCCATGACTCGGCGTGCAATGTTGATATGCTGCTGCGGTGTATTGAACAGATGCAGCTCGATGGGTGATTCATCTTCGCTGGCTTCTGCTGCCCGCATCTGTGCCAATGCAGCGTAACTCAGGGGTGGCGAGGCATTCATGTCCACTTCATCGATACCGGGAGCCAGCAGCTGCACGTTTATGGCCATCGGAAAAACATAGCGCAGGGATTCTTCCCTGGATTGCACGGCTGACTCGTTACCAACCATCAGCAGATAGGCAATATCCGGATCCTTGGCCAGCAAGGCCGTTGTGGAACCGTAGTAATCCACCATCGCAGCCACACGCAGAGCGACTTGCTGCGTGATGATCTTTGACTCCTCCTCCATGGCTCGCAGAATGTGGCCAGACATCAGCTGAAAAACAAAGGCGGCCAACAACCCGAGCAACACAACGCCAGCACCCAGCAGTTGCAGCCGCACCTTAACCAGGCTTGCGGGTTTGATGTCGCCCGTCAGCTGCGGCATTGGCTTGAATGCCTGCGGATCATCGACTGCTTTTTTGCGGCTGAACAAGCCGGGAAGCGAGAACTTCATGGTTGTTAAATAAACCCTAGACCCATGTTTTTAGTGTAATAATTACAAGTTTGGCACTTGCCAATGCGATCGGCATGGTACATCGCGTTGTTGACCCTAATGACGTCCCGAATGCCCGAAGCCACCCGCACCCCGTTCACTGGTTACAAAATCTTCAACAATTTCAAAGTCAGCACGCACTACTGGCACGATCACCATCTGCGCGATGCGCTCGCCCGGTTCGATAGTGAAGGTTTCTGAACCCCGATTCCAGCAGGAAACGAACACCTGCCCCTGATAGTCGGAATCGATCAGTCCCACCAGATTCCCGAGTACGATGCCATGCTTGTGGCCCAGCCCAGAACGCGGCAACAGCACGGCCGCAAGGCTGGCATCCTCGACATGAATCGCTAGCCCGGTCGGGATCAGTTGGGTCTCACCGGGTGCCAGCTGCAATGGAGCATCCAGACAGGCACGCATATCCATGCCGGCTGAACCCTCCGTGGCATAGTGAGGCAGGGGAAATTCACTGCCAAGGCGCTGATCAAGAATCTTAAGCTGAATCTTTTGCATGAATATTGAACACCTTTCCCTGCGGGTTTTGTGTTTCCCCGCGAATGGTAAGTGCAAAGCGCTCGGCTATGATGGCAACCAGCTGCCGGGCCAGTTTCCCCTTGCCAGCCAGTGGCAACTGCTGTTCACCCTGCCCCCATATCACCCGCAGTGCATTGTCTTCACAGTCAAAACCCAGCTGCTGCCCAACCACATTGGCGGCGATCATGTCGATATTTTTTGCCCGCAACTTGTCCCGGGCATTGCTTTCCATGGCTTGCGTTTCTGCGGCAAATCCCACGGTAAACGGCGCATCGGTCAATGCCGCCACCTCCGCGAGGATGTCCGGATTACGTTTCAGTTCCAGGGATAAGGTTGCCGCGGTTTTCTTGAGCTTCTGTGATGCAACCGACGCCGGTCGGTAATCAGCCACGGCAGCAACACTGATAAAGATATCGGTCAACGCAATTTCGCTCATGACGGCAGCGTGCATTTCAGCGGCACTCTCTACATCGATACGCCGCGCCCTTGGAGGTGTCTCCAGACTCACCGGGCCGCTGATCAGCAGGACGTCTGCTCCCGCCTCGACTGCCGCGGCAGCCACCGCATAGCCCATTCGGCCGGAACTGCGATTACTGATATAGCGGACCGGGTCTATGGCCTCCCGGGTTGGGCCGGCGGTCACCAGTACCCGCCGTCCGGCAAGGGTGCCGGTATCCAGCAACGCGGACAGCGCGGCCAGCAGTTCAACGGGCTCCAGCATTCTGCCGGGACCGCTGTCGCCACAGGCCTGCAATCCCTCAGCCGGGCCCAGTACCTGCACGCCCCGCTGTTTCAGGGCCATCATATTTTCCCGCGTAGCCTGCTTGTCCCACATGACACGATTCATGGCCGGTGCAATTGCAAGTGTCGCATCACAGGCCAGAGACACCGCCGTCAGCAGGTCATTGGCACGCCCTGCAACCAGACGGGCCATAAAATCAGCGGTTGCAGGGGCGATCAGCAGTACATCTGCCCAGCGTGCCAGTTCGATATGCCCCATAGCCGCCTCTGCCCCGGTATCCAGCAACTGGGTATGAACCGGATGTCCGGACAGTGCCTGGAAGGTAAGCGGTGTTACAAACTCCGTGGCCGCCGCGGTCATGACAACGCGCACCTCCGCCCCCTGTCTTCGCAGTTGCCGCACCAGCTCGGCGCTCTTGTAAGCGGCAATACCGCCTGTCACGCCCAGCAGGACGTGTTTTCCGGATAGCTTGTTCATGAAGCGGGAGTGTAGCAGATGATTGTTTGCGGATGGGATGCTGCCATCGCCGCAGTCCCCCGCATGCCGGTTTGCTTCGTGGCAGTCTATCCCTGCCTACAGGCTGCAGTGTATTCTTCCGATAGCTGGCCGGTGCTCTCCATGGCATACAAAGACCATGCACCGTATTTGTCACTGGCCACGCAGCGAGCGGCCACGAGAAAAGCTGCTCCAGCGTGGTCCCTCGGCATTGTCGGATGCCGAGCTGCTGGCGATCTTGCTGCGCACCGGTGTAACGGGTAAAACCGCCGTTGACCTCGCCCGTGACTTACTGACAGATTTTGGCGGCCTGCGGCCGTTGCTGGAGGCAGACAGGCAACGCTTTTGCAGCCATCATGGCCTCGGAGATGCCAAATTCGCACAGCTGCAGGCGGTACTGGAAATCGCGCGCCGCCATCTGCAGGAACAACTGTACCGTGGAGGCACACTGGAAAACCCGGAGGCTACCCGCCAATTCCTTTCCAGCCGGTTGCGCCACCTACCCTACGAAGTATTCGCCTGCCTGTTCCTGGATAACCGCCACCGCTTGATCGACTTTGAGGAACTGTTCCGCGGCACCATTGACGGTGCCAGTGTCCATCCCCGGGAAGTCGTGCGGCGTGCCCTGCATCACAATGCAGCCGCCATTATCCTTGCCCACAATCACCCCTCCGGAATCGCCGAGCCTAGCCGCGCCGATGTGCAGCTGACGCGCCGGCTGGTGGAGTCGCTGAGCCTGGTCGATATCAGGGTTCTTGACCATGTCGTCGTGGGTGACGGCTGTGGTGTGTCTTTTGCCGAACGGGGACTGATTTGACGCTGCAGAGGACAAGTGCCACGAGGTCATTCTATATGCCATTGATTCTAATAGCGCTTGCGACAACACCGGGTACCCGGCCAGCTTGTCACTCACGGTAGTTTCTGGTATAAAGTCGGCCCTTCCCGCCGTTGGCGGGCTTTTTTACGAGGTTTAGAGCAATGTCCAGAGTCTGTCAGGTCACGGGTAAACGTCCGCAATGCGGCAACAACGTGTCCCACGCCAATAACAAAACCCGTCGCCGTTTCCTGCCGAACCTGCACGAACACCGGTTCTGGGTTTCCAGTGAAAAGCGGTTTGTGAAACTGCGCGTCTCCTCCAAGGGAATGCGCATTATCGACAAGCTGGGCATTGATACGGTACTTACCGACCTGCGCGCGCGCGGCGAAAAGGTCTAGGAGCTCACATCATGCGTGACAAAATCAAACTCGTTTCCACTGCCGGTACAGGACACTACTACACCACTACCAAAAACAAGCGCAACATGCCGGAAAAGATGGAAATCAAGAAGTTCGACCCGGTCGTACGCAAGCACGTGCCCTACAAGGAAGCAAAAATCAAGTAGGCCACCACCGGCACCTGATTACAGAAACCCGGCTATGCCGGGTTTTTTATTGGCGGCAGAAAGGCCACCTGCCTCGTTGCGCCATCTCGGCGCAAATGCTGTCCGGTACCATTCTCTGCAAGTACCGCAGCAGATCACAAGTGCGGATCAAGCTAGCTCCGCTCAAGTAACAGGTTCCCCTGTACATCCACGCGACAACACCATCCGGCTGGCAGCCAGGTCGTTGCCACGGTTTCCGTCACCAGTGCCGGGCCCGCGAATGTTTGTCCGCCACATAAGCGACTGCGCGACCAAACCGGTACGGGATCAGAGTAACCGGCCAGCCTGCCAAAAGTTGCTTCGCGCGCACCCGAGACAGTGTCCGCAAGCATCGGCAAGTGCATTCTTGGCGGACTGGCTTGCAGGCCGCAACGCAGGGTAACCAGTTCGACGCCTGTGGCAAGACGATGCCCGTAACGCTGTTCATGTGCTGCATGGAAGGCGGACGTCATTGCGGCCACCCCCTGCCAGGGCAGGTTCAGCGTATAGGACTGACCCTGGTAGCGCAGGTCCAGGCTGAAGGCTGTTTGAATCTCGCTCGCGGCTAGCCCCTCGGCGACCAGTTCCCGGGCACCGTCTGCAGCCAGGGCCTGTAATTTCTGCATCAACACCTCCTCGGAAAAATCCGCCAGAGGACCGTTCAAGGTTCGAGATACTTGCCGGGCGCGTGGTGCTGCCAGCATACCCAGCGCAGACAGCACACCGGCATGAACCGGAACCAGGGCTCGACGCATACCCAGCGCATCGGCAAGGGCGCATACGTGCAAACCACCGGCACCGCCAAACGACACCAGCATGTAGGGACGCGGATCGATACCCCGCTGCACTGAAATGACACGCAGCGCCTGAGCCATGTGTTCATTGGCGAGCGTGACAATACCATGTGCCGTTTCCTCGAGACCAAGCTGCAGTTTCCCGGCAAGACTCATTACCGCCGTCGTTGCTGCCTCGATATCCAGGGACATGCGACCACCCAGAAACCCCTGCGGTTGCAGTCGTCCCAGCACCAGGTTGGCATCAGTCACTGTCGGTAACTCGCCTCCCAGGCCATAGCAGGCGGGACCCGGCATGGCACCTGCAGATTCAGGACCAACCTGCAGCAATCCACCGTTGTCAATGCTGGCAATCGAGCCTCCACCCGCACCGATGGTATGCATATCCACCATGGGTACGGCCACTGGCCAGGGGCCGATACGACCTTCCGAGGTCAATGCGATGTCACCGTCGATCAGGGCAACATCCGTCGAGGTGCCGCCCATGTCGAAGGTTAGAAACTGTGATTGCTGTGTCTGCTGGCCGATAAAGCGTGCGCCCATCAAGCCACCTGCCGGTCCCGACAGCAGCAGGTGCACGGCCTTCTCACCGGCCCTTGCAGCACTTACGGTACCGCCCGAACTCTGCATGACCGTGACCGGCGCCGGCGCCAGTGCGCGATTCAGGCGCTCCAGGTAGCCAGCCACCAGTGGGCCGATGTAGGCATTCAGCCAGGTGGCGATACCTCGCTCATATTCCTTGTATTCCGGTAATACCTGTGAAGAACGCGATACAAACAGTGCTTCGGGCAACCACCGTTCTATGGCACGCTCATCGCTGTCATCAATGAACGAGAACAGCAGGTTGATGGCCACGGCTTCGGGTTCAAGCGCCCGAATCGCCTCAAGCAGCCGCTCCCGGTCATCTTCTGTCAAGCGACTGACGCGCCGACCATCGGCACCGATGCGCGCATTCACCTCCACACAGTATTCCCGGGGTACCGGGGGTAGCTGGGGTTGCGGCTGCAGGTTATAGAGTTCGCGCCGCGCCTGCCGGCCGATACTCAATACATCTCCGAGGCCACGGTTGGTGACATACAGGGTACGCATACCCTTGCGTTCCAGTATGGCATTGGTTGCCACGGTTGACCCATGCACCACCTGCAAACCTGCCGTTGACACACCCATTTCCCGGATACCCTGCAAGATGGCCTGCTCCGGGGCGGATGGTGTCGACAGTACCTTGTGGACACGCAAGGACTCCCCGTCGAATAACACGAAGTCGGTAAACGTCCCGCCGGTGTCTACACCAAGCCACACCCGCGGTTGTGCGCTGTCACAAGTAGCCATTGTTAAGTCCTGCATGCAGCCGTACCATGCACTCACCCTGCCGGCTTGTAATCACTGATACAAACGCAATAATACCCACCATGTCAAACAGATCCCTGGTTCATGTTGAACACCTGACGCGTTATTACAGCCTCACCTGTGCCGTCAATGATGTCAGTTTTGACCTGGCCAAGGGAGAGGTACTGGGATTTCTGGGACCCAACGGTGCCGGCAAGTCCAGCACCATGCAGATGATTACCGGGAACCTTGCACCCAATGCCGGCCAGATCTGCATCGCGGGTATTGACCTGCTTGACCAACCAAAGCATGCCAAGCAGGAGATCGGATATCTACCCGAGCAACCGCCGGTATACCGGGAGCTGACGGTGGATGAATACCTGTATTATTGCGCCCGTTTGAACCGCATCCCGCGCGGCAAGCTTGGCGCTGCTGTGGGGATCGCGAAAGACCGCTGCGGGCTCGGTGACGTGGGACGGCGCCTGATTGGCAACCTGTCCAAGGGTTATCAGCAACGTGTCGGTATTGCACAGGCGATCATTCATAACCCGGCAGTGGTCATTCTCGACGAACCGACGGTCGGCCTCGACCCGATCCAGATCCGCGAGATACGCACGCTGATCACTGAACTCGGCACGGATCACGGCATCATCCTGTCGACCCACATCCTGCCGGAAGTACAGGCCACCTGTAATCGCGTACAAATCATTCATCATGGCAAGCTGGTGTATACGGATTCCACCAGCGGTATGGAACAACGCATGAACCCAACCTCACTGCTTGCAGCCTTCCAGAACCCACCGGAACTCAGCAGCTTGCTGCAGCTAACGGGCGTTGACAGTGCTGAACAACTGGCAGATGGGCGGGTACGTATTCACTACAGCGACACCGACCCCGCCGCTGTACTGGTTGAACAGTCGGTTGGCCAGCACTGGGGTCTGCATGAACTGGCTCCCGAGCGGCGTACCCTTGAACAGATCTTCATAGAACTCACCTGCAGTGAAACGCCTGTCAACGAGGATGCCGCCTGATGATCGCAACCATTGCGGCACGTGAATTGCGCAGTTTATTCCTGTCGCCACTGGCCTGGAGCATCCTCGCGGTGACGCTGTTTATTCTCGCCTACCTGTTCCTCTCGCAGCTTGAGGCCTATGTAGGCCTGCAACCGCGGCTGGCCGCCCTGAATGGCGCACCGGGTGTGGCGGACATCGTGGTGGCGCCGCTGTTTGCGGATGCCGCGGTCGTACTGCTATTGATCACGCCACTGGTCACCATGCGCGTCCTCAGCGAGGAACGCCGCAACCGCACCATCAGCCTGCTGTTTTCAGCACCGGTATCAATGACAGAAATTGTGGTGGGCAAATACCTCGGTGTCGTTTCCTTCTTCCTGATACTGCTGGGACTGCTGTCATTGATGCCACTGTCACTGCTAGCCGGTACCGAGCTGGACCTCGGCAAAGTGGCCGCCGGCATGCTTGGTCTGATGCTGGTCACCGCTGCCTTCGCGGCCATCGGTGTGTACATGTCATCATTAACCGAGCAACCAACGGTTGCGGCCGTGACGACCTTTGGTCTGTTACTGCTGTTGTGGATTATTGACTGGGCCGGCAACAACCAGATGGAAGACAGCGGTTTACTTGCCTACCTGTCGATGCTGCGCCACTACGAGCCGCTGCTAAAAGGACTGTTTAACAGTGTAGATGTCGTCTATTACCTGCTGGTTATTGTGCTGTTTATTGGTTTCAGCATCCGTCGCCTGGATGCTACTCGACTGCAACCCTGAGGCACCATGAAAGTTACCCGCCGTTCGCGTCTGCTGCTGCGCCTGCAAAGCCTGATCTTTACCGTATTGTTCATCGCAGTCATCGGCATGCTGGCATGGCTCAGCACGCAATATGTCTACCAGGCAGACTGGACCCGCGGGGCGCGCAATACGATCTCCGATGGCAGCCGCAGACTGCTGGATACGATGCACGAACCGGTCCGGATCACCGCCTTTGTGCGCGAGGATGAAATCACGCGCAACCAGATCAGGGACCTGGTGGGTACTTACCAGCGCTTCAAGGAGGATATTACCCTGGAGTTCATCAACCCGGACCTGGCACCGGAACGAATCCGTGAACTGGGTATCGCCAGTGGTGGCGAGATTGTCATTCGCTACCAGGAGCGTAGCGAAAAGATCCAGACCCTCAGCGAACAGCAGCTTACCAATGCGCTGCTGCGGCTCACACGACAGGAACAGCGCTGGATAGTATTCCTCACCGGCCATGGTGAACGCCGCTCCAGCGGCGAGACCAATCATGGTCTGGGCACATTCAGCCAGGAACTTGAACGCAAGGGCCTGAATGTAGAGGCCATCAGCCTGGTAGAAACAGAGATCCCGTCCAATACCAGCCTGCTGGTACTGGCCAGCCCGACCAGCGCCATGCTGCCAGGCGAGATGGACAAGCTGCAGTCCTATATTGAAAAAGGTGGCAACCTGTTATGGCTGGCCGAACCGGATTCACCAGTGGGACTGGAACCACTGGCCGAACAACTCGGCGTACATTTGCTGCCGGGGACGGTCGTCGATGCCACCACCCAGATGTTTGGCATCGAGAACCCGACATTTGTTGTGATCACCGGTTACCCGCGTCATGACATCACCAGCATGATGACCACAGTCACGGTTTTCCCGGAGGCCGCGGCACTGGAAACCAGCGACAGTGCTGCCTGGAAGGTCGTGCCGCTGCTCACCACACTGGAGCACGCCTGGACAGAGACCGGTGAAATCAAGGGCGAAATTCGCTTTGACAGCGACCAGGACGAACGCGCCGGACCACTCGATATCGGCGTTGTGCTGACACGCACCGTTGCCGATGAAACGCATAAGGATGACACAAAAATCCCGGAACAAAGGGTTGTCGTGATCGGTGATGGTGACTTTCTGTCCAACACCTATCTCGGCAATCCCGGCAATCTCGAACTGGGACTCAACATTGTACGCTGGCTGAGTCACGACGATGCCACCATCGAGATCCACGTCAAGTCTGCGCCCGACACCACCCTGATACTTGGCAAGGTCGCCCAGGGAGTCATTGCCATCGGCTTCCTCATCGGAATGCCGCTGTTACTGTTACTGTCGGGGATTCTCATCTGGCTACGACGCCGGCGACGCTGAACCATGGGTACCAGAACCCTGCTCAACCTCATCCTGCTGTGTGTCGCGGTAGTACTGGTGCTGGTGATTTTTTACCAGCCAGGACTCGAACAGGAGCCGCTAGCGCCACCCCTTACCACGCTGTCCACAGACAGCATACACAGTATCCGGGTGACCCGAAAAGAACGCACACCACTGGGCTTTGTAAAAACCGCCCGTGGCTGGCAGCTGACAGGCGAACACAACTTGCCTGCCAGCGAGTTTCAGTTGCGCGCACTGCTCGGCATTCTGGATACCCGGCCAGACCGCAGCTATCCGGACAGCGCCCTGGACCTCGCCGCTGCCGGACTGGATCCACCACAGGCAACCCTGCTGCTCAATGACACGGTTTTCTACCTCGGCTATACGGAACCGCTGCAACACAAACGCTACCTCCGGCTTGACGACAGCGTCTACCTGGTCACCGACAAATACCAGCACCTGCTGAATGCAGACTGGAGCAACTTCGTCGAGCGCAGACTGCTGCCAGAGCATGCCGTGTTGACAGGGGTTGCATTACCCGGCCTGAACCTGGCACTCGACAACGACGGGCAGTGGCAGGCATCGCCGCCGGTGTCTGCCGAAAACGCCGCCGCCATTGAGGCGCTGGTTGCACGCTGGCAGGCTGCGAATGCAACCTATATCCGTCGTTATGACGGCAAGGCATCAAGCAAGTCCATCACCCTGGTACCGGCTGATAGCAGCGAACCGGTTACCCTGTACCTTCTTCAAGAGGAACCTGAACTGGTTCTTGCCAGACCCGACTGGGGTATCCAGTATCATTTTCCCGGCAACCTGGGGAAGACCATGTTGCAGCTGCAGACACCTGAGACAGGCATTGACCCTGACTCCCGCAAGCAGGGAACGGCAACGCAGCAAGCCCCCCTTCCCGGCACCTCTCCCTGAGTACCAGGGACTGGTACCCAGCGACACCATGCCTGAACTCCCGGAAGTTGAAACCACCTGCCGCGGTATTGCCCCACACATAACCGGGCAGCGCGTTAACCGTGTCATCGTGCGCAACCCGAACCTGCGCTGGCCGGTATCCAGGCGACTGGAAAAAGAACTGACTGGACAAATCATCCACAGCGTCAGCCGTCGCGCCAAGTACCTGCTACTGAATACCGATGCCGGCACTGCAATCCTGCATCTCGGCATGTCCGGCAGCCTGAGAATCATCGCGGCGACCGAGCCACCCCGAAAGCATGATCATGTCGACATCATCTTCGCTGGTTCCGCACTGCGCTTGACCGACCCGCGACGCTTCGGCAGCCTGCACTGGACTCGCAGACCGGCCATGCAACACCGTCTCCTCAGCCCGCTCGGCTGTGAACCACTCAGCCAGGCATTCAACGGCGACTACCTGTACCAGCAATCACGCAACCGCAAGGTTGCCATCAAGCAATTCCTGATGAACAGCCACGTTGTCGCGGGTATCGGCAATATCTACGCCAGCGAGGCCCTGTATATGGCCGGTATCCACCCGGGACGTGCCGCCGGTAAGGTGAGCAGGGACAAATACCGCTTGCTGGCTGAAGTGATCAAAGAGGTACTCCAACACGCCATTGACCAGGGTGGCACTACGCTGCGGGATTTTGTCAACGGCGAGGGCAAGCCCGGTTATTTCAGCCAGCATTTGAACGTCTATGGCAAGGCAGGCAACCCCTGTAGCAGCTGCTGCGCCCCCATCAGGGAGATACGCCAGGGACAGCGATCGAGCTTTTATTGTCCAAAGTGCCAGAAATAAATCCACCTCCACCATTTTTACTATACTGACGCACAGGCACCGTCTGCAGCAGCCAACTACACACTCACACCCCGGCGAGGCCGCACAATGATGAACATCACCGAAAAGCAAGACTTCAAGGCACGTGAGCGAGACGCCTGGGCCTCTGTCGCTGCCGGCTGGCATCGCCGTGATGAACTGCTGCGTGAGGGTGCCGCACCGGTCACCCGGCGCATGCTGGAGCTGGCCGGCATTGCGGACGGCCACCACGTTCTCGACATCGCATCAGGTACCGGCGAACCCTCCATCGCCACTGCGCTGCTGGCAGGCAGTCGCGGTAAAGTCATAGGCACCGACCTGACCGAAGAGATGCTCGTCTATGCACGCGACAAGGCCAAGCAGGCTGGCGTGACCAACATCGAGTACCACTGTGTTGACGGTGACACCCTGGACTTTCCGGCGAACTGCTTTGACGCTGTCACGATTCGCTGGGGACTGATGTTCATGCCCGAACCGGTCGATTGCCTGCAGCAGGCGCATGCTGTCATGAAAGAGAATGCACGTATTGCCATCGCCTGCTGGTCTGCTGCAGAGAAAAACCCCTTCGTCAGCCTGTTGTTGCAAACACTGGCCAACTACATGGATCTCCCGAAGCCGTCCGCAGGCACACCTGGAATCTTTGCCCTGGCAGACCCTGAGCGACTACAAGGCACGATCGAGACCGCCGGCTTCACCGACATCGCCCTGGAAGAACTCGATATAGACGTACTCGAGGTTGCAGACGGAAAGGCCTACTGGGAGGCCATCTCGGACCTCGCAGCACCGGTAATGACACTGGTAAACCAGCTCGATTCTGCGCATAGGGAAGCCTACGTCGAGGAGGTCATAGAGGCTGCCAACGCCTGCAAGCAAGGGGAGACGCTGCGCATGCGTGGTACCACCTGGATTGCCGTTGCCACAAAGTGATGTCTGTGAACCCCCGTAGCAACACCAGACCAGCCATACCCGTTGCGAATGACTGCGCATCCTGTCGCCGGCACTACAGCTACCTTACCGAATTCACAGCGTGCCTCCCAACAACTGTCAAGATACTGACAAAAAACCCATCAGGTGATCCATACGCCAATTGTCTGGCTAGAGGAAGGGTCTGAAACCCTACCGCACTCGCACGGGCATTTATCGGGCCAGTAACAGAGTATTTTATTATATAAATAAGTAGTGATTCTCCAGGCTGCAATCCAGCAGATATGTACTAGTATTAAAAACAAGGCACGATGCTGCTAGACTACTCGCGTCCATGTGGAAAGGCTCTGTTTGATCGCTGTAGACACACAGGCCGCCACATGAAGCGGTAACAAATACCTGGCACGCCGGTACAGGCAGGCATGCGGTGTTTGTTGTAACCACACATGGCAGCTCCATACTGATGTGAGGGTTGGGAAATGGACTCGATACTTAGCAAGACGGTTTTGGTAATTTCCCAGACGCTTGGGATCGGCACCACGGAAACCTACCTGCTGATCGGCGCCGTGCTGTTGTTCACCGTTTACAAGATTATTGACCTGGCATAAACGGCACAGCCATACCCCCAAAAGATCCGGAGCACCCGGTGAGGGGTGGGCCTTGGATTGTATTAATCACCACGCTTTCCCACGGTAGCGAAGCACCGCTTACTTCAGCCCGAACAATCCGATCCTTGCATCACCTATCCCGCGAGGGTCACTGGCAGGTATCACTTCACCGCTTTGCTTATTCCAGTAAATCGCCTGCATATTGCCGTAGCTTGTGTCCAGCGGTTGTAACTCATGACCTCGTGCTAGCAAACCTTGCTGTACTTCTGCATCAAATGCACCTGGTTCGAATTGCACGACATCGGGCAGGTACTGGTGATGATAGCGGGGTAAACTCACCCAGGACTGCGGATCACCTCCAGCAGCCATATCAAGCACAGCCAGTAGCACCATAGTGATGATGCGGCTGCCACCCGGTGTTCCCAGGATCGCCACGCCCCCTGCGTTTTCTACAAAGGTTGGTGTCATGCTGGAGAGCGGGCGTTTACCGGGAGCGATTGCATTCGCAGCAGTGCCAACCAGACCATACACATTCGGCGCACCCGGCTTGGCCGAGAAATCATCCATTTCGTCATTCAGCAAGATGCCGGTCCCGGGAGAAACCACACAGGCACCAAAGGGATAGTTGATACTCAAGGTGGCCGCGACTCGGTTCCCGGCCGCATCAAGGATGGAAAAATGCGTCGTGTTCTGCCCCTCGGCGGGCATTACGCTGACGGGGAACATCGTACTCGGTGTTGCCTGCCCGAGGCGGATGGATTCAGCCATTTGCCGTGCATGTGCTCGACTGCTGAGGTACTCCACCGGCACATCCACAAAATCGCTGTCACCGAGAAACTCGGCACGATCACGGTAGGCACGGCGCATGGCCTCGATGACCAGGTGTGTGCGTGTTACCTCATCAAGCTGTTGCAGGGGATAGGCAGCCAGTATGTTCAGCATGGAGACCAGAGCAATACCGCCGGATGAAGGCGGTGCCGCGGAACTGATGCGCATGCCGTGATACTCGCCACGGACCGGCTGCCGTTCCACGATACGGTACTGTGCCAGATCCTGCATTGACCAGATACCACCCGCTGCACGCACACCCGCAACCAGCTTGTGGGCAACTTCACCCCGGTAGAAACCGTCATGACCGGAACGTGCGATAGCCGTCAGGCTATCAGCGAGGTCCGGTTGCACGACACGGTAGCCCATCGCAGGCACTTCATCATTTTGCAGAAAAATCTCGGCTGCCGCCAAGTCATCCTGCAAGGCTGTGAGTCGGAACTGCGCCATCTTCCGGTAGATCGCGTCGACCTCGAAGCCCTCACGTGCCAGACGGATGGCCGGTGCAAGACTTCTGTGCAAGGGCAGACGTCCGTAATGGTGCGAGATATGCGCCAGCGCGGCCGGTACACCCGGAATCGCGGCGGCCAGTGCACCGTTGACAGAGAGGCCCGCTACCACCTTGCCATCTTTGTCAAGATACATGTTGTGACTGGCACCCAGTGGCGCTTTCTCGCGGCCATCGACCATTACTTCAAAGCCGTCGCGTTCACGATGCAGCAGCCAGAAACCACCACCACCGAGGCCACTGCCGTACGGTTCCACCACGGCCAGTGCCGCACTGACAGCAACCGCAGCGTCGAAGGCATTTCCACCACTGGCGAGGACCTCCATCCCTGCCTGTGTGGCGAGTGGATGTGCACTGGCAATCGCAGCTACCGGTGGCCGCGCGGCAAGCAGTGACGATGTAAAGACACAGCATGCAAGCAGCAGAAAGGCCCGGACCTTCATTCTGCTTTCTTACCGGTCAGTTTTTCATACTTGAGTAACAGTTGTTCGCGACTTTCCACGTAGTGCGGATTCAGCGGGATACATTCAACTGGACACACCTCGACACACTGTGAAAACTCAAAGTGCCCAACACATTCGGTGCACCGCTCAGGATCGATTTCATAGATCTCTACACCCTGGTAGATCGCATCATTCGGGCATTCCGGTTCACATACATCACAGTTGATGCATTCATCGGTAATCATCAATGCCATGCGCTGGTCCTGCCGGAAGATTTGTAATTGCGGGTACTACGGAAAATACTACATTAATTCACACGTGCGTGTAATGCAGCCACCACTTTACTGTGGACAAACGGGGTAACATCACCACCTAGACTGGAAATTTCACGCACCAGGCTTGATGAAATATAGGCATATTGTTCTGCCGGCGTCAGGAACAGGGTTTCGATTTCAGGTGCAAGACGGCGGTTCATACTGGCAAGCTGGAACTCGTATTCAAAATCCGAGACGGCCCGCAGTCCTCGCAGGATCACGCGTGCCTGCCGCTGACGCATAAAATCCACCAGCAGATTGTCAAAACTGCAGACTTCCGCATTGTCAATGTGCGCCAGCACATCTCGGGCCAGCATCACGCGGGTTTCGATCGGGAAGGCACACCCTTTGCCAGGATTGACGGCGAGCGCCACAATCACCGTATCAAACATCCGCGCCGCACGTTCCACCAGGTCCATGTGGCCATTGGTGATGGGATCAAAGGTACCGGGGTAAACCACGCTCTCCATAGAGGCATTATGGCGCATACTGAAATTTTGGTACAGTATTCATACACCTGTAATCTGCATACAGGGTGCTGTAACAACTACATGGCATCCTGACTGTCAAGTCGTAGCCGCTTCGGCACGATCCTCCACCACGGTGACGTTTCCTGCCGCTTCGCGACTTCTGCCGGCCAGTGATCAAACGCGCCTTGCAAGGTGGTATCCCACCTGGCCTGCGCGCTTGCTGCGGTACAGTTCCCAGCGCTGCGGCAACTCCGGTTCAAGGCTGGATTCTGCCTCGAGATAAATGTATGCATCTGCAGCCAGCCAGCCACCAGACTCCAGTGCACGCATACAGGCAGACAGCAGATTTTTCCGGAAAGGAGGATCCAGAAACACGATATCAAATGGTGCAGCCGAAGCCGCCAACCAGCCTTCCACGCTTGACTGCACCACCTCGACCCGGTCTGCCTCAAGCAGTTGCAACTGTTCACGCAGCTTCGCCACCACCTGCGGATTACTGTCGACCAGTACCACGCTGGCTGCACCGCGCGATGCGGCCTCTATCCCCAACGCACCACTACCCGCATACAGGTCCAGACAGCGTGCCCCCCTGAGCACCGGATTGAGCCAGTTAAACAGCGTTTCACGTACCCGGTCAGGCGTGGGACGCACCCCGGCCACTGGCGCAAGGGAAAGCTTGCGTCCGCGCCAGCGGCCGGCGATGATGCGCACTTGATTTGGTGCCTGTTTTGCCTTCATGTGAACGGCATCATCAGGCCTGGTAAGCGGCCCGTCAATGCATGCGCACTGTGTGCAACTCAATCCTGCTTGCGTGCTACGCCAGCGAGGCCAATGATGCCTGACAGGAACAATGCAATCGCGGGCGGCACCGGGACAGCACTTACCGGCACAGCACCCGGTGTCGGAATGTCCAGAACCATAAAGTCCTGTGCATTGTTATTGCTGTCGAGCATTGGATGATGGCGCGCCAGGCTGCTGCCAGCGGGAACATCCGGCGCGGCATCACCCTCACCGGCAAAGTGCTGTCCCGTAAAGTCCCCATAGCCAAGCGCATCCAGCACCGTTTCTTCATTGCGCAGCACGACAGAATCCGGGCCGTTCTGGAAATCTATTTCACGTACCAGGTCCGCATTACTTACCAAGGTGCTGCCGTCACCACTGTCATCGCCAATCAAAAATACACCGCTCGCTGAAATTGTGCCGGCCAGCACAACACTGCGGTAGACACTGCCGTCCGCACCATTCACGCCCTCCAGCAACAGGCCGTCGAGCACGCTGCCGGGCGTACCGAATAATTCAACAAAAGCATTGCCGTTATCTGTCATGCTCGCATCATAAAGCACTTCAGAGATAACTGTCTGTGCCTGCACAGACGACATTGACAGTACAGCGACACATGCACTTGCACACTGCGTCATACGCAGCCCTGACTTCCCTGAAAAAAACATCGCGCGCCCTCCATGGGTATGTTGAGTAAAACAAAGCGGGCTTCCTTGCCCAGGCCCGTCGCCGGGTGTCCAGTGTGCTACCCTACCCGGCCGGCACAGGATTTTCAGTCAGGCAAAAGCAACACGGCCCGTCAGAAAATACTGACGGGCCGTGTACGGTAAGGGTGATTCGGCACAACCCCTAGCGGTTCATTTCCGGGCATTTCTGCGCAAGCGGGAACCCCGTGTATCGGTTCACGAGACTAGTTCCAGCGAATCACGCGCTCCATTTCAGAGTGCCGTTCCAGACTGCTCATCACCACCCACAATAATGGTCACCATGGTTTCCGGCACTACGCGGCGCTTGTAGGCATCGATGATTTGCGCGCGCGTGACTGCCATGACCTTGCTGTTGAACGTTTCCAGATAGTCGAGTGGCAGATCATAAAATCCGATCATATTGAGGTAATCGAGAATATTGGAATTGCTGGCGATTGCGAGAGGAAAACCACCAGTAATATTCTTCTTCGAGTTGAGCAGCTCCTTTTCAGTGGGACCATGATCAACATAGTCCTGCAATATTC
>JAJDNX010000030.1 GCA_022340485.1 Gammaproteobacteria bacterium | reverse complement strand
ATCGTTGGGCACTCTCGGTAATTCCATTGCCGGTATTCTAGGTGGTGGGCTTGGCGGTCAATTACTTGGCATGCTCGGAATAATAACGAGTACAGGTGGTATGGATGTAGGCAGCATCGTTGGAAGTATCGCCTCTGGTGGTGTGGGCGGTGGAGTATTGATGGCGGTTATAGGTGTCATAAAGAAAGCACTAGGCAAGTAAAGAGAAACAAGACTACTTGTCACTAATCTGGTGTATGCTAAATAATCAATCGAATTGTTGAGACTGGATTACATCAAGGATTTACACAATCAGTAGCGGCGGCCTTCGTTAAGTCGTTGGCCGCTTTTTTTATTTCAGGTTGATTGTCCATTTTTGGCCGGGGGGTCCCGTTAATTAGAACGGCACTCGTTGGGATTTCACGCCCAAGGAACCGGAGTTGCTGCATTGCTGACGTACGCCAGTCGCCCGTGTAGGTGAGGAGTTGGCCGGTAGTACGCGTTTAGCGTTATTGTCAGCAGCCATGGTTTAAGCGGTAAGGAACGGCAAGTCGCAGCTCGAAACCGGACTAACAAACTGGATCTATATTTGTAAAAACAAAAAGACAGAAGTTGACCCACTTTGCCATTCCCCTGATTCTCAGGGAGGCAGCTATCGCTTCTTGCCCTCGCACCGAAAGCCGAAAGCCGAGTGCTGGTCCCGAGGACTGGCCGCGAAGAATTCGGCGCGTTGCACCCAGGGCTAGTGGCCGGTGGCCAGTTCCGGGATTCAGCTGCTAGTACGCAGGCTGGATGGTCAGGGTGCCAGCCTGTTGTTTACCCTCATACTACACCAGCAATCAAGGAGTGCAGGGTGGCTGCGCCGGTTGGCGTGAACAGCCAGACGAACACACCACAGTTCAGAATGACCGTTGCCGAGAAAACTGAGCGGAAAGACTGTTTCTTGGACTTGTGGCGTAACTTCTGTTGGGCGATCAGTGCCCCTGGCCAACCTCCAACCAGTGACAGCAAGTGTAGGGTGTTTTCCGGGGTTCGCCGGACTCCTTTCTTCGCTGCGGCTTTATCTACTGCGTACACGATAAAAGTGAATAGGCTGCCGACTATATAAAGAGCAAGAATCAAAGGCGGTATTTTGGCTGCTAGAACCGAAACACCGACGATGATGAGAAAGAATGCAGCACCAATCGTTGCTAGTGAACCATGCTTCTGTTTTGCCTTTTCTGGAAGTCTATCGCCAGCCAAGGTGGCATTTGCAGCGCATGGACGGCCTTGCTTGTCCTTAGATAAGGTGTAGGTTACCAATTGATTAAGATCAGGGCGCCTGTTGCTGTTGCTGAAAGCTTTGATATGAACGAAGACCCGTTTCCCGCCGGCAATAGGTGTGATAAATCCAAATCCCTTCTCGTCGTTCCATGACGTTATTCTTCCCTTGATGCGCATGCTGCTTCTCCATCCGGGCTAACAAGTAAGGGATTCGATCCTGATATGTGTGTTCTATCCTTATTCTTATCGACACATCAATGCGAGACTTTGGAAGCATATCGTGTTGGGGTATTTCAACCAGACTCTTGCAGGTGCGGATCCTTCGCGCCGAGGCCCGGTCCCAGAATTCAGCACGACGGTTGGATTCGGGCAGTTGCTGAGAGATGATTAAGTAGTGCTGTGTTTAGCGTGTTGTACTCAGGCTGTGTCGCTGTTCGACCGGGCCAGGTGAAAACTGTTAGACTGATCGGCTCAACTTCAAGGGGCCAGCAAGATGATTCAATCCGTAGATTCGAACGGTCGCGGCCAACAGGGGCCGCCGGACCTGACCGAGCTTTTCAAGAAGTTCGGCAACGGCGCGCCTTCGGGCAAGGGCATCAAGGGTATCATCGGCATTGTCATGCTGGTGCTGTTGGTCTGGGGCGCGTTCAGTGCGTTCTATACCGTCCAGCCCGAACAGCGGGCCGTGGTCAAGCGTTTCGGCGAGGTTGTCGGCATCACCGACCCGGGCCTGCAGTTCAAGATTCCTTTCGGCATTGACCAGGTGCAGCACGTGGCCACCGAGCGGGTGCTCAAGCAGGAATTCGGTTTTCGCACCCAGGGCACGAGCGCCAGCGGCCGCACCGCCTACAGCGACCAGAAGTTTGAGGACGAGTCGTTGATGCTTACCGGAGACCTGAACATGATCGTCGTCGAGTGGGTGGTGCAGTACCGCATCGAAGACCCGATCAAGTTCCTGTATGAAATGCGCGAGCCGACCCGCACGCTGCGCGATATCTCCGAATCCGTGATGCGACGCATCGTCGGCAACATGCTCGGCTCCGCAGTACTGACGGTCGGGCGCGTCGAAATCCAGCAGAAGGCGCGCGGCGAAATTCAGGATATCATGGACGGCTACAACGCCGGCATCCGGATCAACACCGTAGAGATGCAGGACGTCGTGCCGCCGCCGGCGGTGCAGCCCGCGTTCAACGAAGTCAACGAGGCCCGCCAGGAGCGCGAGCGGATGATCAACGAGGCGCAGAAGCGCGTCAACCAGGAAATTCCGAATGCAGAGGGCACGGCCCTGCGCACGGTAGCAGAAGCCGAGGGCTACGCCACCGAGCGCGTAAACCGAGCGCTGGGCGAGAGCGCGCGTTTCTCGGCGGTGCTTGCCGAATACCTGCAGGCTCCTGAGGTCACACGCTCCAGGCTGTACCTGGAAACCATCAACGAGGTGCTGCCCAAGATCGGCCAGGTTCTGGTCGTCCAGGACGGGCAGATGAGTCCGCTGCCGCTGCTCGATATCAACCGCCGTGCCCGTAACGCTGGAGATGACGAATGAAACCGATGCTCATCGCAATCCTCGCGGCCGTGCTGATCACGGCCGGAAACTTCATGTTCTACACAGTTGATGAGGCCGAGCAGGCCATCATCGTCCAGTTCGGCGAGCCCATCGGCGACGTGATCAGCGAGCCCGGGTTGAAGGTCAAGCTGCCGTGGCAGCAGGTCCGCTATTTCGACAAGCGCCTGCTGGTCTGGGATGGCGACGTCACGCAGATACCGACGCTCGGGCGCGAGTTTATCCTGGTAGATACCACGGCGCGCTGGCGCATCGCCGATCCGCTGCTGTTTTTGACCAGCGTGCGCGATGAGGCCGGAGCGCGCACCCGGCTCGATGATATCGTCGACTCGGTGGTGCGCGACATGGTTTCGTCGACTGAGCTCGAGGAAATCGTGCGCTCCAAGGACTGGGCGGTGGACGTCGATGAACTCGACGACCCCACACTGGCCGAACGCGATGACGTGAACCTGGAGATGCAGCCCAAGCTGGGCCGAGAGCTGCTGGAGCAGGAAATTCTCGCCCGTGCCCAGGATTCCATGCCGCGACTGGGCATCGAGCTCGACGACGTGCGAATCAAGCGGGTCAACTACATCGACTCGGTGCGCAAGCAGGTCGAAAGCCGCATGATCGCTGAACGACAATCGATCGCCGAGCGATTCCGCTCCGAGGGGATGGGCCGTAGCCAGGAAATCCTCGGCAACATGGAACGCGACCTTCGGCGCATTCGCTCCGAGGCGGCTCGCGAAGCCGAGGAAATCCGCGGCAACGCCGACGCTGAAGCCACCCGGATCTACGGCGAGGCCTTCGGTGCCGATCCCGAGTTTTACTCGTTCTTCCGCACGCTGGAAAGCTACCGGGCGCTGGGTCGCAACAGCACCATCATGCTGAGTGCTGATTCAGATTTCTTTCGCTACCTGGAAGAATCGCAGGCGCAAGAATGATGATCGCCTGTTGCCTGCTTCCGCGCTCCTAGCGTGGCACACATAGGTACTGTGCCACATCATCCTCGTCATCCAGGATCCGGTCCCGCACCTGCTGCACAGGCGATCAAATGAACGTGCTGCTGAGCTGCGCACGTCATTGCACCCAGGGCCAGTGGCCGGTTCCAAGATGTCAGTCACCCAAACGACAACTGACAGCCCTCGTACCGAGTGCTTCGGTCTGGGGGCGTGGACCGACAAATTCAGACCTCGGCTCCCGGTACCAGGTGGCCGGTGAGCGGTCGTCGGGTGCAGCGCTTCAGATTCGGACCTTAGTGACAGTTCTAAGTGGCAGGGGTAGGGCGCATACAATCGAATACAGTGCACCGGCCACAGGGCTAGCTGCCAGTTCTCGGGCTTACGCTACCAAACTGCTACGCAATATCTGTTACTAACAGAAAGGATCAAACTTAATCTCCTTCTTGGCGAGCAGCTCAAGTTTCTTGAGATATGCAGCCATGTGCTTTTTGTCATTGATCGGATTGCACGCGTCGTTGTAGAGGTATATTTGATCTGTACTATCGCTGCCATTGTAGGAAAGCTTTCTTGCTGTTGCTGCTCGGATTCCTTTGATCTCAATGCACACAGGGTAATCACTATAGCTGACGAATCCATGGGGGATGAACCCGACAGGTTTGTATTCGCGGTTAAGAGACAATGGGCACACCGATAGAACCGATGCGCCCATTGCGATACAGAGTTGCTGTGATTAACTACCGACAATGCGACTGTTGCACTGGCATACGAGAATGCACGCACCGCCCGGTCGTTGCTCATCCAGGGTGGTGCTTATGAAAGAGGCGGTGGGAATCGGTTGTCACAGCATAGATCTGTGCTCTTCGCGAGATAACCCCACCAAGTTCAGCAAACCGGCCTAGTTCAGATAAAGATCTCCGCCCGAAAAACCTGTTCCAAGTTCTGGCCTTGCAGTCCATCGAGCCGTATAGTCTTCCAGCCCTGCCACTAAAAGTCATGCAGTAGGTTTTTATTCGCCCAGCAATGCCGGTAGCCGGCCGTAGCGGAGCCGGCAAGGCAGTATCACTTCAGCAAGTACGACCAATGGCCCAGTACAAGATCCCGAAGAACCCATAATACGATGCGTGGACGCCGCAACGCTCTGGAAAACGCATAGGGGACCCACGATTTTCCATAGGGGATGTAAAACCGTACCGGTACTCCGAGTTCTCTGGCAATACTCAGAGTCTCTCTTGTCGGCAGCCCGAACAGCTGTTCGAGTTCACACGCTGTACCGCTATCGGTCAGTTTCTGCAACGCCTGGCGAGCCAGCCACTTATCGTGGGTTGCCACACCCACATGATGTGCCCTGCCACAGAGACGGTCAATGATGTCGAGGTAGCCCTGGCGAAGCTGGAGATCGGGATGTTCCGGGTCTCGCCACATACCTTTGACCACGCGCACGTTCACCCCAAGCTCGCTTACCAGATCGGTATCGGCGGTACTTCTTGGCCAGGCCCCCGGCAGGGTGCAGCCAATCGTAGTCCCGTGTCCGGCATATGCGGTCACCAGTTCAAAGGTTGGGTCCGCAAACTCGATCTCCCTGGAGTCATAGTGGATTCCAACCCCGGTGGAGGTAGCCCTGTCGGTAATCTCGGTAATCAGCTTGCGGTTAAAATCCATCACCATCGCCTTTACCGAGATCGAGCAGTTCAGACCCGCTGCCGCGATGGCCTCTATGCCGGCGATATAGGCATCCGCGACAACTCTGGGCGTATCATTCTGACTAGGCCAGTAGCCGATTGTTCCGGACAGGCCTTGCCGGGACAAGCGCTGACAGACACGCACTGCATCCATCAGTTCCGGTCCAGCATAATATGACCTCGAAAGCGCTGCTTTGAGCTTTCGCGGGAATCTCGACCACACACTCTGAGACTGCTGCCCCATGCCTTACTCCTTACTGTAAGCCTGTTTCAAAGCACCTGATTGGTCTACCCACCCACAAACGCGGATATTCAGCCCATTTTCATGACCTTGATCCAGGGAAAACAGGGTAAGACCCTCGAGGCCCGGCACATACCAGTCGTGGTACATGCGCGCAGCGTCTTCTTCGATCACCTCTCCCGGGACAAAGATTGCTCCCTTCAATTTTCCTTCATCCTCGTATATGAAAGGGTTGTGTTGCAGCAAGGCGCGCACCGCGGGTGTGTCACGCAGCGGCAGGATAATGAAACCTCGCGGAGTGTGGCTGGTGATTACCATGCCGCGGTTCTTCTTGAATCGCAGTGAACCGTCATTGAGAAATGGCCGCGAACCACCGCGGTGCAATCTGCGGAAGCCCTTTTCAAGCAAATAGTCCGTCTGCAAGTGGTCGAACGCCGCCAGGGCACCCGCCCGTACCCAGCGGTCATCACCGTCTTTGACACCGAGCGACCAGCCGCGTACCCGGTCGCTGCCGTCATACACCAGAATTCCTCCGGCAATATCCTTGTCATCCTGAGTAACCAGAAACAGCTCACTGTCGGGGATGGCCGACTGCATTGCCTGGTAGGACATGAGAAATGCATGATTGCCAAAGACCCTCTGGATATATGGCAGATACATGCTGTGATAGAAGCGGTCGAACTCTTCGGGTTCGCTGGTGACGCGGTAACTGAGGCGATTCTTGCGTATCCGTCGGATATCACTCTTGATGTGTTCACTGCGTCGTGCCAACTCACTGCATGCATGCAAGTCCCTTTCCCCGCCCACCCAACAAGGTACCTTGTACAGTGCAGCCCCGCTATCTGTCACTGGTTGCGGACCATCCAGCTGGACGATAGCCAGGTCGTGCCTTCCGTTTACATCGAGGGCGCGCTGCAAGCGCCGGTACTTCCAGGTTCTGGCGTGCTCTTTCTCCGTCCATGATTCCTTAAAGAACACTTCGCTAATGTAGTTTCGGGTGATACGCTCACCCTTGAACAGTATGGAAAGTGGTTGTCCGGAAGTCCGTTCCTTGCCTTCGAGTAGCCAGGTATCCTCGCGCAGGCGGTGGATACGTTGCCTGAGTGGTCGTATGACCGAACGCAACGGTTTGATGCTTTTCAGGGGGCTGCGAATAGCGAGTGTCATCATGGAATGTCTTTACTGGATACTACACCGTGACAAACTGCTGAAGGGGTTGGCAGGCAATGAGGTTTTCTCGGGCAACTCCCCAGCCAAGTGGTTGAATACTTTTGTGTTGCAGGCGAATTCGGCTTGGTTGCTTTAACCATGACTTTCTACCAGTGGATACCGTATTAACCAGAAATCGATGAGTAATCAGGTGGATATCAATATCAGCAATATCGGCTGCTGCGCCTGCTACTTGCGATACATGCCCTGATTTATTCAAGAACTTCTATCCCTTTGAATGGGGCGCGACAGACTGATTTACTGGTACTCATATCGTCTGGCGCATGGGAAGTATTAATGTAAAACGCGTGTATTTTCTGTGTGGGATTATTCGCTAGCTGTTACTGCATGATGTTTCTGTATTGTGATCGAACGCTGCATTCAAAAGAGCAAAGTTTACGGCCAGCGCATGGCCGATATCCTCTTATGTCTATACCCCGGGTACTATATTATTGAATTTTGAAAACTGGAAGTATTTCTACGCTGCACCTGGCCATAGCAGTTTGAATATCGATATGCTGGAATTTCATATAGCTGGATGACGGGTATCGGGCTTGCCTCCGTAAACAGACTGGGTCCGCTGCGGATCGTAAACGCATCGGTATATGCGGATATCAGGAAAGGTGATTAATCAGATCCATCATTGGCTGATCCGGGACGCAAGCGGAACAAGCCTTCGGTATGACTGTCGCTGGTGAAATACAACATACCGTCCAGACCGATGCGGACACCGACCGGGCGCGCCAGGCGTTGCCCGTCCGCTCGCTGGAAGCCGCCTACAACAGTCACCACATCCGTCACTTCACCCTGAGAAAAACGTACCATCATGATCGCCGGTGGCCGCCGCGTGGACCGTTCACCAAATCTACTGCCGGCTGGCTGGGTACCCCAGGATCCCCTCAGTGCCACAATGGCATTATTGTGAAAGCGCGGATCCATGGCTGTGTCCGGAACAAAGGCAACGCCCATGGGGGCATTGCGAGGCGGGAAGGTGGCAACCGGTACCGACACGTCGCCTTGTGGTCGGGGTGGCGGCTTGCGTATACAGTTATCCCGTCTGATCGCCTCCCCGTCAAACTGGTACCATGGCATGCCATGGAATGAAGCAGGCGCGAGTTTTGCAAAATACTCGGGTGGTTGATCATAACCAAGGTGATCCGGTCCGTTATTGGACGCGTAGAGGATATGGGTCTGCGGTTGCCAGTCAAACCCAACCGGGTTACGCAAACCGGATGCGTAGCTCTGCCAGCGCGGCTGAGGGCCACTTTCATCGAGGACCAGAACACCTCCTCGCCGGTGATCGAAGCGGTAGCTCTGGTCAAGGTATTCGTCTGAACAGTTGCCGCTAATCCCCAGCGCCAGGTAGACGCGTTGGTCCGGACCTATTGCCACGGTGCGACTGTTGTGACCGCCGCCACCCGGCAGGGCGGCCAGTAGATCAACGTCATTCGGGTCAATGCGTGCCTGACCCGGCCTGAAAACGGCACGATACAGACCATCGGTCTGGGCTATCAGCAATTCGCCGTCGCGATAGGCAAGGCTGTGCGGATAGTCATCCAGATTGACCAATACCTCCGCGCTGGTATATGGCGGTTGCAGGCGATAGACCTTGCCGGCGCGTGAACCGATCAACAGTTCCCCATTGGGCAGGAACGTCATCAGGCGGGGTTGTTCCAGCCGGTCTGTGAGCAGTTCCAGGTGCATGCCGTCCGGGATGGATACTGTCCAGCTCCTCCCGGAAACAGTCAGGTTCTGGTCGTGGAGTAGCAGCTCATCTGCCCGGGCTGTGGTCGTGAACAGGCAGAGGGCTAAAAGTATCACTACGTATTCTCTGTACATGGTCCAAGGGTAGCGGAAACCACAGGCGCATGGAGTGGTGAGTTCAGGCACGGCGGGCGAGTTTTACCGGTGGGTGCGTGCAGCTGTGCTGCAAGTTTTGCCTGTAATGTAATGATTGTTAACATAAAAAAACCACCCGCTTGCGGGTGGTTGATGGGAATGCGTTTTGGGCGAGGCTAGAACAAAGGAGTTCCGTTAATGATATTGAATAACTGGTAAATACCGAGCCATATGATCGTTGCAACCAGACCCCATTTGATCGTTTCTATGCCCATGATTCTGCCTCCCGTTCTCATTTCATCTGTTCGATTATCGGCCGCCTGAGCGCAAACTTTCATAAGTGTTTGTTTTGCTGATGCAGTGATCGTACGGGTAGCAGAGTAGACCGTTTGCATGTGGAATGGATTGGCCGGGCGACACTATTGATTGTCCCGGCATGCCATCAGGTTACATGGGAATTTGCTAAAAATACCTGTAACAAGTGAGTTAACGAACAGACAGCAAGCAGAAAGGAGCTTTGGACGCTGTGCCTGATTGTTTGGCTTACGCGACAATATGACCAGTCGTCACTGACAAGGCGGCCAGCCTGGCCCTGTTGCTGCTGGAATACTGGTTTTATCGCGCCGGTGCGTTCGGAATATCTCGCGCAGTGGACAACGCCTTCTGATAGTCGTCGAGATCTTTCTGCCAGGCATTGCAACCTCGTAGGAAGGCCAGCACGAGGATGGTGCAAATCAACACTGCAAGGTAGTTGCTGGATGGGAGGTGATTGAAGCTGGGAATCGCAATGATTGCACTTCCCAGAATCAGCAGCGAAACCAACTCCTTGCTGAATACAGATGAGATGATATATGCCAGCAGGCGGTAGAACGGGGGCTTGCTCAATCCTTGTTGTGGATGACTTTTTTGCTTCCTGCCAGAGTTCCCATATGACATTCTGACTCACCTGCTTCTTGTTGGTGTTTTTCGCGTGATTTCACTTTGACAGACAGGATAGGGAAGCGCCCCGCCATTGTATATTGTTCCTAGGTACGGCACCCTGTAACAGGCGATTTACTGAGAGTGAATCGGAGACTTGATAACAGATACGGTTTTGCCGTAGTGTCGCGACTTGTCGCCGTTGACGAGCTTGATTAAGCCATGACAGGAGTGTCAGTAACCCGCCAGCTGGGAATATTCTGCCTGCTGGCAATGGTGCCTGCCAGTGTACTGGCCTCCGGTGAAGGAATGCCTTCGCTGGTGCGTGATATCGGCATCTGTATCGTGCTGGCAGGTCTGCTGGCTATCGTTTTCGTCCGCATAAGGATTCCCGAGATCGCTGCCTTTCTGCTTGCCGGTGTGGTGGTAGGGCCGGTCGGCGCGGAGTTGGTCACAGACCCTGCGAATATCGAAACCATCTCGGAGCTGGGACTGATCCTGTTGTTGTACCTGATCGGGCTCGAGATTGATATTCGGAAACTGCTGGACAGTGGCAGGATCCTGGCGGTGTCCGGTTTGCTCCAGTATCCCTTGTGTGTGTTGTTTGGTGTCTTGGTCACCAAGCTGCTGGTATCCCTCGGCATCGGCGGCGCATTGCTGTCCGATGGATACGCACCCTTATATATCGGTTTTGTCGTTGCTGCGTCTTCCACCCTGCTGGTTGTAAAGCTCTTCCAGGAGACCTTTCAGCTGGATACGGAGGTTGGCCGGATTGCACTGGGCCTGCTGATCTTCCAGGATATCTGGGCGATTGGTGTGATTGCCGTACAGCCAAACCTTGCAGCGCCAGCCGCCAGCCCGATCCTGCTGTCATTTCTGGGAATCGTGGTGCTGGCGATTCTCGCAGCTTTCATTGCACGCTTCATCATTCCAATCGGCTTTAAATGGGTCGCCAAAAAACCCGAGGTGGTGTTTGCCACGTCGATCTCCTGGTGTTTCCTGATTGTGCTGCTGGGTGTCAATCTCGATGTATTGACGAACTGGCTCTTCAACATTGATCTGCACATGCGCGTTGGTGCGGAAATGGGTGCACTCATCGCCGGTGCCACCATCGCCAACCTGCCGTACAGTACCGAAATCGTTAGCAAGGTCAGTGTGGTCAAGGATTTCTTTATCACGCTGTTCTTTGTCGGCCTCGGCATGAGCATACCGATGCCGGAGGGCATGGACGTGCTTCTGCTGGCGGGGTTATTCGCTGTTATCGCATTACTGGCCCGCTTTGTGATTTTCTTTCCGCTGCTCTATGCAGCTGGTCTGGACCGGCGTAATGCCATGGTGACCTCGGTGCGCCTCGCGCAGATTTCGGAGTTCAGTCTGGTGATTGGTTTTATCGGTGTGCAGCTGGGACAGATCTCTGCCAATCTGAACAGCGCAATCATATTCGCCTTCGTGATCACCGCCTTGCTGACGCCGTTGTTGTTCCAGCAGGCAGATGCTATTCATGACAGGCTTTCCGCTGTGCTGGCAAGGCTGGGCTTTCGGGAACCCTCCAGCAGCAAGGCGGGGGAGGATGATTCCTATAGCCTGGCATTACTGGGGTTTCACCGGGTTGCATCGTCATTGTTGTATGAACTCGGGAAAAATCATCCTGAACTGCTTAAGAGCACGCTGGTGGTCGATTTTAATGTCAATCTCCACCCGAAAATTGCTGCCCTGGGTCCAACGGTCAAGTATGGCGATCTGGGCAATGCCGAGACGCTGCACCATACGGGGGTCGACAAGGCCAGGGTGATTGTCTGTACCATCCCGGACGATGTTCTGAAGGGTACTACGAATCTAAAGCTCGTTGAGGCAGCGCGCCACATCAACCCGAATGCTGTGATCATCGCGAATGCCACTGAGTTGTCAGACAGCCATGCGTTGTATGAGGCAGGTGCAGATTACGTATTCCTGCAGCGCATAGAAACAGCGCGTGCAGTCGAGCAGGCTATTGAAGTTGCACTCAGCGGTGATATTGATAATCACCGCAGTGCCGTTGAGGCACTGCATGGAGCATGGCACGCGCGCGAAGAGGTCATGTAGTCCGGCATTGTCACCAGGTTGGCTACGGCGAACCCAGCGGGATTTTCGGTGACCATTGCAGCCAGTTTTCCGTTGGCTCTTCATGAAGTACAAACGACATTCCCTGATTCGCCGCATCTCCCATGTCAGGGTTGCCAGGTGTAGCAAAGGCGATACCGCCATCAAGAATAGCCTGCAGTGAATCCGTATCTATCTTCACACCACCGACAATTCTGGCATCAACGCGGATGCCGCTGACATTCCAGAACATCGAGTTGCTGCGTACCAGCGGTGCGTAATAGGGTCTGATGTTGATAAAAATGATCACCTCGTTGGCATTGGCGCTGAGCTTGTAGCCGATGACGCTGCCAACCGGTATCTGCCGGTAGTAAACCGGGGCACCGACACCAATAGATCCCAACCGCTGTGTCGTCAACTGCAGATTAAGCCCTTCGCCTAGGCGCTTTTCAAAGGGTTCGTTCTCCAGGCCAGTGAAGCTGGTTGTCGGCGTGCCATCACCCGGCTGCACGGCAATGTAGTTACCGGTTATGAGAGTGTCCAGGTGTTCGGTGCTGGACAGTCCCAGTTTTGCGCTGATGACCCAGAAGCGGGTGCCTGAATTGGCCATGTGACGTGCTGAGCCAAACAGGTCTGCGTGGACGGTGACACCATTCCGGTCGTTCCTCAGTTTTACCTCTGTGACACGACCGATCTGGATGTCCTGGTATTTGATGGGCGCTCCGGCAGAAAGGCCGGTGGCTGTATCAAAGGTGATGCGAATCGGTATGCTGTCTTCCTGTGCACTGCGTGCATCGTTGTAGAGTGGGAAAACTGCCTCCTCCCTTGCTGCACCGCCTGCTTTGTCGGGCGTGTCGAAGGCGATGCCGCCTGCGATGATTGACTGGACGGATCCACTCTTTAGATGGAAGCTGCTAAGTCCACCGCTGAATTCAATGCCGCTGGCATTCCAGAAACGTGAATTTGTATGCACCAGGTGTTGGTATTTTGGCTGGATGGTGAGCTGCACCAGTACCGTCTCATGGTCTTCATCAAGGCGATAACCATCGACCTCTCCGACGGTAATCCTTTTATAGAGTACCGGAGAACCGGCGGCCAGTGAGCCGAGGTTGGTGGTGCGCAAGTTCAGATGCAGACCGGGCATGCGCTTGTTGCCAAACAGGGTATCGTTATCCGAGGCGCTGTCATAATCCGGGTACAACCTGAAGGTGCTGCCATTTTTTGCGGCAGCACTGGATGGCTTGCTGGGTGGTGTGGCAAATGCAATGCCACCCGAGAGGATGCTGGCGGCTGACCCGGTTCTGAGCCTGAAGCCGGCGATGCCACCGCTCAGCTCGATACCACTGGCATTCCAGAAGCGCGTGTTGTTGTGAACCAGGTGGGCATATTGCTCCTCGATATAGGCATCTATGAGGATCTGCTTGCCCGATTCATCCAGGCGATAGGCCTGTACCTTGCCGACAGGGATCCTCTTGTAGAAAATCTTGCTGCCTCTCGAAAGTGAGCCCATGTCATCGGTAACGAATTTGAAATGCAGTCCAGGGACGGAGGTCGGCAGCACCGGTGGCTCTTCCAGAACGCTAAAATCTCTGAGGGGTTCTCCATTGCCCGGTTGCATGGCTATGTGTTCACCTGAAAGCAGTGTCGACAGTCCGGACACTTCTGTCAGTGATATATTTGGTCTGACGCGCCAGAAGCGGGTACCTGTAGTGAGTAACGGAGTGACACGCGGGTCAAGCGTTGCTTTTGCAATCACCCCTTCCAGGTCCTCATCAATACGGATGACTTCGATATTCCCGATCTCAACCCCTTCGAACAGGATGCGTGTGCCGTTTTCATTCAGACCTTCTCCGTCTTGCAGGCGCAGGGTAACCTCTATACCTGCTTCAGCAGCCTTGAAATTATCGTACAAAGGGAAGCTGTCGCCATCCTCGCTGGGGATGCCTGGTGCATCGCTATCCGGGGTAAAGAAGGCCAGGCCACCGGAGAGCACGCTGGTGAGGGACTCTGTTTCAATGGAGAGACCGGACAGGCTACCTGAAATGCTGATGCCACTGGCATTCCAGAAGCGGCTGCTCTTCTTGACCAGATGCTCATACTCCTCATTGATAAAGATATTGATGTTGACGCTGTTACCGTCCGCTGCAAGGGCATGATCCTGAACTCGTCCGACAAGAATTTGCTTGTAATAGATCGGTGCACCCTGCATGAGAGAACCAAGACGATTGGCGGTAATGGTTAGATGCAGTCCCGGGGAATCCAGGTCGTCTGCGGGCGGATTCGTCAATGCCCTGAACTTGCGTGTCTTTTTTCCACCCCCGAGTTTGACAGCAATATAGTTACCGGATAGTAGTGTCCCCAGCCCGGTAACGCCGGCAAGCGAAATTTCCGGTTTCACCAGCCAGAATTTTGTTTCTGAGCGGAGGTGTCTCTCGGCACTGCGCGGGATGTCGATGTGTACTGTTACGGATTGCAGGTCCGGGTTTAACTGCACTTCTTTGACGCGTGCGACCTCGAGACCGCGGTACATCAGCTTGGTTTTTCCCGCCTCGATGCCATCAGCCGTATTAAAGACGATCTCGATCGGTAGTCCGGCTTCCAGCAGGCTTTTAATGACCAGCCCGCTACCAATGAGAGCAGCCAGCAGCGGTAAAATCCAGATAAACGGGATGCCGCGCTTTTTTTTCAGCACCGGTTGTGGCGGGTTGACGGATGGGTTGCCGGTGTCCGGTTGATCAGTCATGAAGGTCCTCTTTATCCCATATCAGTCGTGCATCAAAGGTGGTGGCAGCCAGCATGGTCAGCACCACAACGCTGCCAAAAGCGGTTGCGCCTGGCCCGGAAACGATCTGCGCGATACTGCCAAAATTTACCAGTGCAACCAGCAGGGCAATCACAAATATATCGAGCATGGACCAGCGTCCCACCAGCTCGACAGCGCGGTACATGCGGGTGCGCTGCCGGTCATCCAGTACCCATTTTAGCTGTACAGATAACAGCAGGATCAGCAGGGCGACCATTTTCAACAAGGGGACCAGAATGCTGGCGATAAATATCACGGCAGCGATCGGGTAGCTGCCAACCTGCAGCAACAAGATAATACCGGACATGATGGTGTCAGGTTCTCCAGCCCCGAAATAGGTGACGGTCATGATCGGCAGAACGTTGGCGGGTACATATAGTATCGCAGCAGTGATCAACAGGGCCCAGGTGCGCGACAGGCTGTTGGTGGCGCGCATGTGCATATGTGCATGGCAGCGCGGGCAATGTTCCTCATACTCATCATGGCCGACATCAAAGGCCAGTTTGCCGCAAGTATGACAGCGAATCAGTCCCATTTGTCTGGCGGTCAGAGGGCTTTTCACTGCAGTCGCCCCTGCTGGCCTTGCTCGATCCTGGTCCAGAAACTGTCCTCGTCCAGCAACGATGACATCATCGTTGCCGCCAACAGGAGCCCGATAAAGCAATACAGGCCGACCCCGGGAACGATGCTGGCCATTCCCTTGAGTTTCACCACGGAGACCAGCACGCCCAGCATGTACACTTCCAGCATGCCCCATTCATCCAGGTAGTGGTAATAACGGAATGCATAGGGCAACAACGGGTTAAAGCGTTCCAGGTACAAGCATCCGGAGACAAAGAACACCAGCGCCAGCTTGCAAAGCGGGACCACAATGCTGGCAAGAAAGACCAGCAGTGCCGTCCAGTACAAACCTTCCTGAAACAATGCCAGGGAACCCATGTAGATGGTGGTTGTCGATTCCTGGCCGACGATATGCAGGGACATGACCGGCAGCAGGTTGGCCGGTAAAAACAGCAGCAGACCAGTGATCGCCAGCGCCAGGGTACGCTCGATACTCTGCTCCTGCCGCTGATACAAGGGATTGGCGCAGCGAGGGCATAGGGCTTTACCACCCGGTGGTGTTTCGACTCGCTCGATCAGCAGGTCGCAGTCCTTGCAGGCAATCCAGTTTTCCGGGATTGGGTTCAGCGCTTGGATGTGGTCTTGTGGGCTCATATAAACATATTAAATACAAGTGATAAGGCTGTATGCTGGGGTCTGCTGTTATCTCTGTGGTGCGGCCAGCGGTTCTCCGAGGAACATTCCCTGACCGGGCCACTCGACTCTTTTCCAGTAGGCCTCCAGGCCCGAGTTGAACTTGACATGGATGATATTGCTGGCGGGTATCTGTCGCCGCTGAGGTAGGCTTCGGCAATCCGACGATTCAGTGGGTCCTCGTCATTGATAATCCGTGCAAGGTGCTGCGGACCCAGTGAGGAGCCAAGCTGCGTATCGAGCACGTCGGCGTCGGTGCCGGCATTGCCTGCTGCAAGCAACCACTGCGATAGCAGCACCAGGGAGAGCAGGAAACGCCTTGAAAGATGCTGTGTACCCTTGGAGGTGCCGGTCGACCTGGCCGTTCTGCTACTGTCAGCTGTTTTCACGGTACTCGTTCGGGGATACACCCGTCCAGCGCTTGAAGGCCCGGGTAAAGTTGCTGGGTTCGGAGAAACCCAGCAGGTAGGTGATCTCGCCAAGCGAACGATGGGTCTCGCGAATGTAATGCAGTGCCAGTTCACGGCGGGTTGTTTCAAGCAGGGTCTTGAAACTGGTGTCTTCGTTACTGAGCTTGCGTTGCAGGCTGCGCAGGCTGACATTCAGGGAATGTGCAATACTTTCCTGGTGCGGTGTCCCATCATGCAGGCCTTCAATAATTTTTTTGCGCACTTGCATGGTCAGGCTGTTTCGGTCAAAGCGCGCAAGATAGTCCACAACCGCCTTGTCATTGATGCGTGCCAGTTCGGGATTGGCATTGGCTAATGGTGTATCAACCAGTTCTTTGTTGAACGACAGCCTGTTGGCACTGGCGTCATACTCCAGCGGGGCACGGAAGTAGTCCTGCAAATCACGGTCGCAATCTGGCCTGGGGCGTTTCAGTGAGACATACACAGGGTCGATCTCGTCACCGGCAGTCAGGCGGCACATGCGCAGAAAGCCGGTCATACCGGCATCCTGTGGGGCGTAGCTGACATCCTTTACACCACTCGGTGGCAGGATCACCAGGTCCAGGGCATCACTGCTGTCCTGCAGGTGCATGTTGGCCGCCGTGGAGATCATGCGCGAGTAACGTACCAGACGGTTGAGTGCATCACGCAATGTATCACTCGCCAGCCAGGAGAAGCCGAGGCCATGCAACGCAACGGGCTGCACCTGTTTTCCCGCTACAAAGCCAAAACAGGGGTCACCAGAGGCAGCAACCGCAAGCTTCCAGAGAAGTTGCATGCGATTGCCGGGGTAGCGTGTATCAGGATTTGACAGCTGGCTCATATCAAGCGCTGCCTTTTTGAAGATCGGTTCTGGATCGCAGCCATAGGTGCGCAGGGTTTGTGCGATCAGGGAGGCGACACTGCCCATCATCGAGTAGTTATCAGCAGTCATCGTGATCTGTCCTGTTAGCGTCTAGTCAGTGGCAATATCGATGGCGGATGCGGCTGGGTAATAGAGGTCGCGCGGCGACAAATGTATCAGTATTGTGTCTGCGTTGTACACATGGGCTTGTACTGGCAGTGGCGTTAATGATTGCCAGCTTGGCGATCCTCTAAAGAGGCGGGTATTCAGTCGATGTCCTGCTGCTGCTTGACAAAATCTACCATGCGCTGTGTTGCTGTGAGAGCCTTTATACGCACGGCTTCAGGGATATGGATTTCATTGCTGCCGGTTTCAAGCACCTCGGCCAGGTTGCGTAAATGGTTCATGGCCATCCATGGACAGTGGGCGCAGCTTTCGCAGGTTGCGCCTTCACCCGCAGATGGCGCCTCCAGGAAGGTTTTTCCCGGGGCGGCCTGTTTCATCTTGTAGAAAATGCCGTTGTCTGTAGCGACGATGAATACCTTGTTGGGTAGCTCTTTAGCAGCCTTGATCAGCTGTGTGGTTGAGCCAACCACATCCGCCAGAGCGATTACAGCTTGCGGTGATTCGGGATGAACCAGGATCGCCGCGTCCGGATGATGGGCGGCGAGGTTCTGCAGTGCCTCGGCCTTGAAACGTTCATGCACGATGCAGCTCGCTTGCCAGAGCAGCATGTCGGCACCCGTCACCCTCTGGACATAACTGCCAAGGTAACGATCGGGTGCCCACAGAATCTTTTTCCCCTGTTGCTTGAGATGATTGACAACATCAACAGCAATACTCGAGGTGACTACCCAGTCGGCACGTGCCTTCACTTCAGCGCAGGTATTGGCATAGACCACTACAGTATGATCGGGATGTGCATCACAGAAGGGGATGAACTTTCCCGGTGGGCAACCCAGGTCCAGTGAGCACTCGGCCTCCAGTGTCGGCATCAGGACGCGCTTTTCCGGGTTCAGGATTTTGGCGGTTTCCCCCATGAATCTGACACCGGCCACCACCAGGGTGCTTGCCGGGTGCTGATTACCAAATCGGGCCATCTCGAGTGAATCGGAGACGGTGCCTCCGGTTTCATCCGCGATCATTTGCAGGTCATCATCGGTGTAATAATGCGCCACCAGAACAGCGTCTTTTTCCCCGAGCAACCGCTTGATTTTGGCGATCAGTGCCTCGCGCTCGCCGGGAGCGTATTCCGGTTGGGCAATGCTACCGGGCGGTGGATAGGGTATCCCGGGCGGGACTGATGAGGGTGTGTTGCCTGTTGACTCTGTCATGGCGTGGTCAGCTGATGTTCCGATCTCGCATTCGGAATGATCTGTAACTCATTTTTTATGAATAACTATTCAGGCTGAAATTGTCGACGTGGCTGATGCCGCCTGCTTGCGGATACGCTGCAGAATCTTTGCCGCCTCGCTGTCACCATGGTCGGCAGCCAGTTGTAGCCAGCGGGCCGCCTCCTCGCGATCACGGGGTACACCCAGCCCATGGTAATACATCATGCCGAGATTGTACTGTGCCTCTAGAAAGCCTCGTTCTGCGGCCTTGAGATACCATTCGGCGGCCTTGCCGAAGTCCTGTTCCACACCGGTGCCTTCGTCGTACATGACACCAAGGTTGTATTGTGCTTCGACATCACCCAGTTCGGCGAGCGGTAACCATTCGTCGAAGGCAGCCTGGTAATCACCTTTCACATAAGACTGGTAGCCACCACCGAGAATGGTCCATGTCGGCATGCCTGCCATCAGCAACCAACCAAAATCAGTAGTTTCATTAACATAGGCCACATTCTAATAACTTTACCCTCAATATGTATAGCCAATCTTGGGTAGGGACCATAAAATAGTATATTGTGAGGTTTGATCATCTGGTAGTTGCTGAACTTGCAGCTGTATACAACAAAGCCAGATCAACTTTATTTTGTAACCTGCTGATAATGGATGCTGCCCATGTACCGCGTGTCGAAATCTGTCTCATTTTGCTATGGTCATCGACTGCTGAACTACCAGGGCAAGTGCCAGCATTTACACGGACACAATGCCCGTGCCGTCATAACACTGGCGCAAGACACGCTGGATGATCGCGGCATGGTCGAAGATTTCAGTGAGTTAAAGCGGCTTCTGTGGGAATGGCTGGAGAGCGAAATTGATCATACCCTGTTATTGCACAAGGATGATCCCATACTGCCCTTGTTGCAGGACAGTGGTGAACGGGTCCGGGTCACGGAGGAAAACCCGACAGCCGAGGTCATCGCCAGAATGATTTATGAATACGTAGCCGCAAAAGATTTTCCCGTAACCGATGTAACTTTGTGGGAGACAGAAACCAGTTATGCCAGCTATAGCAAAACCCCACTAAGGTGATGATTTGGCAGCCAGCACGATGAAGCGACAGGCCAGAAAAGCGGACAGGATACTTTCACTTGCGCGGCTTGCAGGTCCTGTTGTCCTGTTATTTGCCAGTTGCTATGCGATAGCCGCTAAGGTCAGCTTCGATCATGGCTTTGTTACCTTTGATGATTCACCCCTTGAAGAGCCGCTGGCCTTCCCGGACTGGTTCAAGCTCAGTTTCCTCGATCTGCAGGAAGACCTCGAGGAGGTTCGAGAGGCAGGCAAGCAGGGACTGATACTCTATTTCGGGCAAAAATACTGTGCCTATTGCAGACAGTTCCTGGAGGTCGACCTGGAGGCGGGGGATATCCAGGCCTATACACGAGAGCACTTTGACGTGATCGGCATCGACATCCACGGTGATCGCACGGTGACCGATCTCGATGGCGTGGAGTTGACCGAGAGTAACCTGGCTATCCGGGACCAGACCAACTTTACTCCCTCATTAATCTTCTATAACACGGCAGGAGAAACGGTGTTGCGCCTGCGCGGATATTACCCGCCGTATCGTTTTCGCGCGGCACTGGAATATGTCGCAGATGGACATTACAAGGATGAAGATTTCCGTCAATACCTGGCGCGGGCGGATGTCCCGCTGGTGTTTGATCCCGGCGACCTGATCGATGAACCGATGTTCCTGCCTGGACCTTATATGCTGGATCGGCATGTGCGACCGGGTGAGCAGCCGCTGGTTGTGTTTTTTGAACAGGGGAACTGTCACGCCTGTGATGTGCTGCATACCGGGCCATTGAAGGACCCCGAGATTGTGGCCAGGTTTGATCAAATGGAAGTTGTGCAGTTGCCGTTCTGGTCGGATACCCCGGTTATAACGCCTTCAGGAAAGCATTTGACTGCAAGAAGATGGGCACAACAGCTAGGCCTGTTTTACACGCCAACACTGATATTCTTTGACCAGAATGGTCATGAAATAATACGTGTGGATTCCGTTGTGCAATTCTACCGTTTGCGTAACGTGCTTGACTATATCCTTAGTGGTGGTTATCGCGAATACCCGACATTCCAGAGCTGGCGTGCCTCGCGCACTCCGTTGTTGCTGAAATAATGATAACTAGCTATCTTGCCAGCGCCTGAATACCAGCGTTGCATTGGTGCCGCCAAACCCAAAGCTGTTGGACATCATGATGTTGGCCCCGGCATTATCAATACGCTCGCGTATGATCGGGAATCCGGCACCTGCTGGGTCGAGTTCCGTGATGTTGGCTGATGCGCTTAGAAAATCTTCCTGCATCATCAGCAACGAATAGATGGCTTCGTGTACACCCGCGGCCCCCAGAGAATGGCCGGACAGCGACTTGGTCGAGTTTATCTTGGGAATATTGTCGCCAAATACAGTACGCACTGCTTCCAGTTCACGCATGTCGCCAACCGGTGTGCTGGTGCCATGTGCATTGATATAGTCAACCGGTTCGTTGACGGTCGATAACGCCTGCTGCATGCAGCGTACTGCTCCCTCACCCGAGGGCTGAACCATGTCATAGCCGTCAGAAGTTGCCCCGTAACCGATCAGTTCGGCATAGATCCTGGCGCCGCGTGCCTGTGCATGTTGCAGTTCTTCAAGCACTACCATGCCGCCACCGCCAGCGATGACGAAGCCGTCTCGGGTCGCGTCATAGGGACGTGATGCTGTTTCCGGAGTGTCGTTGTACTTGGAGGAGAGTGCACCCATGGCATCGAACATCAGTGTCAGCGTCCAGTGCAGTTCCTCACCGCCGCCGGCAAACACGATATCCTGTTTGCCAAACTGGATCAGTTCGTAGCCATTACCTATGCAATGCGCACTGGTGGAGCAGGCGGAACTGATCGAGTAATTGACGCCGAGAATCTTGAACGGAGTGGCCAGGCAGGCAGAATTGGTGCTCGACATGGTACGCGGCACCATGTAGGGGCCTACCCGTCGCAGGCCTTTTTCACGCAATGTGTCGATCGCAAGGGAAACGTTCTCTGTAGAGGCACCACCGGAGCCGGCGATCAAGCCGGTGCGAACATTGGATACCATGTCATCTGCCAGCCCGGAATCCTCGACGGCTTCTTGCATGGCGATATAGTTGTAGGCAGCGCTATTGCCCATAAAACGTCGCAGTTTGCGATCGATCAATGCCTCGGTATCAATATGCAAAGTGCCGGCTACATGGCTGCGAAAGCCAAGTTCCTTGTATTCGGGAATATATTCGATACCGGATTTTCCTTCTCTGAGAGAATTGGTGACTTCTTGCTTGTTATTTCCAAGACTTGAAACAACGCCAAGTCCCGTGATGACAACGCGACGCATGATGATGACCCTAAAAATTTTCGGTTGAGGTAAATAGACCTACGCGCAAACTGCTGGCGTGATAGATTTTCCGACCATCAACTTCCATGATGCCATCAGCAATACCCATGTTTAGCTTGCGCTGAATGACACGCTTCATGTCGATGCGGTAAGTGATCAAGGTGTTCTTAGGTGTTACTTGCCCGGTAAATTTGACTTCACCGGCACCAAGTGCCCGGCCACGCCCAGGGCTGCCAGCCCAGCCCAGGTAAAAGCCGACCAGTTGCCACATGGCATCCAGGCCCAGGCAACCAGGCATTACCGGGTCACCTTCAAAATGGCAGTTGAAAAACCACAGATCTGGTTTAACATCCAGTTCAGCAATGATATGGCCCTTGCCGTGTGCGCCACCTTCATCGCTGATCTTGATGATGCGGTCACACATCAACATGGGTGGTAATGGCAATTGTGCATTGCCTGGTCCAAACATCCGGGCATGGCCGCATTCGAGCAGTTCCGCATGGGTATAACTGTCTTTTTTGACGTATGGGGTGGGGGCGTCGGCCTGGGTTGATTGTGTCATTGTAAAAGCGAGTAACCTGTCTGGGTTGGGTCGAGGTATTCTAATCTACTTTGAGGTAAGTCTGCACTCGTCAATGCAATCCCTACCCGGGCGGCAATAGATCGCTGTCTGGTTATTCCCTGAAATTGACAGCTTGCAGTGGCTGCTTCAGGCCGTAGCTATCTAACCGAGTGATAAGCTGCTGTAAATCGTCACGTTTCTTGCCGCTGACGCGAACCTTGTCACCCTGGATGCTGCTTTGAACCTTCAGTTTGGATTCCTTGATTTTCTTTATCAGCTTTCTGGCAGAGTCCTGATCAATGCCCTGTAATACATTGATCACCAGCATGGCCTTGTTGCCACTGATATGAACATCCCCTTCCGATAAGGAAGCAAGCTCTATTCCGCGCTTTGCCATGCGCATGTGCATGATATCGAGCACCTGTCGTATCTGGAATTCATTCTCACCATACACGGTCAGTACGGTTTCTCTCTGCTCCACACGTGCATTTGAGCCCTTGAAGTCGAAGCGGTTACCGACCTCGCGGTTGGTCTGGTCAACGGCGTTGCTGAGTTCATGCAGATCGACTTCAGAAACAATATCAAAGGATGGCATTCATCAGCTCCTGGTTACATGCAATACAAGACTGCCAACGGCGGGTCATTATATTCGCAAATCAGTTTGCTGAGAAATATGTGGCCAGTATGACTGGCCACGGGGTGAATCTGCCTGCTGGATGTTAACCGGCTCAGGCGGGAGATGTGGAACGGCGGAACAAGAAGGCCAGCGCGCGACGGAAAATTCCTGCTCGTTTTATTGTAACGGTTTCATCCATTGCATCTGTCTGGTTCATGTCAGAGGCTTCGTCAACAGACGGGTTGCAGTTACTGCTCAAGGTCTTTTGTTCTTCGGTACTCGAATCCTTGTCGTGTGTACAATCAGCATGTACAGTGCCTTTTTCCTTCAGGCCCGTTGTCTGGATCTCATCAGCAGGATTGAATATACCGTAGGGTGCAGTGATGAGGATGGTTTCTTCGTCATCTGCATTGTGGTCGAACGGGGAGTTAATCTGCCCTGAAAAGGCACTGCGGCTGCTGTCGGCCTGTGTATTGTTATGGGCTGTTGACGAGCCTGATTCAGGTACCGGGCCAGCAAACATGCTTGGCAAATCATCCGCATCATGTCGGAGAAGCGATTCAACTGCGGCGATCTCATCCAGCGTGATTTCTTCAACCTGCACTACTGGTTCGATACTTTCGAGGCTGATTTCCTCGCATTCCGTTTCAGTCTCGACGCAATGGTTGAACGTTGCGTTAACGGGTTCATCCGGCAGGACCGCTCTTGTATCCTCATTGGATAGCGATTTATCTGGTGTCCGTTGCACCTGGCCGGGATCTTCGAACACCACCTGATTGCCACCCTGGGCGATGGCGCAAACGAGTCTGCTATCGGCTGTTGACAACAGTTCATCAAATCGGGCGTCACGACGAATCTCGGGTGCTGCAACGCCAATACTGACGGTGTAACGAATCTTGTGTTCGCCATGTTTCAGGATCCGTGCACTGATACTGCGGTTGATCCGGTCAGCCAGGTTACGAATGCCGGCGGCATTCATACCAGGCAGTAGCATGGCAAAACGTGCAGTACCGACACGTGCGGCCAGATCTTCATGCCGTATACTCGATTGCAGCACCGTCGCAACTGATTTGATGATTGACTCTGTTATACCCTTGCCGTGGCTTTTGAACAGATCACCAAAATCATCTATTTCAATACGAAAAACAGCCAGGCTGGTTTTGTGGCGTACAGCATACGAGAGTTGCTGGTAACTGTGATCCATAAAGGCGGCTTCGTTTGGCAGCCCTGTCAATGGGTCCGTCAGTGACTGTGATTCAAGTCCGAGGTTTTCTTTTGTCAGCGTCTGCTTTGCTGTATGGGCAACGGCATGTGCCTGGGTTCTGGCCAGCAAATGAACCGAGTCGAATGGCTTGCCTATGAAATCGGTTGCCCCTGCTTGCGTTGCCCGTGCCTTGGTCGATTCAGAATCGTTTGATCCGGTGATAATAATTACCGGTATGTCCCTGATGTGGGGGAGGTGAGAACTCCTTATGCGCTCGAGCAAACCAAATCCATCCAGTTTCGGCATCGTCAGGTCTGAAACAACCAGCGAAAAGGGTTCGGTATTGTTGAGGTGTTCCCACGCATTTTCACCATCAACTGCTTCAACTGTATCGAAATGATCCTGCAGGATCTTTCGTGCCGTGACCCGGATAACCTTGGAGTCATCAACAATTAATAAGCGTTGTTTCTTGACTGCTTCGTTGTTCATTACTGCGCCTGTACTGGGGTGTTGATTCATGCCTTCGTATCGGCGTACAGGACCTTATCTTTAACCGCAGCTAGCGCCACAGAAACTGCTTTGGAGGGTTCGTTGAGCTGCTACGGTTGGTGCTATGATGCGATAATATTCAGCTGACACCTGGCAGGACTTCACCGCCTAACCGGCAGCCAGAAATTAAATGTACAACCCCGGCGCCACGGGTATGCTGTTTCTGCTTTGAGGGAGGTGAGTAAATGGCTAATGGTATTGATACCATGTTTGCGCGTCTAGACACCTTTGTCTGGGGCGACGATTTGCGTGAGCTAACCGGATGGCGCCGCTACCTGGTGTTTGTGTCGCGTGTGTTTATCCTGTTGGTGAAGGAACTGATGGGTGGCCAGCTGAACCTCCGCGCCATGAGCCTTGTGTACACCACGCTATTATCAATTGTACCCCTGCTGGCAGTCAGCTTTTCTGTGCTCAAGGGGTTTGGAGTTCATAACCGGTTTGAGCCTCTGCTGTATAACCTGCTAACACCACTTGGTCCAAATGGAGTGGAAATTACTGACAGGATTGTCGACTTTGTAGAAAACGTGAAGGTGGGTGTGCTGGGTTCGATCGGTGTTGTTCTGTTGATATACACGGTCATTGCCCTGCTGCAGAAGATAGAGGCTGCCTTCAATTTTGTCTGGCAGATTGACCATCTGCGGTCACTTTCACAACGTATCAGTAACTATCTCAGTGTTACCCTGGTAGGACCAGTGCTTATCTTCAGTGCGGTTGGTTTTACAGCCATGGTATTGAATACGCAGATGGCACAGCAGTTGCTCTCCATTGAACCATTTGGCAGCCTGATGTTTTTTGGCAGCAAGCTGGTCCCCTATGTCCTGGTGTGCTTGGCATTCACACTTATCTATATCTTCATTCCGAATACGCATGTGCAGTTTACTGCAGCCCTGACGGGTGGGTTCATTGCCGGTGTTTTGTGGAAAATTACCGGATGGGGATTTGCGGAATTCATTGCTTCATCTTCAAGGTATGCAGCGATCTATTCAGGTTTTGCCATCGTTATCTTGTTGCTGATCTGGATGTACCTGAGCTGGCTGATTTTGCTGGTGGGTTCACAGATCGCTTATTTTGTACAGCACCCGAAGTATATGACATTGCATCGCGAAGCTATCGTGCTTAGTAATCGACTGCGTGAGCAGCTCTCGCTACAGCTCATGTACCTGATCGGCTATAACTATTTCCATGACAAGTTAGCCTGGTCGTTCGATCGTCTTGTCGACTACCTTGATTTGCCCGGGGAACCGGTACACCGCACCCTCAGTACACTCGTTGCAGCTGGCTACCTGATCGAGATAGACAATGAAGGCGTGCAGGCCTACCTGCCCCTGCGTGATCTTGAGCAGATAAGCCTCAGTGATCTGTTAGCTGATGTGCGATCCTCGTGCGAAAGCCGGCTGCTGAGCCTGCAGCAGCTCACAACTGTAAAGGCAGTTGGCCAGATTATGACGGAATTGAATGCAGCACAGCAAGCAGCGCTAGGGGAGCGCACGCTCAGAGGCATGGTGCAGGCCGTGGATGAAGAGCTGGAGGCAGATATACAGGCCCCTCTGGAAAAATAATCAATCAAGCCTGCGAATGTTTGTTGTCCTTGTGACCTTGAGTCCACCCGTTCAGACAGGTGTTCCGGAAACGTATGAGGAAACTTCTGTGCGTCTGAGTTCTGGCAGCCATTCAGACCGGGTTGCTAGATGATTGGTAGCTATCAACCGTTTCGCTTGCGATGCTGGGGGCACATGTCAAGAGTATCGTTGAGATCGAATTCCTGGATACAGTGGTTGCTACAGGGATTTTGCAGTTTATTCCGGGCGAGCGGCAGCGTTGGTCGTGTATCCCTGCAGCTATGCCAGTACGGTAATAATCGCTAGGGTTTCAGTAACTTATTGGATCCTGTGCCAGGATCGCCCGTTTCTGACTGGTGCTATCATTAACAGCATGCATTGTGCTAGCACAGGGCCTGCACCCGCATAACGCTGTGTGTTGCTACAGATATGCAAAAAACGCCTTAAAATGAAGGGTATTGATAAGAGGGTAGGGATGAAACATGGCGGCAACGGATAGTTACGTTGAACAATGCGTGGAAAGCTTGTGTAGCCACGGCTGTGAGCGTGTATCCGCTTATATTTCGATGCTTAAAGCAGGCAGGGTGTTTGCAGAGGTTGCTGATCTAAGTGTGACTGAACGGCGTTTAGTCCTGGATGAGCTCGTATCCATAATGGCGCCGTATCAGGGGAAGGGTAAAAACTGATTGCTTCCAACACGGCTGGTTCCCGACTTAATGCTTTACCGATTTATGCTCTTCCTCCTCGACTCGCACATCAACTTTCGAGAAGCGCGGTGAGTCATTTAATAATGAGTCAATATCTTCCTTGAGGCTGGAGAGTTCCGCCAACTCATCGTATTCAGGGTCATCTGCAGGGGTTGCACTTCCCGTTGCCAGTGCATCCGGAGACCGGTGTCCGAGTGTCGGGGTGTCCGGTTGTTCACTGCACAGGTGGTATGCACCGGTGGCCAGGTGTTCATATACCGCCCGGTAGCTTCGGGTCATCTCCTGTACAAGATCCGAGGTGTGCATAAAATGCTGGCCGACTTGCTCGCGGTAATCGGCAAATTGCTCAACGAGATGGTCAAGTTCAGTCTGGAGATTCTGGTTCCGGTTGTTGCGGCTGGCAAGGACGTAGGTCACGACACTACCAAGTCCAATGCCCAGCAAGACACCCAGTACACCAACTATCCATAATGAGCTTGTTCCATGCAGTTCTACCATGGTGAGACCTCGCATGTGTGGGGGGCGCTTCCTAGCGCGGTTGTTTCCGGAGCACATTGTACTGGAATTGGCGATCAAATAAATCTCGTCTGAAGAATGACGATTACTGGGGTTCAGGATTAAATTAATGCAACAATAACAACAGCATACATCAAATTAGTCATGGTGGTGCTAGGCAGTTGTGCGATGTCCAAAGATCGAGCTGCCGACACGTATGATGGTGGCTCCTTCGGCAATGGCCATTTCGAAATCGTTGCTCATTCCCATTGAGAGTTCAGCGAAGTGCCAGGCATCAAAGCGCTCAGCACATGTCTCACCCAGTTTGCGCAGGGCTGCAAAATCTGCACGTGTTTCATCCCTGCTGGCGTTCCGGCGGCCGATGGTCATCAATCCGCGCAAACGGATACCAGCCAGTCCGCTTTGTAGCAACTCTTCGACGAACGGACAGACAGATGCTACCGGCAGACCAAACTTAGCGGGGTCATTGGCAATGTTGACCTGCAGCAGCACACTCAATGTGTTGCCTGACAGAACAGCACTTTCGGACAGCTTGTTGGCTACTTTGAGACTGTCTAGTGTGTGCAGCCACGCAAAATTCTCCGGGATCAGTTTTGCCTTGTTGGATTGCAGATGCCCGATAAAATGCCATTCGTTCTGTGGATCATCGAGTAATGCCTGCTTGCTGCATGCACCCTGCAGGGTGTTTTCGCCAAAGCAATGTTGCCCTGCAGACATGGCAGCCTGAACATAACCGGGAGGCATATACTTGGCAACAGCGACCAGACGTATCTTGTTCGCATCGCGTCCGGCAGCGCTCGCGGCAATCCGCATACGTTCACGTATGCTTGCAAGGTTCTCTTTGATGTCGTTGCTTGATAGTGACATGCTACTTGAGCCATCTCTTCAATCATGCATGGACCACGTTGCGCGGGCTGCCTTTCAGGAAGGCATGAATATTTTCAGTGAGTTCATTAATGAGTGATTGTCGAGCATTAATGCCTGCCCAGGCAATGTGCGGAGTAATAATCAGGTTGGGTACCGGCTCGTCCAGCAAGGGATTTCCTTGACGAGGTGGTTCCTCACTCAATACATCCGTAGCAGCACCGGCTATCTGTCCGGACTGTAAAGCCCGCCTTAGTGCCGTTTCATTCACGATGCCGCCACGGGCAGTGTTGATGAGCAGGGCATCCTTTTTCATCAGGGAAAATTCACCCTGGTCTATCAGGTTGCGAGTTGTGCTGGTAAGGGGGCAATGCAGGCTGATAACGTCAGCTACTGACAGCAGTTGCTCCAGTGGGATGCGACCTGACTGCGGTAAACTCCCGCGGCGCTGTGCAACCACCACGTTCATGCCAAATGCCTTGCCCATCACTGCTGTTGCCCTACCCAGTTCTCCGTAGCCGATAATGCCCAGGGTTAGGTCTGCCAGTTCCCTGAATGGGTAATCCAGCAGACAAAATGTCTCAGCAGCATGCCACTTTCCTTCCTTGACGGCGTTTTGGTAGTCCCGGAGGTGGCGGGTGAGGGCCAGTATCAAGGAAAAAACATGCTCTACTACCGAGGTGGTTGCATATCCAACCGCATTGCACACGATGATGTTGTGTTCTGCAGCGGCTTCCAGGTCAATATTGTTGGTTCCGGTGGCTGCCACGCAAACCAGTTTCAGGGAAGTGGCACACTCCAGTGTCTCCCGGTCCAGTCTGACCTTGTTGCTGATAACAATGTCTGCCTCCCGTATCCTGTTTTCGACCTCACCGACCGGCGTTGTCTCGTACATCGACCACACAGGCAGGCTTGATTTCAGTGCTTCCAGATCAAGATCATGCCGGTCTACCGTAGCACTATCAAGGAATACGCCACGCATAGTGTTCAGCGGCTGACTAGTTACTATTCAGCATGTCCTGCTTGAGTGACTTGCTGACCGGATTCGGGCCCAACCAGATCTTCAGCAAGGCGCGAAAGAAGTCATTCCCTTCAACAGCGCCATGCCATTCTCCATTGACACGAACTTCCGTGCCTTTCTCCGGCGTGTATTCAATGCTCAGGACATCACCTTTATGTACAGGGGTAAACAGCTTGTTGAATGCATCCAGTCGTGGCTGTATCGAACGTAATTCGTCTTTTGAAAGATTGGCAACCAGCCCATCAGTCCAGCCATCGGTTAACTTTTGCTTGCTGATTTCCTTGTAGAGAATATACATCCGGACACTGCACGGCCCATCGTCACTGAGTATGGTACTGGCGTCCGCTGTTTTTGCCGGCACATAGAGAGCCCCGATGTAAACGTCTATGTATAACTTTTCACGCAGGCCGGCACCGTTCAGTAGCAGCTTGGTTTTGCCGTCGGCGAAAGATATCGTATCCGCCACCTCGACCCCCTCGATTACAATGGCATGGGCCGGTATGCTGTGAATTAACAGGCTAAGTGCAAGTGCTCGGACATATTTGTACATGAGTTCTCCTCGATGGCCGCTGGTTCTATTGATTCCGCGCGGGGTGTCGTGCAATGTTTTCGACATAGACTGGAAAGTTACCGGTCTTGATATCCTTAAAGTATCGTTCTAGGGTGAGCCTGACGACCGGGAAGGCCAGCTCCTCCCAGGGTATTTCGTGTTCCTCGTGCAGCCGTACATCAAGACTTTCGGGCCCCGGCTGAAATTCCTCGGATTCCAGTCGTGCACGGAACATCATGTATACCTGATTGATATGCGGGATACTGAACACACCATAAAGCGACAGACCGGTGACCTTGCCGCAGGCTTCTTCCCAGGTTTCCCGTGCGGCCGCCTGTTCGGTAGATTCCCCGTTCTCCATGAAGCCGGCAGGCAGCGTCCACAAGCCATAGCGCGGCTCGATGGCTCGACGGCACAGCAATACACGCTTATCCCATACAGGTATACAGCCTGCCACGATCTTCGGATTCTGGTAATGTACCGTCTGGCAGGCATCACATACATGACGTGGCCGGTCGTCACCGGGAGGGATTTTTTCGGTTACGCGGTTACCGCAATTACTGCAATAGATCATGTGGATACGATCACTGATTCGCTTACTTCCTTATTGGACCTTAACACAGATCGGTGGTGCAGATCCGGATATAAAAGCTGCGTGCTGCCACGCATCAGTCCGTCAGCAACTGACCAGTTTTTCCGACAGCGTCAGGCCAAGCATGGTCTTGGCGTCCCGCAAGGTACCATCGAATACCCAGGCCAATGCCTGTTGGAAAGGGATCCAGTGTACCTCTATCACCTCGTGAGCGCCCGGCTGCGCGGCCAGCTGTGTTAATCCACGTGCAAGGAACAGGTGTATGACCTCGTCGCAGAAGCCTGGTGTTACCAGTATGTCGCCGAGGGGCTGCCATTGATCAGCCTGAATGCCGGCCTCTTCGAGCAGTTCGCGTCTTGCTGTGGTTTGTGGAGGTTCATCAGGTTCCAGTTTGCCGGCCGGCAATTCCCACAGCCAGCCACCACTGGCGTGCCGGTATTGTCGCAGCAGGCAAACGTGATCCCGCTCATCCACTGCCACCACAGCGGCACCGCCTGGATGACGTACTATTTCAAGATCCAGTGGCGTTCCATTGGGCAGTGTCAGGGATTCTATGCCAAGCTGAAGTATCCTGCCTTGGTATATTGATCGGGTGGTGTGAGACAATATGCCTCTCCTCCAGGGGATAACGTCCGGTGCAGCCATTTTACATGCAAGCTGACTTGAGATTTTCCTGCACACAGTGTGGTCAATGCTGCGCCACTGCTGGTGATTATTACGTGTACCTGAGTGACGAAGAGTCTGAAACGATTCGCACCTCTCTGCAACTGTCGCCTGGCTGGTTCCGCCGCCGCTACCTGCAACGTCTGGAGAATGGAGAGCAGGTGCTGGCTTCCGGGCCCAATGAGCGCTGCATCTTTCTCGATAACAGTGGCAAGTGCCGGATATATGCCGCTCGTCCGGTTCAATGCAGGACCTATCCGTTCTGGCCGGAACTGGTTAACAGTGCCGCGGCCTGGCTTGGCGAATCCCGCCGCTGTGAGGGGATCAACCGGGGCAGGGTGGTTGCTCGTTCGACGATTCGGCGCTGTCTCCGGGAGTGCTCTGAATAACAGTAATCAAGGGTTCGTGAGGCAACAGAGCTATGTCTGTGGCTCGAAGACAGCAAGCAACTGGCCGGCCTCTTCGGGTGCATAAGGGTCGTGATACAGGCTGGCTAATGACAGTCTCCTGGCCGGTGTCAGTAATGGACCGCGTGTCACGGTATCAAATATATCGCCACCCAGCATTTGCTGGGTGATCGTCAGGTACAGGCGGTTAACGACATTTGCCTCAAGCAATGTATAGAAAACTGCCGGTCCGGCAATCGCGTAGATACTCCGGTATCCTGATTTCGCCAGCTGCGAGATCGCCTGGCCACCTTCTACCCGGGTCCCGGCACCGGCATGCAGCACCTCGATTCCTGCACGCTGCAGTACAGTCACCCTGGTCTGTTCTGATCGTTCTCCGGTAATAACCAGGATACGGCGATGCCGGTAGGGTTCCAGTGCCGCGACCGGGATGTCCAGGCTGCTGCTCAGAATGGCGATATCCGGTTGTTCGCGTAAGCCCTGTGTTAGCCGCCATTCTCGGATGTCCTCAAATTCAGCCTGTTTCCCTACTGGCAGCTGGTCCTGCGCCTCTCCTATGAGACTCTGTCGAAAGTAGCGTCCACTGGTGATCAGCAATTCGGCTTGCGCGGCAAGTTCCTGGTAGAGCCGCCAGTCGCGCGGGTTTGCCGTCGCGGCAGGAACGGTGTGCGTGACGTGGTCACTGCCGCCCAGGGAAATGCGACCATCCAGGGAAGTAATAAAATTACTGTACACATAGGGGGCATCTGGCTGTCCTTTCCTGTGCAGACGATGCTGCAGGTAAAGACCGTTCAGCGAGTATTGGTTGCACGGTGCAGGATAGAGTCGAGTTACCGGTGTCTGCATGCTAATGTGCCCCTGGGATATTGGTATCCTGTCGTTGGATTGCCGCGGCAGTGAAATAAAAAACGGGGCCATTCGGCCCCGTTGTGTGTTACTGGTCCTTGAAATTCAGCCGTCGGCTGCCTGCTGCACGTTACCAGACTTCCCTTGGTAATCCTGTATGGCTGCCTTGATAGCGTCTTCGGCCAGTACCGAGCAGTGAATCTTTACAGGCGGCAGTGCGAGTTCAGCCGCAATATCGGTATTCTTGATCTCTCGGGCTTCATCCAGGGTCTTGCCCTTTACCCATTCCGTCAGCAAGGAACTTGACGCAATGGCGGAGCCGCAACCATAGGTCTTGAATCTGGCATCTTCGATAATACCGTTGTCGCCGACCTTGATTTGCAGCTTCATGACATCACCACAGGCCGGCGCGCCAACCATGCCGGTACCGACCTGTTTGTCACCCTTGTCGAAAGAGCCAACATTCCGCGGGTTTTCGTAGTGGTCCAGTACCTTGTCGCTATACGCCATTACTGATTCTCCTGATAAATTCTAAGTGTGTTTGTTTACGCCGCTGTCTGCCGGAATCCGGATCCAAACAGGGAGGTTTCTGGCTCACTGGCAGCTGCCTCAATGGCGTCTTCCAGTGTGATACTGTCAAGATAGTCATAAATGCGGTTACTCAAACGCTGCCACAACTGGGCGCCTGCAGGAACTTCGCTCTGGGTATGCGGCTGCTCCTCGCGTCTCGTGACGTCATCAACCGTTGCCAGTATGCTGGCTATGGAGATTTCAGACGCTGGACGGGCAAGGCAGTAGCCACCGCCGGGGCCTCGCATGCCAGTGACCAGACCATGCTGGCGTAGGCGCGCGAACAGCTGTTCAAGATAAGAAATCGAGATCGCCTGTTGTGCTGAAATATCAGCCAGTGTAACCGGTCCTTTCTTGTGCTGAAGCGCCAATTCCATCATTGCTGTGACAGCATGGCGGCCTTTAGTTGATAACTTCATAATAAGCCTCAATGAATACGGTGCTGTGTGTTATCAATCCCGGTAGCGCTGGTCCGTATCCTGATTACAAATTTTCCAACGCTCCGGTGCTGGTTATAAGCCTAAACCAGCTGCTAACGTATGTATATAGTATTAATAGTTGAGTCTTTTAGTCAAGATTAAAACCCGTTAATTGTTGGGATTATAGCACATAAAAATGATATTAATCAGTAGTTTAATTATAAACTATCCTGATGTGGATATACCGGGTGTAGATGAGTGCTTTATTACGCGAGCTTTTCATGGGATTTTAGGGTTGCGGCAGGCCCTGCGGCTCCAAGCGACTAAAATACTACGGACTATAAGCGCACGTGCATCAGGTGCTCATGGCAGGGAGACATCCGAGCGGTCTCTGCTACAATGGCAACGACTGTCGGCAGGGCAGCAGGGAGCAACAACACGGGACCGGTAACGGTGTAAAAATTGTCATGAAATCAAGGCAGGAGCAAAAGATGGGAGCAAAATATCCGGATGGCGTCGATCGTCGTCAAAAGTCGCGTGAAAAACTTGACGCATTGGTCTCATCTCGCAACGCGACACTGGCGCTACTCACAGAACTGGCCGGTCGCCAACCATTCAACCCTGAGCCATCTGTGGAAAAGGCGCTACGGGCCTTTTGTGAGGCCTTGATCGACTATACCGCCAGTGCTCACTTTCAGTTGTACCGATACCTGGCGGATAACCGGGAACGCCGCTCCTCAGTCCTGTCTGTTGCCGATGAAGTCTACCCGAAGATCGTAGAAACTACCGACCAGATTCTGCGCTTTAATGATAAATACGAGTCGATGTCTCTGGATAACAGTGTTGAGTTCCTTGCGGTCGATTTATCCAACCTGGGTGAGTGTATCGCTGAACGCATCCAGCTTGAGGATGCAGTCATCTCTGCCATGGCTGGTAGTGTACATTAGCTACTGCATCAGGTTCATCGCTTCAGGGTACATGGGGCAGGGGAGGGTTCTCTGGATAATTGCGTGCAGGCTGCTACCGCTGGCTTTAACCCGTCTTATCCTGATCTGGCGAATGGCGATGGGTTCAGCCATTTACTTTGCGAGGCCTTGGTGCATCAGGAGATTATCTGATGTTCAGTGATGACCCTTTGCCGGCAACGATTGATACCTTGCTGGATATCATGGCAAGGCTGCGTGATCCACAGACAGGTTGTCCCTGGGACCTGGAACAGGACTTCCGTTCAATTGCTCCCTATACCCTGGAAGAAGCGTACGAAGTCGTCGATGCCATTGAAAGTAATGATTCCATGGCCTTGCAGGAAGAACTGGGTGATCTACTGTTTCAGGTGGTTTATCACACACAGATGGCTGGAGAGCGCGGTTGGTTTGATTTCAATGATGTCGTTTCAGGAATCTGTGAAAAAATGATACGCCGTCATCCGCATGTGTTCGCCAATGAAGTGGTTGAGGATGCACAGGCACAGACCCGGGAATGGGAACGCCACAAGGAGCGGGAGCGTGGTAAACAGAAAAGCGTTCTGGATGGTGTTCCGCTGGCACTCCCCGCCTTGACACGGGCCTACAAACTTCAGAGACGTGCCTCTCGGGCAGGATTTGACTGGCCAAGTATTCACGGGGTCTCCGACAAGGTCGAAGAAGAACTGGAAGAATTGAACGAAGAGATCAAGAGCCATGCAGGTATCGAGGCGCTGACCGATGAGGCCGGTGACCTGTTATTCGCAGCTGTTAATCTCATCCGGCATGCCGGTGTAGATCCCGAACTGGCGTTGCGCAAGGGGAATAGTAAATTCACGCGTCGCTTTCATCAGCTGGAGGAGTACCTGCAGCTTGCCGGACAGGAATTATCCGAAACAGATCTGGATACGCTGGACTATTATTGGGAAAGGGCCAAGGAACAGGATGTCTCCGGGTAAGTATTCCCTGGTGATGTACCCAGGATTGAGCAGAGAGATTCGCCATGAATGAAAAAACTCCCGAGAATGTGATAGAGGTGAGAAACCTCTACATGGATTATGGTGACCGGGCAATTCTCAAAGACATCAACCTGGATATTCGTACCGGGGAGATCATGGTGATTATGGGGGGGAGTGGCTCTGGTAAGACTACCCTGATGCGCAATTTGCTGGGGCTGAACAAGCCCACCTCCGGCAGTATTCATATTTTCGGCAAGGACATCACCAAGGTCTCCACTCGCGAGTTATATGCAATTCGGCGCAAGATCGGTGTTGCATTTCAGGGCGGCGCCTTGCTGGGCTCGATGTCAGTTGCCGAGAACATTGAGTTACCGCTACGGCACCACACCAAACTGGACGAGAGTACGATTCGCATCATGTCCCGGATGAAACTCGAGGTTGTGAATCTGGCAGGTTTTGAAGACCTTATGCCATCGGAACTCTCAGGTGGCATGTTAAAAAGGGCTGCGCTGGCCCGTTCCATTATTATGGATCCCAGCCTGTTGTTTTTTGATGAGCCGTCTGCCGGCCTTGACCCGGTTGTTTCTGCGGAACTGGATGAGTTGATCTTGCGCCTCAAGGATGCCATGAAGGTAACCATTGTTGTAGTGACCCATGAGCTGGAAAGTGCCTTCAAGATCGCGGACAGGATTACCGTGCTCGGACACGGCCGTTTACTGATGACCGGCACGGTAGAGGAAATTCAACACAGTGACAATGAGGTAATACAGGACATGATTAATCGTCGCCCAAGGGACGAGGCCATCAATGCCGATGATTACCTCGCGCGCCTCACGGCTGACCGGAACGAGCAACGCATCTAAGCCTGGCTGGCCAATGGTTCTGCTGGCAGAGGCTATGAGGATGTGCTGGCGAGTTCGTCGATCTTCGCCTGCATTTTTGTCAGCAGGCCTTCAAAACCCTCGTTCTTCATGATCTCCTGATAGGAGCTGCGGTAGTTACTGATCAGGCTGACCCCTTCGATGATGACATCATAAATCAGCCACTGGCCACCCTTCTGGTATACCCGGTAGTCAACAGGTATATCGGCACTGGTGGTGATGATAAGGGTTTCCACAACCGCTTTCCTGCCATCCAGTTTTTCACCGGTGTAATCTACCTTTTCGTTCGTATACGAATCGAGTTTGCCAATATAGCTGTTCTCAATCAGTTTGGAAAACAGGTCAACAAATTTATCCTTCTCCGCATCAGTGGTTTTTCTCCAGTTGGTGGCAAGAGTGCGCTGGGACATGGCGCGGAAATCAAAGCGCTTGTAGACAACCTCACTTATTTTCGAGCGTTTGCCTGCTCGGTCCAGTTGCCCGTCATTGAGAATGGCGATAATGGTGTCCACCGAGGCGCGTATATCATCAGTGGGTGAGTTTTGCGCAAATGAGGAAGCGCTAACCCCCAGGGTGAAACCAGTTACGAGTAAAAGTAATAATCGTTTTAACATGCTGTCTGCCTCTTGAAACAAGTGTACCTTGAGATGATGTCTAGTGCTCAATCAGGTTCTGACGATACTGGCCATAGGCATCCCGCACAAACAGGTAAGGATCGAGTGAATCTTTCTTGATACCCTCGTAGGTATCCTTGTCGATCGACAGGAAGTTGATCACATCGCTGGAAATGGCAATCCAGTAATCACGGTGTTTAAACAGTACCGGCACCAGACTGAAGTAATAATCCCCCAGCAGGCCAACACCGTCCCTGAAATTTGAGGGCCCCAGGAATGGTAATACCAGGTAGGGACCCGATCCAACACCGTAGTGCGCCAGCGTCTGGCCGGTGTCTTCAAACTTCCTATCAATGCCGAAATGTTCTTTTGCAGGATCGAACAGGCCACCGATACCCAGAGTTGTATTCACGCCAAAGCGGGTCAGTTCATTAGCTGAATCGCGAAACTTGCCCTGCAGGGCTGCATTGATAACCCGTATTGGTGCTCTCAGATTCGAGAAGAAATTCCTGATGCCAATCCTCACTGGTTCCGGAGCAAGCCAGCGCCAGCCCTTTGCAATTGGTTTCATTACATAGAAGTAGGCCTTGTCATTGAACCAGAATATGCCACGGTTAAATTTTTCCAGGGGGTCATAGACTTCTATTACATCATCTTCTTCATCAAGAAAGGAAAGATCGTCGTCCTCCATGAACGGCTCGCTTTCCTCTTCCGTAGCATCGCTTTCCATCTCTTCGAGTACGGGTGGGGCGGCTTCTTCGCTGCTTGCGGGCTGTGTATCCAGGTTCTCCAAAAAGTCCCTGCGCGAGTCAACAGCCGCTACACTCAGTGGCAGCAGGCAGATCAGGAATGCAAGCAGAAGCTTTTTCATCATGGTTGCTGTGAGTGAATTCTATTTGGTGTCAAAAATGTATTTACTGACCAGTTCTTCCAGGCTGATGGCCGGTTCGGTTTCCTCAATTTCATCGCCGGCCCCCAGAATGATTTCGGAACCTCCGGGTGTCAGCTTGATGAATTTGTCACCGATAATACCTGCTGTGCGAATGGAGGCGATAGTGTCATCCTGCAGTTCAACCCGTTTGTCGATATCCAGATGCACAACTGCCTCGTAATCACCGGTGTCCAGTTCAATGTTACTGACCTTGCCGACAATGACCCCTGCGAGTTCGATGGCCGATCCTTCCTTGAGGCCGCTGATTGAAGTGAAACGGGCAGTTACCGGGTAGGTCTCTTCTGCGAACGGGTTGATGTCGCCCATCTTGACGGCCAGCCAGGAAAAGCTTATGAAGCCTGCAAGCAGAAACATGCCAACGATCATTTCAAGATTGAGTTTTTTCATCACTATTCCTGATTGTTACAGTCAACAGGTAGCCTCTATCTGTTACGAAAGTATGATTGAGCCGATCAGGTAATCCCAAACCAGGATCGAAACCGAGGAAAATACTACTGCATCCGTTGTTATACGACTGACACCTTCTGCGCCGAATACCCCGGTGCGGTTGAGGTGCAGAAAGTAACCCTTGAAAGTGGTGATCCACACAATCAGCAGGCCGAAGATTATGGACTTGACCAGACACAAGCGAATGTCTACCCATTCGACGCTCTTGTACATGCCCTGAAAATAGGCGCCCTCCGCGACATCCAGTAACACAACACCGGCCAGGTAGCCGCCGAAAATGCCGATAATGTTGAAAATAAATGTTAGTGCCGGCATCGAGACGAGTGCGGCAACGAACTTCGGCGCAACCAGGTATTTGACCGGATTGATTGCCATGCATTCGAGCGCATCAATCTGTTCAGAGTGACGCATGATACCGATTTCGGCGCAGATCGCCGAACCGGCCCGTCCTATGACCATCAACGCTGTCAGTACGGGCCCCAGTTCCTGTATCAGGCTGAGGGCAACCGCAGAGCCCAGGACGTCCTCGGAGCCGAATTGTTTCAGATTATGGTAGCCCTGCAGGCCAAGGACCATACCTGTAAACAGGCCCACAATTAAAATTACAACGAGGGAACGCGCCCCAAAAAAGTAGATTTGTCGAACGATTGCGTATAAAGACACGGGAGGTTTGAAGATGTTGGCAATTGCCGAGGCAAAGAATATGCCCATTCTGCCGGTTGTTTCCAGCAGATATAGAAAGTCCCCTCCAAGTTTTTCAACAAGTTTCAGCATAAAGAGGTGTTGGCTGTCCGCGTTTTACTGGGATCGGGGTATCTAGGCAGGGTTATCCAGTGCTTTATCGACACTATCATACAGCGTAAAAACCTTGTCGAGACGAGCCAGTTCAAGTACCCGTCGGGTAGGTTCACTGACGGCAGCAAGCGAGAACTGGCCAGCATTTTTCTTTGCTGCCTGCAGTGCCTCAACCAGTGAGGCAACACCGGAACTGTCGATATAGGTCACTCCTGACAGGTCAACGACCACCTTGCTGTTATTGTCAAAACATCTAAGTAGTATTTTTCTTGCTGCCGGTGAACTCTCCAGGTCAATTTCGCCTTTAAAAGCGACAATGGTTGCACCGTTTCGCTTCAGGATTTCATGTTTCATTGCTGTTTTTTCTCTTGATGGATTTAACCATGCGTAGCAGGTTTCCCTGGTCTTTCGGAGGTGGGAGGTAGTCAACCTGATCCATTATGTCGTGGATAAGGCAGACCCCGAGGCCACCAGGTCCGAGTTCCTTCGGCCATACCGGTTTGACTTTCTCACGGTCTACCGGGCGTGCTGAATCCTGCAGGCGAAACTCAAGTATGCCGTCTTTGCAGTATATTTCCAGTGTGGCATCACCGGTATCGTGGTCCTTATAGGCGTGCCGGACGACATTCTGGCAGGCTTCTCCTACCGCAATAATAATATCCGTGGCATCCTCAGGTTCACAGCCGCAGGCCTCACAGGCGTTATTAACCACCTCGCGAACCGTGTGCAGTGCTTCAGCACGGGCCGGGAAGGTATGGCGGGCAACCATCACGGGTTCAACGCTGTCGATTGTGTTGCGCAGCTCAGGTCGTGCGTCCTCAACGGCCAGCAAGGTGATGTCGTCATGGCGTTTGCGTCCGGTATTGCTCAGGGTCGATACAACCGCCTCGATACGTGCCGCGATTGGCAGGTCCCTGCGTTCCCGAATGATGTCCTGGAAGCCTGCTTGCCCCAGTCGGCTGCCATCTTCCAGACTGCCCTCGGTGACGCCATCGGTAAAGATGTACAATGTGCCACCCTCCAGGTGGAAGGTCTCGGCCCTGATGCCGTTGTCTCCAGCCTGCAGCGACATAATGCCGAGGGGTGGGGCACTTGCCGGCAGGGCAGTAAAGGTGCCATCCCGAGCATGTATCAAGGGCGGTTCGTGGCCGGCATTGGCTATCGTGATCGAGCCTGTTTTCGTATCCAGCAGACCGCAGACCATGGTAACAAACATCCCGTGGATCGCTGTCTCGCACAGTTCCCTGTTGATGGTGGCAAGCAGTACATTGGGTTCGTGTATGGTTTTTCCCAGGCAACGGAACAGGCTGGCCGTCTTTGACATCAACAGGGCGGCATCCATGCCTTTCCCCGAAACGTCACCAAGACTGAAGTAAATATAACCGTCATCAAGTTGAAAAAAGTCGTAAAAGTCCCCCGACATCTCGTTGGCAGGGAGATTGGTTCCGAAAACCGGAAAGGAATCAGACGGTGTGTCTGGCAGAAGACTACGTTGCATTTCTGTAGCCAGTTCCAGTTCACGGCTGACGCGCTCCTGTTCGACCAGTTCTTCTGCCATATGGGCATTGTTAATTGCCAGCGCGGCGGCAGAGGCCAGTGTTTGCAGCATCAGCAGGTCAGTCTCTGAAAACAGCCCGTCTTCTGTGCGCTTGTTGACCAGTTCAATTGCGCCAACCTTCTGTTTGTTCACGGTCATGGGGGTGCACAATATGGAGCGTGTCTGAAAACCTGTTGATTCATCAACAGACTGATCGAAATTCGGATCCTGGCGTACATCCTTGACGATGCGGCTGGTATTATTTGTTACACACTGGCCGACGATGCCTTCACCTGATTTTAGCCTGATACCCCGGATATCGACCGGACCGGCACTTGCCTTGCAAACCAGCGTTGCGAATTTCTCCTCAAGCAAAAACAGTGCACCACCCTCGGCCTGTACGAACTTGACGATCAGGTCCAGAGCCTTCTGGATGGTTTCCTCGAGATTGAGGGTGACGGCCAGGTGACCGCTCATTTTCGACAGGAGTTCAAGATGGGTGGAGACCATAGCGGTTTTGCGCCGGTCAAAAGCCAGCGGGCTTCTGCGGTCACCACCTGGAGGAATATTAGCCATTATACGTCCATAGTATCCAGGCGGTTACACGTTGAACTGTGATACAGCTTGAGAAATGACCCGGGTGCAACTCAGCAATCCAGTCTGGCATTGATTGTTGTTTAATGGTCGGGCAGAGAGGATTTGAACCTCCGACCCCTTCGTCCCGAACGAAGTGCGCTACCAGACTGCGCTACTGCCCGCTTAGTAATTACGGTTGACAGAAAATTCTGCAAGGCCGTACAGTGCCTCCTTGCTGGCCGAGTCCGGGAGCGGCTTCAGTGCCATTATGGCAAGGTCGGCTTGCCGCTGCGCGGCCTGCGCAGTGTACGGGATGGCCCCTGTTGATTCAATAATTGCGCACACGTCCTGCATGTTGTCATGGCCGCCGTTCTCTATGGCCTTGCGAATCAGTCTGGCCTGATTCGGCGTGCCTTTGTGGATCGCGTGTATCAACGGCAAGGTTGGCTTGCCCTCGGCCAGATCATCACCCACATTCTTGCCGGTATCTTCGGGTGAGGCGCTGTAATCGAGTACATCATCGATCAATTGGAATGCGGTGCCCAGATGCAGGCCATAGTTTGCCAGTGCAGTCTCGACCTGTGCTGGCTGCTGGCCCAGCACCGCTCCAATCTGTGCGGCCGCTTCGAAAAGACGGGCAGTCTTGCGGCTAACCACATCCATGTAGCGCGCCTCGGTGGTTTCGGCGTCATGACAATTGAGCAATTGCAGCACTTCGCCTTCGGCAATCGTGTTGGTTGTGTGTGACATGATTTCCATAATGCGCATGTTGTTCGCATTGACCATCATTTCAAAGGCACGCGAGTAAAGAAAATCACCGACCAGAACGCTTGCTTCATTGCCCCAAACGGCATTTGCTGTCATGTTGCCACGACGTAATTGGGAGGCATCGACTACATCATCGTGGAGCAGGGTAGCGGTGTGAATAAACTCGATGACGGCGGCCAGATTGATTTGCTGGTCGCCCCGGTAAAGGCAGGATTTGGCGGACAACAGCACCAGCATCGGGCGTAAACGCTTTCCGCCACTATTTATGATGTAGTGTGATAACTGGTTGATGAGCGCTACATCGCTGTGCAGACACTGTTGAATGAGGACATCAACTGCTGCCATTTCATCGGCAATCAACGTTCTGGCGGCGCCCAGGTATTCCGTATCTCTTTGATCTTTAACTATTTTTAGCATTTTTCAAGTAGGGTTTGGAGGGCGCTTAAGAATTCCGCGCCCTGTTTGCCGGGTTGGTGACAAGTCTAACGGGGATAGGTCCCTTGCGCCAGATGGGATTTGATTGACCTTGCCTGGTGCAGTCATTAGAATTAGCGGCCTTTTCTACAATGCAGCGGATGTAGTTTGGAGTTCCTGAAATGTATGCAGTTATAAAAACGGGCGGTAAGCAATATCGCGTTTCCGAGGGAGATACCCTGCGGGTGGAGACGCTGGACGCCAACGAGGGCGATTCCTATGATTTTGACCAGGTGCTGATGGTGGGTGAGGGTGCAGATGTCAAGGTAGGTGCACCCCTGGTGGAAGGTAGCAGGGTGACCGCTACAGTAAAGGCGCACGGCCGTGCCAAAAAAGTCGAGATTATCAAGTTCCGTCGCCGCAAGCACCACATGAAGCGGATGGGGCATCGTCAGAACTTCACAGAAGTTGAAATAACCGGCATCACCGGTTAAGCACACACTGCAGAGGATTTTTTAATGGCACACAAGAAAGCAGGCGGCAGTACGCGCAATGGCCGCGATTCGGAATCGAAACGACTTGGCGTAAAACGCTTCGGTGGTGAGAGCGTACTGGCTGGAAATATACTGGTTCGCCAACGCGGAACACGTTTCCACGCAGGTAGAAATGTTGGCTGTGGCAGGGACCATACGCTCTACGCCAAGAGTGATGGCGTGGTGCAGTTTGTGCAGCGCGGTGCCAACAAACGCAAGTTTATTGATATCCTTCCGGGCTAGCCCCGGACTACCAGGACTTATCAAGCCCCGCCAAGAGCGGGGTTTTTTAATTTTCAGTGCGATGAAATTCATAGATGAAGCAACCATAGAGGTACGTGCCGGTGATGGCGGGAACGGTTGTGTCAGTTTCCGGCGCGAGAAATATATTCCCCGTGGCGGACCGGATGGCGGTGACGGTGGCAATGGTGGCAGTGTCTATCTGGAAGCAGATGGCGGTATCAATACACTGATTGATTTTCGACATGCACGTAAATTTATTGCTGAGCGAGGTGGTAACGGCAAAGGCGGGAATTGCACCGGCAAGTCGGGCGAGGACCTCATTGTCAAGGTACCTGTCGGGACCATTGTCCATGAAGACGAGACCGGCGAGTTGATTGGTGACCTGATCCGTGATGGTGAACGGTTACTGGTTGCGCGGGGTGGTTTTCACGGTCTCGGCAATGCGCGATACAAAAGTTCGACCAACCGCAGCCCGCGACAATCGAAGCCGGGTACACCGGGTGAAAAGCGCCAGTTGCATCTGGAGATGAAGTTGCTGGCGGACGTAGGCCTGCTGGGCATGCCGAATGCAGGAAAATCGACTCTGATCAGCGCGGTTTCTGCTGCACGCCCCAGGGTTGCCGACTACCCGTTTACGACCTTGTACCCGAATCTTGGTGTTGTCAGGGCCTCTTCACACCGCAGTTTCGTGATGGCAGACATTCCCGGTCTGATAGAGGGTGCCGCGGAGGGCGCAGGTCTCGGGTTCCAGTTTCTGAAACACCTGTCGCGTACCCATCTGTTACTGCATTTACTCGATATGGGGCCTCTCTGTGACCCGGTTGCTGATGCCAAGACGATTGTCGCCGAGCTGCAGCGATATGATGCCGGTCTCGCGGCACGGGATCGCTGGCTGGTGTTGAATAAGACAGATCTGATTCCTGAAGCAGATCGCAAACAGCGATGTCGGGAGGTCGTCAAGGCACTGGGCTGGAGCGGCCCGGTATTTGAAATTTCTGCATTGTCACACACCGGTACCCATGCACTGGTACAGGCAGTGATGGATTTTGTCGAGCACAGGAAGCGTCTGGAAGCCGCTGCTGAAGACGGGTAATCTTTCGCCATGGTAAACGCAGTTAAAATCAGTGACTGTCAGCGCTGGATCATCAAGATCGGCAGCTCCCTTCTGACCAATAACGGTCAGGGGCTGGCGGTTGATGCCATTGATGCCTGGGTTGAACAGATTGCTGCCTTGCGGCAGGCGGGCCATGAAGTGTTACTGGTTTCCTCTGGCGCAGTTGCTGCGGGCCTGGCTCGCCTCGGCTGGGCACGACGTCCGCATGCGTTACATAAATTACAGGCGGCCGCAGCCATCGGGCAAATGGGTTTGGTGCAGGCCTATGAATCGCGCTTCCAGAAATACGGGCTGCATACCGCTCAGGTATTGCTGACACATGAAGATCTGGTGAACCGTCAGCGCTACCTCAATGCACGAAGTACCTTGAGCACCTTGCTTGATCTGGGCGTTATCCCCATCGTCAATGAGAACGATACGGTGGCTACCGAGGAAATCCGCTTTGGGGATAATGACACACTGGCTGCACTGGTCGCGAATCTGGTCGAGGCTGACTTGCTGGTGCTGTTAACAGACCAGCAAGGATTGCTGGATGGGGATCCACGCACCAACCCGGGTGCCCGTTTGATCCCCGAGGCACTGGCCGGTGATCCTGCACTCGAGAAAATGGCTGCTGGCAGTGGTGGGGCGCTCGGCCGTGGCGGTATGCTGACCAAGGTACGCGCAGCCGCTCGCGCTGCGCGCTCAGGGACAGTGACCCTGATAGCCGCGGGGAGCGAGCGCAATATCCTGCAGCGGCTGGCAGCAGATGAAGTACTGGGCACGCGCCTAATACCTGTGAGGGGTGCCGTTGCTGCCCGTAAGCAGTGGCTTGCTGGGCAATTGAAGGTACGCGGACGGCTGTTACTGGATGAGGGTGCGGTAAAGGTTCTGCGCAGTGCCGGCAGCAGCCTGTTGCCCGTCGGTGTAACCCGTGTTGAAGGTGAATTTGATCGTGGTGATCTTGTGGTATGCCTCGATCCCGCCGGTGAGGAAGTGGCGCGTGGCCTGGTGAATTACAATGCGGCAGATTCAAAACAGATCATCGGGCAACCCAGCCGTCGCATCGAGGAACTGCTAGGCTATATTGATGAGACGGAGCTGATACATCGCGATAATCTGGTGCTGACCACCTGAATGGCCGGCACAAAAAAGCCGGTTTTTCACCGGCTTTTTGCACACTTTGCCCGTTGCTTACATGCCGCGTATGTGCTGATTAAGGCGGCTCTTGTGACGGGCTGCCTTGTTGGCGTGAATCAAACCCTTGCCTGCAGCATGATCGATAACCGGCACGGCCTTTTCATATGCCTGCCTGGCAGCGTCACGATCACCGGCGGCAATCAAGGCAATTACCTTTTTGATCGCTGTGCGCATATTTGAACGTTGACTGGCATTTCGCTGGCGATGGATTTCCGCCTGTCGTGCCCGTTTAATTGCTTGTGCTGAGTTTGCCAAGAGAACTGCTCCATTAGTGCATGTTGCGAAAGACGCAGTACTATGCGGATTTCAGTATTCATTGTCAATCATCGAGTGGTGGCAAAGGTTTTCAGGGTAAACCCGTTGCAACCGTGGCATGCTCTGGTACGCACGCTGGACAGGACGGTGCGTATTGCCTCATCTGCTGGTAAGCTACTGTTTTAACAGGCACCTTTTTCAATTTACTGTGTGAAGGGGAAGTTGGCTTTGCGTAAAGAATTCCGCATACATGCAGCATAAACTACTGAAAAATACAGCGATTGTGGGTGGCATGACGCTGGTGTCACGGGTTCTGGGTCTGGTAAGGGACATGGTGCTGGCCCGCTGGTTTGGTGCCAATGCCGGCATGGATGCCTTCTTTGTTGCCTTCAAGATCCCGAATTTTCTGCGTCGATTATTTGCAGAGGGTGCATTTTCCCAGGCGTTCGTGCCGATCATTGCGGAATACCGGGAACAGCGTGACCACGCCTCGGTGCAGCAACTGATCAACAAGGTTGGCGGCACCCTGCTGGGGGTATTGTCGATCTTGTCTGTCATCGGCGTACTGGCGAGCCCGGTGCTGGTGACCGTCTTCGCGCCAGGCTTTCTTTATCGCGATGCCGCGCAGTTTGATCTGGCGGCGCTGATGCTGCGGCTGACCTTTCCCTATCTGCTGTTCATTTCGCTGGTTGCCTTTGCCGCCGGGATACTGAATACCTATGGGCGCTTTGCTGCAGCTTCCTTCGTGTCGGTGTGGTTGAACGTGGTATTGATTGGGGCCGCCATCCTGGTATCGCCGCATCTGGCACAACCGGAGCTGGCACTTGCGGCGGGTGTTTTCGTTGCAGGGTTGGTGCAGGTGCTGTTTCTGTTGCCTTCCCTGAAACGTGTTGGCCTGATGCCCAGGCCGTCATGGGGCTGGCGGGATGCAGGTGTCCGCCGCATTATGAAATTGATGCTCCCTGGCATTGTTGGTTCATCGGTTGCCCAGATCAATCTGCTCTTTGATACCCTGATTGCCTCCTTTCTGGTGGCCGGCAGCGTCAGCTGGTTGTACTACTCCGACCGGCTGGTAGAGTTTCCACTGGGCGTGTTTGCCATTGCGCTGTCTACCGTTATTCTGCCGAGCCTGTCACGCAGCCATGCCAATGACTCGGCGGATGAGTTTTCACGCACAGTGGACCTGGGGTTGCGACTGGTGTTGCTGATCGGTATCCCTTCAGCCGTCGGGCTGTCTTTGCTGGCACGACCATTGCTAGTGACCCTGTTCAATTACGGTGACTTCAGCGCGGAAGATGTAAACATGGCCAGCCTGAGCCTGATGGCCTATGCGGCAGGGTTGCCGGCCTTTATGCTGGTCAAGGTATTGGCACCGGCGTTCTACTCCCGCAAGGACACCACCACCCCTGTGCGCATTGCCATCGTTGCCTTGTTGACCAATGTGGTGTTGAACCTTCTGTTTGTCGTGCCCATGGTCATGCTGGGAATTCCCGGACCGCATGCAGGACTGGCACTGGCTACCTCGCTGGCAGCCTGGGTGAATGCCGGGCTATTGTTCCGGGTGCTGAAAACCAGGCAGGTATATGAACCCTGTCCGGGGTGGCCGAGGTTGTCCCTGCAAATCGGTTGCGCGGTGATAGCCCTCGGCACGGTGCTGGCGCTGGGTATGCCTGCGCTGCAGGTCTGGCTGGCGTGGCCTGTGGGATCACGGGTTACGGGCCTGCTGGTGTGGGTGATGGTGGGGGCAGCCGTCTATTTTTTGCTACTGCACCTCGGCGGTCTGCGAGTCAGGACCTTGATGCAGCAAGTGCATGGTGAAGGCTAGCGCCGCAATGCTTTATACTTTGCCGTTTTGTTACTGAGGTCAGTCATCCCCTGATGGAACTGGTTCGTGGTTTACACAATCTGCAACCTCAACACAGGGGTTGTGCGGCAACCATAGGCAGCTTTGATGGAGTCCACCTCGGGCACCAGGCAGTATTGGCTCAGCTGGTTGCGCAGGGCAGGGAACGCCGCTTGCCGGTGACGCTGATCACATTTGAACCACAGCCGCGCGAGTATTTTACGCCACATGCAGCACCGCCAAGACTGACCCGGTTCCGGGAGAAGCTGGAGGTGCTGCGAGACTGCCATATCGACCGGGTGCTGTGCCTGCGTTTTAACACCCGCCTGGCGGAGCTGACGGCAGACGAGTTTATCCAGCAGATCCTGCTTGACGGCCTGGCGGTAAATTACCTGGTTGTCGGGGACGATTTCCGCTTTGGCAAGCAACGTAGCGGTAATTTTTCGCTGCTGGAACAGGCGGGAAAAGTGCACGGATTTCCGGTGGTGAAGATGCAGACCTTCGACGT
>JAJDNX010000013.1 GCA_022340485.1 Gammaproteobacteria bacterium | reverse complement strand
AGAGGGTCTGCGGTTTGCGATTCGCGAAGGTGGCCGCACCGTTGGCGCCGGCGTCGTCTCCAAGATCATCGAGTAAGTCGTGAAGCGTGAAGCGTAAGACATGAAGCGGGGTGTATTCACGACTCGCGTCTCACGTATGTTTAGGCCAGTAGCTCAATTGGCAGAGCGACGGTCTCCAAAACCGTAGGTTGGGGGTTCGATTCCCTCCTGGCCTGCCATTTGCGGCAGGACCACTTGAAGCAGTTGCAGCAGGATTAGATGAACTCAAAAGTTGAAACACAGAGAAGCCGGTTTGATAGTCTCAAGCTTGGTATCGCAGTAGCCTTGCTGGCAGCTGCTATCGTTGCCTTTTACCGCTTCGATGAGCAGTTGCTGGTGTTGCGCGTGCTTGGCCTGCTCGTTGTTGCGGGTATATCCGTGCTAATCGCGGCGCAATCCAGCACTGGCAAGAATATCATCGGCTTTATCAAGGGTGCGCAGACCGAGGTCCGCAAGGTGGTATGGCCGACGCGTGCAGAAACAGTGCAGACAACACTGGCAGTTATCCTGATGGTGTTTCTGGTTGGAATTTTTCTCTGGTTGCTGGATATGGTCCTGCTGTGGGCGATTCAGCTGCTAACCGGACAGGGTGGCTGACGATGTCGTTGCAATGGTATGTGGTACACGCGTATTCGGGTTTTGAGAACCAGGTAAAGCGTGCCCTCGAAGAGCGGATCAAACGTGCAGAAATGTCGGAGCACTTTGGCCAGATTCTGGTGCCGACCGAGGAAGTGGTCGAGATGCGCGAAGGTTCGAAACGTCGCAGTGAGCGCAAGTTCTTTCCAGGCTACGTGCTCGTCCAGATGGACATGAACGAGGATACCTGGCACCTGGTGAAAGATGCTCCAAAGGTGCTGGGTTTTATTGGTGGAACCACCGACAGGCCCGCGCCCATATCAGATCGCGAGGCCGATGCTATCCTGCAGCGCGTGCAGGAGGGTGTCGACAAGCCGCGGCCAAAGGTGCTGTTCGAGGTTGGCGAGGTAGTACGTGTTACCGATGGCCCATTCAACGATTTCAATGGTGTTGTTGAAGAAGTGAATTATGAGAAAAGCCGGTTGCGGGTGTCGGTACTGATTTTCGGCCGTTCAACACCGGTGGAGCTGGCGTTCAACCAGGTAGAAAAAGCGTAGTTCGTGCCGGGCCCTAGCCCGGAAGATTTTGTAACACAGGGGAGCCGCAAGGCGCTGGTACCCACAGGAGTAAACACATGGCAAAGAAAATACAGGCTTACATCAAGCTGCAGGTGCGTGCAGGTGAAGCCAACCCGAGTCCGCCGGTCGGTCCGGCCCTCGGTCAGCATGGTGTGAATATCATGGAATTCTGCAAGGCGTTTAACGCGCAAACGCAGAAAATGGAGAAGGGCTTGCCGACTCCGGTAGTGATCACGGTGTATGCGGACCGCAGCTTCACTTTTATTACCAAGACGCCACCGGCAGCCATCCTGCTGAAGAAGGCCGCTGGAATTGCGAAGGGATCCGGTACGCCGAATACCAGCAAGGTCGGCAAGGTTACGCGCGCCCAGCTGGAAGAAATTGCCACTACCAAGATGCCTGATCTGAATGCCTCCAGCATGGATGCCGCGATCTCGACGATTGCCGGAACCGCCCGCAGTATGGGCCTTGACGTGGAGGGCTGACGGGATGGCCAAACTGACGAAACGAGCAAAGGCAATCAAGGAAAAAGTAACGCCCGGCAAGCTCTATACCTTTGAAGAGGCACTTGCTTTGCTGAAGGAATTATCGACGGTCAAGTTCACGGAATCCGTCGATGTCAGCGTCAATCTGGGCGTTGATGCCCGCAAATCCGATCAGGTGGTGCGTGGTGCAACCGTGCTGCCTAACGGCACCGGCAAGTCGGTACGTGTCGCGGTGTTCACCCAGGGCGCAAATGCAGATGCTGCCCGGGAAGCCGGTGCGGATGTTGTTGGCATGGATGACCTGGCAGAAGAGGTTAAGATGGGCAACATGGACTTTGATGTGGTGATTGCCTCGCCGGATGCCATGCGTGTGGTTGGCGCGCTGGGACAGATTCTGGGTCCGCGCGGACTTATGCCAAACCCCAAGGTGGGTACCGTAACGCAGGATGTGGCTGCAGCTGTGAGAAATGCCAAGGCTGGCCAGGTGCGTTACCGCACGGACAAGGCCGGAATCATCCATTGCCAGATTGGCCGGCTGGATTTTGAAATAAACGCCCTGAGGGAAAATCTGTCCGCCTTGCTGGGAGACCTGGTGAAGGCCAAACCGACCTCTGCCAAGGGTGTTTACATGAGGAAGTTGTCAGTGTCGACCACCATGGGGCCGGGGCTCCATGTGGATCATACCCCACTGGTTGCATAGTAATTCAGGGCGGGCCGCAGGCCCGTCAGTACAAGTTTGGCGCTGCACTGTACAGGAGGTACAGGCATCGTGAACGGCAGGCATAACATGCAGGGATATATGCAGGTGATACGTGTCGCGTCTGGGCTGCAGGCCCGCAGCGACTGCCGGGAGCGATCCGGTTTTACCGGTGGCCGTCAAAGACCGCAGGTGGCGGACGGGTTTGTACTCGTCGGCTTTAATTGTCCTGATTATGAGACAGGGCGGCCTGCGCAGAGGGTGGCGTCGAGACAGTTTTCGATGCACAGGGATGTGCAAGTGTCGCGAGAGGCAGGATGCCGGGAGCGACTGATGCACAGGGATGTGCAAGTGTCGCGAGAGGCAGGATGCCGGGAGCGAGCTGTCTTCAAGTCACATAAACCATCACCGGTGATGGATGCTGGTGTGTAGTCAATGAAATGGAAGGAGGCGGTGGACCTGGTGCCGTCGCTGAATTCCCTGTGAGGTAAACGCAATGGCATTAACTCTTGAAGAGAAAAAGGCTGTTGTTGCTGAAGTTTCTGAAGTTGCCAAAGGGGCCTACTCGGCCGTGGCCGCAGAATATTGCGGTATGACCGTCGAGCAGTTGACAAATCTGCGTGTCAAGGCACGCGAGGATAACGTTTACCTGCGCGTCGTGAAAAACACGCTGGCCAAACGTGCCCTGGAAGGTACTGATTTTGCTTGCATGAGCGACCGACTGACCGGTCCGCTGATCCTGGCTTTTTCCCAGCAGGACCCGGGTGCGGCAGCCCGCGTGACCAAGGAGTTTGCGAAGGGAAACAGCAAGTTCCAGGTCACCATGCTGTCAGTTGGTGGTGAGGTGCTTGAGCCGACAGAGATCGACAAACTGGCCAAGCTCCCGACCCGCGACCAGGCAATCGGTATGCTGATGGCGGTCATGCTGGCACCGACAGAAAAGTTTGTCCGTACACTCAACGAAGTACCGGGCAAGCTGGTTCGGACGATTGCCGCTATTCGCGACCAGAAACAGCAAGCAGCATAAAACTATTTCATTATTCAACTGATCAAATTATAAACAGGAGTATTTCGTTATGGCCGTTTCACAAGAAGAAATTCTGGAAACAATTTCGGGCATGTCAGTGATGGAGGTTGTTGATCTGATCTCTGCCATGGAGGAAAAATTCGGCGTATCTGCTGCGGCAGCCGTTGCAGTTGCACCGGCAGCCGGTGGTGGTGAAGCTGCAGCCGTTGAAGAGAAGGACGAGTTTGATGTTGTCATGACCAGCTTTGGCGAAAACAAGGTTTCCGTCATCAAGGCGGTTCGCGGCATCACTGGCCTGGGTCTCAAGGAAGCAAAGGACATGGTGGAAGGCGTTCCTTCGACCATCAAGGAGGGTGCCTCCAAGGATGAGTCCGCAGAGATCAAGAAGACTCTCGAAGCAGCTGGCGCTACTGTCGAGCTTAAATAGGCGGTCTAGTAATCCTTTGTGATTACAACAATCGCGGGTATACAGGATTGGCTGGTCGCAGTTTCTGCGTCCGGCCTGTCCTGCTTGGAGTAACTGAAAGGGCGCTTTACGTAAGTACGAAGCGCCAGTTTGTGACTGGTAACGGATTAACCGCCTCAGACACGCAGCTTTCTTCGTACTTACTGGAGAGGAAAACCGATGGCCTACAGCTTCACTGAGAAGAAACGTATTCGCAAGGACTTTGGCGAGCGCCACAGTATCCTGGATGTCCCGTACCTGCTGGCAACGCAGATAGATTCCTACCGTGACTTCCTGCAGGCAGATAAAAACGCCGATTCGCGTGAAGAAAAGGGCCTGCATGCGGCATTCAAGTCGGTTTTTCCGATCGTCAGCTATTCAGGCACGGCGGCACTTGACTACGTTAGCTACCGGCTCGGCGAGGCGGCATTTGATGTCAAGGAATGCCAGTTGCGAGGCCTTACCTACGCCGCTCCCTTGCGTGCACTGGTGCGCTTGATTATCTATGACAAGGATTCCCCGGCAAATGCCAGGAAGATCAAGGACATCAAGGAGCAGGAAGTCTACATGGGCGAGCTGCCGCTGATGACGGATAACGGTACCTTTGTCATCAACGGTACCGAGCGGGTGATTGTTTCCCAGTTGCACCGTTCGCCGGGTGTGTTTTTCGACCATGACAAGGGCAAGACCCATTCCTCCGGTAAGTTGCTGTTTTCCGCTCGGGTCATCCCCTACCGCGGTTCCTGGCTGGACATGGAATTTGATCCCAAGGATGCACTGTTCGTACGCATCGATCGCCGCCGCAAGCTTCCGGCCACGATCCTGTTGCGTGCTCTTGGCTACGAGAACGAGGAAATCCTCGGTATCTTTTTTGAAACCAACGATTTTCATATCACCAAGAATGAAATTAAGCTGAATCTGGTTGCAGAGCGCCTGCGTGGAGAGATGGCCACCTTTGATATCAAGGCAAAGTCCAAGGTGATCGTTGAAGAGGGTCGGCGCATTACCGCTCGTCATATACGCGAACTGGAAAAAGCGGGCGTCAAGACACTGGTAGTGCCGGAGGAATACCTGTTCGGGAAAATCCTGGCAACCAATATCATCGACAAGGAAACCGGAGAACTGCTGGCGGTTGCCAACGAGGTGATTACCGCAGAGTTACTGGAAAAACTGCGCGATGCGGACATCAAGGATATTAGTACGCTGTATGTGAACGATCTCGATCGTGGTCCGTATATCTCCAGTACACTGCGCATTGACCCGACCACCACCGAACTGGAGGCAATGGTCGAAATCTACCGCATGATGCGGCCGGGTGAGCCGCCGACCAAGGACGCCGCGCAAAACCTGTTCAAGAATCTGTTCTTCTCCGCAGATCGCTACGACCTTTCGGCGGTTGGCCGCATGAAGTTCAATCGCCGGGTCGGACGCGAGGAACTCACGGGCGAGGGCATCCTGTCAAAAGAAGACATCCTTGATGTCATGAAGATCCTGATCGAGATCCGCAACGGTAACGGCTTTGTGGATGATATCGATCACCTCGGTAACCGCCGTATTCGCTGTGTTGGTGAAATGGCCGAGAATGTGTTCCGTATCGGCCTGGTGCGTGTCGAACGCGCTGTCAAGGAGCGTCTCAGCCTGGCGGAATCGGAAAGCCTGATGCCGCAGGAGCTGATCAATGCCAAGCCGGTTGCAGCGGCGACCAAGGAGTTCTTTGGGTCCAGCCAGCTGTCCCAGTTTATGGACCAGAATAACCCGCTGTCTGAAGTCACGCACAAGCGTAGGGTATCGGCGCTCGGCCCGGGTGGCCTGACCCGGGAGCGTGCCGGTTTCGAGGTGCGCGATGTGCATCCGACGCATTATGGCCGAGTTTGTCCGATTGAAACGCCGGAAGGCCCCAATATCGGCCTGATCAATTCTCTGGCCGTTTACTCGCGCACCAACGAGTACGGTTTTCTGGAGACCCCCTATCGCAAGGTAGTCGATGGACAGGTCACCGATGATATCGAGTATCTGTCAGCCATTGAGGAGGGTCGCTATATTATCGCCCAGGCGAATGCCGATGTGGATGCAAACAACCGGCTGAGGGATGACCTGGTGACCTGTCGTCACAACAATGAATTCATGACCTCAACACCCGACAAGGTCAACTATATCGACGTGTCGCCGAAGCAGATCGTGTCAGTGGCCGCCGCCCTGATTCCCTTTCTTGAACATGATGATGCCAACCGTGCATTGATGGGTTCAAACATGCAGCGTCAGGCGGTGCCGACGCTGATCACCGAAAAGCCACTCGTTGGTACTGGTATCGAGCGCACCGTGGCCGTTGACTCCGGCGTTACCGTGGTAGCAAAGCGCGGTGGTGTGCTGGATTCCGTAGATGCCGGTCGTATCGTGGTACGCGTCAATGACAATGAAACGGTGGCCGGCGAGCCGGGCGTGGATATCTACAACCTGACCAAGTATACCCGTTCCAACCAGAACACCTGTATCAACCAGCGCCCGCTGGTGAAGCCGGGTGACGTGATTGCCCGCGGTGATGTGCTGGCTGATGGCCCCAGTACCGACATGGGTGAACTGGCCCTTGGCCAGAACCTGCTGGTCGCCTTCATGCCCTGGAACGGCTACAACTTCGAGGACTCCATCCTGATTTCCGAGCGGGTGGTCGAGGAAGACCGTTTCACCACCATCCACATCGAGGAGCTGACCTGCGTGGCGCGCGATACCAAGCTGGGTTCGGAAGAGGTCACCGGTGACATCCCGAACGTCGGTGAGGGGGCGCTCTCCAAGCTGGACGAGTCCGGTATCGTCTATATCGGTGCAGAGGTCAAGCCGGGCGATATCCTGGTCGGCAAGGTGACGCCAAAGGGCGAGACACAGCTGACCCCGGAAGAAAAGCTGCTGCGCGCCATCTTTGGCGAGAAGGCCGCTGACGTCAAGGATACCTCCCTGCGTGTGCCCAGTGGCATGGACGGTACGGTGATCGATGTGCAGGTATTTACCCGTGACGGTGTCGAGAAGGATGCCCGTGCATTGCAGATACAGGCAGACCAGCTGGCCCAGGTGCGCAAGGACCTGAATGACCAGCTGCGTATTATGGAAGACGACATCTACAGTCGCGTCGAATCCATGCTGCAGGGCAAGGTGGCAGAGGGCGGTCCGAAAAAACTGGCTGCAGGAAGCAAGATTACCAAGGACTACCTGGCCGAGGTTGGCCGCGACAAGTGGTTTGAAATCCGCCTGCGGAATGAAGACGCCAATGCCGATCTGGAAAAGATTTCCGGGCAGCTCAAGGATCTGCGCAAGACCTTTGAGGAGCGCCTCGAAGACAAGCGTGTCAAGCTGACCACCGGTGATGATCTGGCACCCGGGGTACTGAAGATGGTGAAGGTCTACCTGGCGGTGAAGCGCCGCGTACAGCCGGGTGACAAGATGGCCGGTCGTCACGGCAACAAGGGTGTGATTTCCATGATCCAGCCGGTCGAGGACATGCCGTTCATGGCAGACGGTACCTCGGTGGATATCGTCCTCAACCCGCTCGGTGTGCCCTCGCGCATGAACGTTGGCCAGGTGCTGGAGACGCACCTTGGCTGGGCCGCCAAGGGACTTGGCATCAAGATCGGCAAGATGCTCGAGGC
>JAJDNX010000146.1 GCA_022340485.1 Gammaproteobacteria bacterium | reverse complement strand
AGGGGATCGCGCCCGAAGCAGGATTGCATGTCGCGGCACACGGATTATCTAAAGTACTACAGTCAATATTCAGAAGGACACAGCCATGTTAGCCCCATCCAGCCAGTTCAATCGTTACGGTGACAAGCAAAATTCGCAATTTTTCGAGGACTATTTGCTCAGGCTTCTGGAAGAACGTGACCGCGTGGGCCTGACGGACCTGATCGGGGAAATTGATGCCATCATGATGACTGTCGATCCGGGGCATTCCATCGACTATATCGCCGAGCTGGCATTAATGACACCGTATCATTATCTGGTAACCCTCGAAAGCGAAACTCACTGGACACATGTTTTGCGCATAAACATGAATTCGCCGGATATCCTGGTACGTGAAGTGAAGGACCCGAATATTCGCGGTATCTTCCGCAGCCTGAACGAGGTGTATCCCATTGGTGCCATCAAACCCAACTGCCGTTACATGGGCGAGATCTACCGGGTTGGGAACCTGCACGAGGTAGTGGCCTTGCAAACCGAACGCGAATTTCGTTTCTTCAATCAGGACGAGGTCCGTAAGATGGAACTGCCAGGCAACATCGCAATATCCAAACCATCCCCTTACACGCACAATATCGTTGGCTATCTGGAACGGCCGCTAAATCAGATTCGCGTGTATTCACTGGGTATCAGCAGTATTCGTGACGACGTGCAGTCGGTGTATCTTGCTGCCAAGGAAATTCAGACGAACCTGGGTATCGAAGAGTTGATTCAGCCCATCGATCATCTGGCAACGCGTGTCTATAGTCAGAATCGTGAAGTAGCGATCCTGGAGTATCTGTCACTGAGCAGTTATTACTACTGGGGTTCCTATGACATCAAGGATCAGAATTCCTCGACGAATGTGACCAAGAGCGTACATTTCAAAGAGGAAAACCGCAGTCCAGCGAAGGTGTTTACGGCTAACAACACACCCTATTTTGTTAATCACCTGGAAAAACTGCCTTCGCCGACGGAAAACTTTGTGCGTAACTATGGTCCGCGACTGCATCATATCGCCTTTGCCGTAAAAGACGGCATGCAGGGGGATCTGGCCAACATCGACTACGTGGTTGATGTCATCAAGCAAAATGGCAAGAAGTTTCTGCTGGAGATCATTGGCTCACAGGAAGAAGGGCTCAAGCAGATCTTTTCCAGTGCGTCCGAGCACTCATCACTGATCATCGAGTATGTGCAGCGCTTTGGCGATTTCTCCGGTTTCTTCACCAAGCAAAATGTTGCAGACCTTACGCACGCAGCGGGTGCTGAAGAGGAACTGCTGCAAATGCAGGCGGCGGCTGAAAACAAACATTCCCTTCAGCTCTAGGCGGCAGTGCGGGGGGCATGGATTGTTGCTTCGCCGTTTATCAGGTGCCAATTGCTTGTAGCGCAATCAAGTATCACATCACTGTAACCCGGTAATGTGGCAACTGCTGGCAAACCCATGATGAGTCGAGCATGCAGATACTAGTTGCTTCAGTTCGTCGCTTGGGCTTGATCGGCAACGCTGACAGCACCCTCATGTCCTGGCCTGTTTGGCCGCAAGATCTTCATGCATCACATCCGACAATCGGGTATACGCCTCAGCAAGGGCATCCTCACCACCCACATTCCCGGGGAAGATGACGACTGGCAGCATGGGATAACGTGGATGGTCCTCGGGGCAACGCACCACCGAACAGCCGGGCAGGATCTGCCCGACGACCCGCGAGGCTTGCAGCGCAAGACCCGAGCTCAGCACGTCGTTGGAGGTAATGCCGCCCTTACTGATGAGAAAGCCCAGGCTGGGGGGCAGGTTCCTTACCACATCCATCAGAAGACCGGAGACCTGTTCGCCGAACGCCAGGCGGGTTGCCTGGTCGCTGAAAGTTTTCTCAACACGGCTGGTGTAGACCACCGAAGTCAGGCCCTGGGCATGGGCCTGGTGGGTTCGCCGGATGATCCCATCCAGCAGGGCCTGGCGATCCGAATCGAGCTGCTCCACATCCACCTCGATGGGCGAGATCCCGGGCATCCCGAGCAGCGCCTGCAGTTGCTGGGTGGTTTTCTTCACATGGGAACCAACGATCACCGCACCGGCGCGCCCGTCCCGAACATATTCGGCCATGGCCTCGGCCGCCACAGGCTGTGGCGGCAGCTGTGCCAGTGCGGTGAGGAGGCTGGCCGCGCTGCGAAACAGAAAATGCTTGCCCTGTCCTGCCGCCTCGATCAACTGCAGGCAAAATCGGTTGAGATCGGCCTGCGTCTCCCCATCCACCACACAGCAGACATTGCCCTGTGTAGCCAGTAGCCGGGACAGGGAGTTAGCGCGCACGTCCGAGAGCAGAAAACGTTCCACTTGATCGGCACGAATACGGCCTTGGGTCTTTTCCTCTACGTAATCGGGCAGATAGCTGTGGCGGTAGCCAAACACCGAATCCCGGGCGAACTCGGTTTCGTGCACCGGTACTGCATGGCCATTCACCATCAGGTAATGGATGCTGTTGCGGGTAATGCGCCCCCCCTCGAAAAATGCGGGTACCAGGAAGTGGGCATCAAAGGGACCCAGTTGCTCCGCGATTACATCCGTCTCCACCGGGTAGTGGCCGCGCAGGGTAGAGTCGGAACGGCTAACGACCAGAGGATTGATGGGATGACCTTCCATGGCCAGTCCCTCGAGGGCCTGTTTCAGATTGACGCAAACTTCCCGGGTCACTTCTGCGGCCCGTGCAGCCTCCATACTTCGGGTGTTGGTAAGGACGAAGAACAGGGGTGCGGTATCCCGCAGCCCGTGTTTCAGGGTTTCCACGTCCCAGCGGGTCAGCAGCAGGCAGCTGTGGACCGTTTGGGAACCGGTCGGGTCGTCATCCAAAACGATGATCTTGGTCTCGGTCATGGTCTGTTCCGTTAATCTCTTCCTCTCCACTCCAGGAGTGTGGTGGTATTCAACCTGAAACCAGGGCCCTGGCGCGCTCGCTCATGGCTTCGGCCGTGATGTGGTTGTACTCCATGATTTCCGCCGGCGAGGCGGTGGTCTCACCGCGTTTCCAGCAAATCACATCGCGCCGGCTGGCGCGGGTACGCAGCATCACTGGCTCCAGGGCAGCGCTGGGCCCGCCACTCACGCCGAGTAACACGTCGCCATCAAACAGCACATTGAAGTGGTCGTCGTCCATGAAGCGGTTGTCCGGTTGGGCGACCGTGTCCCAGGCCAGGTCGCTGGGGCGATACAGGGCCCGGGGATTGACCACCGCAACGATGCGCACCCGGTAGCCTTCTGTCTCCAGCTGGTTCCTGGCCTCGAACACGGGCAGCAAGACCATGTCGCCCGTGACCGCGAATACCACAATGCCCTTGTCGCCACGCTCGGACTCATAGAGGATGGCCGCGCCATCTTCGACCGCCTCGCGGGACTCCTCCAGGGAGAGGTAGACCGGCAGCGGGCTCTTGGAAGCGATGATCACCATGGCCTTGTTGAAGCTGTTGGTGGCGTATTCGTAAGCTGCCTGGATGCAGTTGGCATCACAGGGAAACAGCGGGAAGGTGTTGCCGTTGCGCATCATGGCGCCGAAGTAGTTCTCGATCTCCGGGCGCTGATGGGTCCAGCCGTTACGGCCCTGCTCCAGGGCACCGGCAGTGAACATGGTGACGATGGACGGGGTCTTGCGGCGTAGCTCCGCCATGGCCTGGGCCACCGTCTGCACAATCGGCCAACCGTTGATGGCGAAGGACTCATACGACAGCCAGAGCGCGCGGGAGCCGAACAAGGCCAGACCGGCAGCGAAGCCCGCACAGGCATCCTCGTTCAGGGGCTCGTAGACCTGACCAGTCGGGTTTTGATTGTACAGCGGGTCCTCGGTTGGATGGCGGATTTTCAGTACGTCGTTGATGTTCTTCATGGCCGAGGCCTCGTTGCCATCCGCATTGGTGACGACGAAGCGGCTGTCGGCCTGACCGACCTGACCCACCAGGGCACCCATGGCGGTGGAGGGAACGGCTTTCTCCCCCTTGGCGAACTCCTGCAGCTGCAGCCTGGGCAGGGGTGCCAGTGCCCGTTCGGATTCTGTGACCACGGTGCGGGCGGCGGGACCACCACCGGCGCGGGTGAAGTTGTCGCGCACGATCTGCCAGGCCCGGGCAGGCAGGGCACGGCGGGTTAACCCGTTGATAATGTGCTGGGCATCGAGCGTATCCGCTGGGTACAGGTTATGGGACTTGGCACCGCTGGTATGCACACCCGAACCCTTCAGCTGCTTGATGATGAAGGCGGTCAGAGTCCCGTCCAGGGCGGATCTGGCGGCCCGATCCAGACCAAGCAGCACGGCCCTGACGAAGGCCAGGCGCTGCTGGAAGGAGAAGCGGGTGCTGTCGACGAACGGGGATGGCTGGTCGGTGTCATCAAATGCCTTTGCATCGACCAGAATTACCTCCTCGAAACCATGGCCCTTCCAGTAATCGAGCATCTGCTCGTTGCGATGCAGCGAGACCATGGAGTGGTGTTCCTGGGAGTAACCGTTCCAGATCAGGGTCGGCAGGAAGTTGGTGACCTCCGGATAGGCAGTGTGGAAGTGCATCATGGAGTTGAGCACATAGGGTTCACCCATGCCGCCATCACCGATGGTGACCGGGAACAGCTTGTCGCGATGCAGATAGGCCCCGGCCATGGCGAAGTGCTGGCCCTGGCCGAGAGGACCGGCGGGGGCCAGCAGGCCGGGTATGGCGCCTGACAGGTGTCCCAGCAGGCCGTGCTTTTCACGGAAGCGCTGCATCATGTCGTTGACCGTGTAAATACCCATCTCCTCCAGGGAGGAATCCAGGAACATGGCGGAATAAAAACCGGGTGCGTGGTGGCCGACCTCTGTGACGATGTTGGTATGGCCAAGCATCATCAGCGCAGCGTGGGCCTCGGCGCTGGAGGCAAATCCTCCCGGATGGCCAGAGCCCTTGGAAGCGGTGACCTGCAAGGTCAGATAGCGCAGGGCGTCGGCTCCGAGCAGGGTTTGGTAGGCAGCCTTGTGGTCCGACGCGTCAGCGATGGCACTCTGGCCCTCGCAGATCACGGCGCGGTCGGCATACATTGCGAATTCCGGCCATGGTTCACCAAAATATTGAATACCGTCCGCAAAAGCCGGTATGTCAAGCGTAATCTTCTCAGCGGTGTTGTTCATCGGTGTGACCTCTCGAATAGTACCTATTTTCAAAATGCAAAATAAATTTCATAATGCGAAAAATTGGGCTCAAATGAAAAGGCACCCATTCACGAGTACCCGGTTCAAGCTTGACTTTGCAAATCAGTGTAGCGTACAAATCAAATTTCGCAATACATAATCGTTTTCACAATACGAAATGAAAAAACCTTCATCGATACAAGTCATCGATCGCGCTGCGCTGTTAATGGACGCGATTGCTGCCAATGGCGGAGCCGTCCATCTCAAGATCCTGGCCGCGGATACCGGTCTGCACCCGTCCACTGCATTCCGCATCCTCGGTTCACTGATCGATGCGGGTTTCGTGGAGCGCGACAGTGCAGGCCAGTATCTGCTCGGACGCAAACTGCTGAAGCTTGCCAGGTATGTCAGCCGGGGCTTCGACATCCGCAAGGAGGCCCTGGACATCATGCGCCAGCTACGTGATGAGTTGGGCGAAACGGTCAATCTAACGGTACGTGAGGGAGACGACGTGATCTATGTAGAACGGGTAAGTGCGCGTCGTATGATGAAAGTGGATCAGGTGATTGGCAGTCGCGCGCCCCTGCACGTGACGGCAGTGGGTAAGCTCATGCTCGGCGAACTGGGGGATGATTTCGTACGCGCCTATGCGGAACGTACCGGCTTGCC
>JAJDNX010000142.1 GCA_022340485.1 Gammaproteobacteria bacterium | reverse complement strand
CGAGATACGTGACCGTACCGACCGCCAGGCAACCATCCGTGCACTCAACCATGTTGGCGGCAAGGTCTCGCAGGCAGCCGACCTGCTCGGCATCAGCCGCCCGACCATGTACGATTTGCTGCGCAAGTTTGACCTGAAGCCGAAATAAAAAATCCTGAATTTTGTTCTTACCGCCGCTGCGTATCACCTCGGCGATTTCTGGCTTGCATAAAGACTTTCCGTGGCGAATGGGGTGTTGGTATTGACGACACAGGCAAAAGTGCGGTCCGCTCCTATGGGAATGCCTGCTGCAGGTGTGCGAGAAAATCTTCCGCGTCCATGAAACCGATCATGCGATATTGTGTGCGTTCCTGGCCGTCGCTGCCGAAGAACAGGATGGCGGGCGGGGCAAACAGCTTGAAGTGGTTTAACAGCGCCAGGTCCTCGCTGTCGTTGGCGGTGACGTCCGCCTGTAGCAGGGTTACCCCGGCGAGTGCGGCCTGTACTCCTGGGTCCGAGAAGGTGTAGTCCTCCATCTTCAGGCAATAGGTGCACCAGTCGGCGTAGAAATCCAGCATCACCGGCTTGCCGGCCTGGCTGCTGCCTTGCAGTGCCTGGTTGAAGTCGGCAACACTCTTGATGCGCTGGAACTGCAGGTGTTGTGCGGTCGGTACGCCACTGGTCGCCCCTGTATTGAGATTACGCAGTGGATTGAAAGGGTCGCGTGCGCCGGTGGTCGCGCCAATAATCAGGATCACGCCGTAGATCAGCATCGCGATGCCCAGTCCTTTCCACAGGCGGCGCCAGCCAGAGGCATCTTCCGGCAGTGCGTCCAGTGCGCGCATGTAGATGGCCGGGATGATCAGCAACAGCGCCCACAGTATCAGGGTAACCGGCCCCGGCAGGATGCGCTCCAGCATCAGGATGGCGACGCCCAGCAGGATGACGCCGAACACGGCCTTGACGGTATCCATCCAGCCACCCGCCTTGGGCAGTAACTTGCCACCGGAGGCACCAATGAGCAGCAGTGGGGCACCCATGCCGTTCCCGAGTGCGAACATGGCCAGTGCACCAGTCAGGTAATCACCGCTCTGGCTGGTGTAGATCAGTGCACCGATCAAAACCGGGCCGGCGCAGGGGCCAACGATGAGGGCCGAGAGTACGCCCATGGCCGCTACGCCCAGCAGTGTGCCACCCTGCATACGGTTACTGGTGTGGCTGAGCCTGGACTGCAGGGCGGCCGGTAACTGCAGGTTGAAGAAGCCGAACATGGACAATGCCAGCGCCACGAACACCAGCGCGAAAAAGCCAAGGATCCACGGGTTCTGGAAGAAGGCCTGTACCCCGGCACCGACCTGTGCCGAGACCACGCCAATAATTGCGTACGTGACTGCGATTGCCTCGACATAGACCAGCGACAGCAGGAAGCCCTTGCCGGTCGTGACCTGCTTGCCATGGCCGACGATGATGCTGGAAAGGATCGGGATCATCGGATACATGCAGGCGGTGAACGCCAGCAGTACCCCGGCCGCAAAAAAGAACAGCACGGCCCATAGCAGACTGCGTTCCTTCAACACCTTGGCAAAATCATCCTGGTTGCCAGAGCCAATGGATGAATTGCCGCTGTCCGTGGTGCCCTGCGCGGCTGTAGCAGCGGTCTCCCCGGAATCCATCGCCGGTAGTTCGACCGCCAGCTGTTTCTTGATTGGCGGGTAGCAAATTCCCTTCTCGGCACAACCCTGGTAGGCCAGTTGCAGGGTAATGTCGGTGGCAGCGGCGCTACTGCGCTGCAGCGCTACCCGGGCACGTACTTCATCGTGAAATATCTGTACATCACCAAAGAACTCGTCGTGTTTGACCTGGCCTTCCGGGAGTTCAACACTAGTGAGTGTGACATCCTCCCCATCAACGAGGGTGATGCCGATCTTGTCGCGATAGAGGTAATAGCCTTCCGCAATCATCCAGCGCACCACCAGCTCGGTGGGCGTCTCCAGGAGGATGTCGGGTGAAAAGGCGATATCCGGGTCCAGAAATTCTTCCTCGTCATCGTCGAGCCCGAGGTTTTCGCTAAAGCTGTTCAGGGCCTGCAGGGCGGTGCTGGTCTTCGAAGCGGCGGGGGGGGCGGTGGCGACGTTGTCCAGTTGCGCGGTCATCAGCTGGGTGTGCGGTGGATAACAGACGCCGATATCGGCACAACCCTGTGACACCGCTTTCAGCTGCACCTTGGCCGGTCCTGTAGTGGCACGCCTGACGGGGATGGTCGCGGTGACCTGGTTGCGGAAGATGGCAATCTTGCCGAAGAATTCATCATCCTTGATGCTGCCGGCCGGCAGTGTGGCTTCGCCGAGTGTTACGCCCGGGGTTTCCGTGCTGAAGCGAATGCGGTCGCGGTACATGTAGTAACCCTCCGCGATGTCCCAGCGCACCTGCAGCGTGGTGTTGTCGATGCTGCTGACACTGATGGCAAAGGCCTTGTCAGGATCCAGCAACTCCGGTTCCAGGGCATCGATCTCGGCCAGTGCAGCGGGCGTTACCGCCATTGAAAGTGTCAGCAGGGTCAGTATTCTGCAAAGTATTTTCATGGTGTTTTTAGATTGTTTATTATCCAGTTCAGATAGTTGCTGTGACCATCCTGTATTGGGACAGAGATGATTTCCGGAAGTTCGTACGGGTGCAGCGCCAGTATACGTTCCTGCAGCTGAGACCAGACCGTGTCACTGGTCTTGATCAACAGCAACAGCTCCTCTGCCTGCTCGACTGCGCCCTGCCACCGGTATACCGACTGGACCGCCGGGATGATGTTCACGCAGGCAGCCAGTTGTTCTGCAACCAGCGCAGCCGCAATGCGCATGGCCGTACCCTTGTCGGGAACGGTACACAGTCCAATGCGCGGCTCTGCAGACATCAGTCAAATATACCGGAGACTTGAAGGAAACGTTAGCGACAAGCCGCACGGATGCCCACGGATGCCCACGGAATCCGCGGAAACCAAGAAAAATAAAGGTCTTACAAAAAAACTCCATGTTCCTGCATGGGTCCCGTGGTAATGAAACAAGGCATCTGGCGCTATACCCTGCAGCTTCGGTTACCCTGGTAGCGTGTGTAAATCATCCTGGTCTGATAATACATCCTCGTTATTCCCGGTGGATTCGGGTATGTTGCACCCATGAGTCCCTTCCCCGTTCTGCTGCTGCTATTCCTGCTGGTGCCGCTGATCGAGATCTATGTCATGATCAAGGTCGGTGGCATCATCGG
>JAJDNX010000141.1 GCA_022340485.1 Gammaproteobacteria bacterium | reverse complement strand
CTCTATGTTGTGGTGAGTGGCCTGACTGAAACCGGGGCCGTAAGCTGGATCGTGCAGCATATCCTCGGGCGCCCGCGCAATATACGGCATGCACAGGCGCGCCTGATGGCACCGGCGGCCATCCTGAGTGCCTTTCTCAACAATACCCCGGTGGTAGCGGTGTTCGTACCTGCAGTCAAGATGTGGGCACGGCGCAATAACCTGAGTCTGTCCAGACTACTGATTCCTCTCAGTTACGCCAGCATCGTGGGCGGTACCTGCACCCTGATCGGCACCAGTACCAATCTGGTGGTCAACGGCCTGCTGGTGGAACAGGCAGAGTTACCCGGTCTGGGAATGTTCGAGCTGGCATGGATCGGCTTGCCCATCTCCGTGAGTGTGTTCCTGTTCGTGTTCCTGTTCAGCGGACGACTGCTGCCTGACCGTAAAGAGCCACTGCTTCACAAGGATGGCATGCGGGAATACGCAACGGAAATGATGGTAGAAGCGGGCAGCCCGCTGCAAGGATGCAGCATAGAGGAAGCAGGTCTGCGTTGCCTGCCCGGCCTGTACCTGGCGGAGATCGAACGTGCTGGCGCCATCCTGCCTGCCGTAGGACCACAGGAACGCCTGAAGGCCAATGACCGGCTCATCTTTGTGGGGGCTATCGAATCGGTGGTTGACCTGCATTGTTTTCATGGCCTGGTGCCGGCTACGGATCAGATATTCAAACTGGAAGGGGCTCGCAAGGACCGCAGCTTTTTCGAGGCAGTGGTATCGGACACTTGTCCGCTTGCCGGCAAGAGCGTGCGCGAAGGCCGCTTCCGCACCCACTACCAAGCGGTCATCATCGCAATGGCTCGCAACGGCGAACGCATGCGCGGCAAGATCGGTGATATCGTGCTGCGTGCGGGTGACACCCTGTTGCTCGAGGCGCGCCCCAACTTCATCGACCGGCATGGCAGATCAAGGGACTTTTTACTGGTCAGTGAAATCGGCGGTTTTCATCCACCCAATCACAAGGGCGCACCGGCAGCACTGGCCGTCACCATCGGCATGGTGGCACTGGCGGCGAGTGGCCTGTTGAGTATCCTCGAAGCCGCCCTGCTGGCAGCCGGCCTGATGATCGTGCTGGGCTGTACCAGCGGACAGGCCGCGCGACAGGCGCCGGATTGGCAGGTGCTTGTAGTCATTGCCACCTCCTTTGGCGTCGGCGCCGCACTGCAGAAGAGCGGCGCGGCAGGGGTACTGGCTGACGGGATCATCAGCCTGGCGGGTGGCAATCCCTGGGCTACCCTGGTGCTGGTGTTCACCGCCACTGCCCTGCTCACCGCGATCGTCACCAATAATGTCGCGGCAGTGCTGGCCTTCCCCATTGCCCTGTCGGCTGCCCAACACATGCAGGTGGAGATGATGCCGTTTGCCATTACCATCATGGTGGCGGCTTCTGCCAGCTTCGCAACACCCATCGGATACCAGACTAACCTGATGGTCTACAACGCGGGCGGATACCGGTTTGCCGACTTCGCACGCATCGGCTTGCCTCTCACCCTGCTGGTTGGCCTGGTCACGGTTGGGCTGGTGCCCTTGATCTGGCAGCTGTAACCGCTGCCGGATCGCAAGCAGGAAGCGTCACGTTGATACACGCCTGGTGGTGCGCATGGTATCGTGCCCCTTCCGCCAGGAAGATCGCGTTTACACAAAGCCAGCCTCAGGACTTGAAGCGAAATTTTGGCAGGCTGATATTGTATTGAATGGCCAACAGGCGTGAGATAAAGATGGCTGGCCCGGCAATGACAGCCGCCAGGCTGCTATCCAGACCAAGATACAACAGGCCTATGAAGAGTAAAGAACCACCCCAGGACACCGTTGCATAGAGCGGGCTAAGAAACACAACTGGCGGCTCATTACAAAGCACATCGCGGAAGATACCACCCATGGTTCCCGTCATTACGCCCATAAAACTGGCAACCAGCATGGGCGCTCCAAGCATCAGTGCAACCAGTGTTCCTGCTATGCCGAAGGTAGCAAGACCGGCTGCATCAGCGACCAGGAATAATCTTTGTGGGATCGCCACCAGTCTTGCCGCAATAAAAACCGCAATGGCACTGCCGAGTGAAGCAATGAAAAACACCTGGTCACGAATCCAGAACACATCCCGGTCCAGCAGCATATCGCGAAGTGAACCGCCCCCCAGTCCAGTGGCAATCGCAATAATGATCACGCCAAACAGATCGAACTGCTTAAACCCGGCCTTGAGTACTCCTGATGCGGAAGAGACAATCACCGCAAGCAGTGTTACCCAGTACAGGTTCTCCAGGAGTGCAGGGGTTGGTTCTAGTGTCACTGGCACGTTAGCCCGGGATACCCATACCGCAGGAAGACCCAGCAGCCGTTATGGTAACCCTTGGCGGTACAACGTGACGCCAGACTCCCTGCAGCCACTGCATTATTCGTAAATGAACGAATCATCGTAGGGTGTGCACAGGGTGTCCAGATCATTGTGAATCTGCGGCACTGACTGCAGATAGATGGCCAGTGAATGCAGGTCATACTCGTTCAAGCGCATGCAACTGGTGCCCAGAACTTCTGCCATGAGACTGCTGGTAAAGACGCCATCGGGCTTCTTGCCTGTCCGCAAGAACGTCAGCAATTGCTCGTATGTCCAGTTACCGATGCCCGTCTTGCGATCCGCTGTGATATTTGGCACCACCCTGTCATCCGGTCCCGTGCAGGTGCCAGCCAGGTAGCGATCGCGACGCGGGGCACCGAGAAAGTCACGCGGTGTATGGCATTCACTGCAGTGTCCAAGGGCATTGGCAAGATAGGCACCACGGTTCCACTGTGCCGATTTCTCCGGATCTGCATGATACGCTCCTGGTGTAAAGCGGCCCGACTTCCATTGCGGGATCATTGATCGCAAGGAGAAAGGCCATTGAACATCATGCGGCCGTCGCTCCCTGGAGGATGCCGGTAACGTCAGCAGATAGGCATACAAGGCCTGCATATCCTGGCGTGTCATCCTTGTGTAAGAGGTATAGGGAAACGCAGGGTAATAGTGTTCGCCCTGCGGATTCACCCCTTCACGCAATGCACGGACAAATTCCTCCTCGTTCCATGCGCCAATCCCGTATTCCTTGTGCGGGGTGACATTCGGCGGATAGAACGTCCCGAAGGGAGTAACTAAAGACCTGCCTCCGGCCATCAGCTGGTCGCTGGTGTGACAGGAAACACAGCCCGCCGCATAAAAGACATACCTGCCATGCTCGACCAAACCCTCAGAGGCCAGCACCCTCGTAACGATACCGAGGAAACCCGCCAGCACGAGAACGGCAGCAACACCTACCCCCCTCAACCACCGGCTCATCAGCAATGTTTTCATGACAATCATCCCGCGAGCAGACAAAAATAATACATCCGCTTACAAAATTTAACCGTAACCGGAATCCAGCGATTGCATCTCAGGTGACCGACCTGGTGATGCTCGCGCGGACACCCTGATGCGTTCTGCAGAAGTGTCATAGTGTGTCTCCGAAGCTTTGTTGCTGACCGTTGCACGGTTCAGAATTCTGATGTGATTCGCAAGCCATAGATAAAACCGGCCGGATTCTCCTGGTTTCGCAGGTCGTCTTTCATATACTGTACGTCGGCAGTCAGGGCGAAATAATCGTCGATCACAAAGCGATAATAGGCCTCGGCGGCCTGTGAATGCCTGATTCCCAGATTGCCACCATCCAGATACGCATAGCCCAGGCCAATATTATCTTCGCCCCGCATCCAGGACATCCCGTGGATGTCGATACCCCCTGACCAGATTCCATGGTAGTCTACGGCGGCACTTTCATCCTGCCAGCCGAAGCGAAGAAATGCCCCCAGCAGATCACCCAGTTGCTGGTCCAGTGAGAACAGAATCGAGGTGCGTTTGTGCCTGGATTCACCATTGCTTGCGAGAAAATCCTTACTGGTGCGGTCGAGTAATACCCGGTAGTTACCCTCGCCGAATCTTGATTGCAGTGTATAGCCAAGCTGCGCGCCGTAGAACAGGTACTCATTGCCGTCGTCGTTCTCGTTAACGTTCATTACCACACCACGTAGCGACCAGCTACCGGTGTCCCATAACAGCGCCCCGCCCACGTCATACGATGGCAGAAAGGTATTGGGGCCATTCACCAGTGCCTCGTTCATGAACTGCCTGTATTCATCGTTGGAGTAGGTATTCTCATCAAGATAATCTGTGGCATCGATGATCCCGATGGTCGCGTCCACGCTAGAACCCTGACGAGGTATAAAAGTGTGCCGGTACCAGGCGGTTAACAGGTAATTGCGACTGGAACCGTTAATGTTGTTCACGCCATCATGCAGGTCGGCTGCCCACGGGGCAAGTACAAAGGGGGATTCATCAGTAAGGCCGTTGCCAATGGCAAAGCCAAACTTGATGAACATCTCATCATGTTCGGTGGGCCTGTAACTGGCTTCCGGTTGTATCGGCAGGGCACCTTGACAGTCGTTGTCAGCACCGGCCTTCCCGTATAATCGCTGGCACTGCATGCTTCCGGCAATAACCCCGCCGATGGAAAGTTTTTCGTTGAGGTCATAGGCAACCGCAGTTGCACCCAGCACCAGCAACAGCATCCCTGTCCCCAGGGTACCGAGGGTTTTCATAGAACTTTGGATCCCTTGAGCATGGTTTTTCACGACAGGCTGCCCGTAAATCCCCGGCCGTTGAACGATTGATGCCTTTGCGACCCGGCGAGTGTTGTTTCTTTCTGAATGGCTACGGGTAGTTGACAAACGTCAACCCTCTTCCGGAAGTATCAGCGTAGCATAGTCCCCCAGTGCGGCTTGGATATCCTGAAGGGTTGGGTAGCGGGCGAAGGCGGCCATCTCCAATGCGCCTCCACAGACCAGGTAGGTAACATTGGGCTGCTCATCGGCATGCAACCCCAAGAAGTAAAAATAAATCAGCCTGCCATCAGCGTCCCCGTCCCCACCTCCATCCGCGATGACAGTCGCACCGGCAGAAGCCAGGCGGATGTAGTCACTGTGAACAATTTCGCCAGAATTCCCGAACACCCTGTCGATGGTAAAGCGGCCTGCATGAACCGTCTGGGGCTGTTCCGAAATGTCACGAACCATCAATTGGCAGTGCGGCTCATATTCGTTGACCGCGGATAACAATCGTCCTCCCTGAAAAAACACGCGTGCGCGGCCGGGTGAAATGA
>JAJDNX010000114.1 GCA_022340485.1 Gammaproteobacteria bacterium | reverse complement strand
CTTTTCAGTCAGCCCTTGCGCCTGGCCACGGTTGCCAGTGCCGGCCAGCAACAGTGTGCTTGAAATAATCAGGATTACTGTCGCAACAGGCAGTAAAGAAAGGATATTATTCGACATCACTGGCAGGGTGCTGGTGTCGTTCTCTTCGAGGCAGTGACTTCCCGGGGTGGTAACACATGGGGCGGCCAAAAAAAGGGTGGATCGACCCGCCCCGGGTGTCCAGCAAACACTCTGTGACAGGCTGCACAGTAAAACGATATGTATCTTGAGCATTTCAATCTGACAGAACGACCTTTTTCGATCACGCCGGACCCGCGTTTCCTCTACATGAGTGCGCGTCATCGCGAGGCGTTGGCGCATTTGCTGTATGGACTCGGTGACGGCGGCGGCTTCGTGCAGTTAACCGGTGAAGTGGGAACCGGAAAGACCACGATCTGTCGCTGCCTGCTGGAGCAGATACCGGAGAATGTTGATCTGGCACTGGTGTTGAATCCCAAGGTGACCGTTATCGAGCTGATCGAGACGGTATGTGATGAACTTGGCGTTAGTTACGATGCAAATGGAGTGAGTGTCAAGTCGCTGACTGATGTACTCAACCGTTACTTGCTGGACGCCTATGCACGTGGCCGCCACACGGTGTTGATTATTGATGAAGCGCAGAACCTGAGTACCGAGGTACTGGAAGAGATCCGCTTGTTGACCAATCTGGAAACAGCGACCCATAAGCTGCTGCAGATTATTTTAATCGGGCAGCCGGAACTGCGTACCCTGCTGGCCCGTGAGGATATGCGACAGCTTGCGCAGCGGGTCACTGCGCGCTATCACCTTGAGCCGATCAGCCGGGAGGAGACGAGTGCCTATATAAAGCACCGGTTGCAGATCTGCGGTTCCACCCAGGCAGTTTTTAACAAGCGGGCAGTTGACAAGATCCAGCAGCTGTCCGGTGGCATACCGCGGTTAATCAACGTATTGTGTGACCGTGCGATGCTGGGGGCTTATGTCGAGGGCAAGACCCAGGTTGATAACAAGGTGGTCAAAAAGGCTGCCAGTGAGGTGCTGGCCAACGATAGCAGTGAAAAGGTACCAAGCCATCGCTTGCCGGTATGGCTGGGTGTCTTGTCGTTACTGCTGATTGCAGGTTTGGCTGCATGGTATCAGCCCTGGAAGCACACCGAAGTTGCAGCGGTGGCAACGGGTCGTGTGGAGACTGAACCTGCCAGCATGCCAGCTGCAACGGACAAACCCATTGAAATGGCTGCGGCAACGGTTCTGCGGCAGCCTGCCGAAGAGCTGCTGGAGCCGAGTGAAGATGAACCGGTGCAACCATCCCTGGCAAACCTGTTGATGCAGGCTGACAGTTCCTATATGCGCTCCGCCTGGAGAGAACTGTTCGCGCGCTGGTCCGTAATCCTTCCGGAAAGCGTCACACCGGATTTTTGTGACTTTGCAAGGCAGTATGGGTTGCTATGCATGCAAGAGCAGGGTAGCTGGAAGATTCTGCGGGAGTTCGATCGACCGGCTATTTTGACCCTGGTTGCCGACAACGGTGAACCTGTAGCGGTGCTGCTGCAGCACCTTGATGGCTCGCTGGCGGAGGTGCTCATTGGTGATGAGCTGTACAGGCTCCCCATCGATCAGATTGAGCAAAGCTGGTATGGTGATTTTACACTGCTGTTACAGGCGCCGCCCGGTGGACGCCTGTTTCTCAAGGTCGGTGACCGCGATCCGGTAGTCTCCTGGTTACGCAACCAGCTTGAAATCGCACAGGGTGTGATTATACCGGCAGCAGATCCACTGAACTTTGATTATGCGCTGCAACGGGAAGTCCTGGCATTCCAGCGTGAGCATGGACTGATAACGGATGGTGTTGTAGGCAAGCACACCATGATTCATTTAAATACCGCTTCCCGCCGAGAGGGTGTGCCACTGCTGTCGGTCGAGTCATCCTGAGATCATCATGTCCTATATCCTTGACGCACTGAAGAAGGCTGACCGTGAACGAACATTGGGTGAAGTGCCTGATCTGGAAACAGCCCATTGGGGTGAAAGGCGCAAGCAACGCTCTTATCGCTGGGTTTGGGTGGTAGTGGCCCTGCTGGTGCTCAATGGGGCCTTGCTGGTTCTATTGCTGGGACGTAACCAGGCCCCTGATGTTGCCGAACAACTGCCGGAGCGGCTGGTTCCCGGAACGGATACCGAAAGCGTATTACCCTCTCGTCAAATCACGCGACCGCGAGAGCCTGTCTATGTGCCACCAGTCGTACAAAAACCGGCATTCACGGCACAACAGACAACGGCGGTCACGACACAACCCGCCTACGAACCTCAACCAGTCCCCAGTGTGGAGCCTGCAGCGGTACCGGTAGTTTCTTCCGAAGTGCCGTTCTGGGACGATTTGCCCCTGGAATATCGCAGCGGTCTTGTGCTGCCACATATTGATGTGCATGTTTATTCCGATAACCCGGGGCGTCGCTTTATTCTGGTTGAATTGCAGAAGTACCGCGAAGGTGACGCGCTTGAGAACGGTGCGGTCGTCGAGGTGATTAACAAGGATAGTATCCAGCTCAACTACCAGGGTACCCGTTTCCTGATGGAGAGGTAATCGCAACCTCGCTGCCGGCCTTCCCTTCGAGAATCACTTCCGCACTGGCATCGCGCATACCCTGGATCTCGATCTCGAAAACAAGTGATTGCCCCGCCAGTGGATGATTGCCATCGAGGCTGGCAATCCCGTTTTCTATATGCGTCACTGCAAAAGTGATTCCAGTGCGCGTTCCGGTTTCGGGAACAGGGCGCCGACTCCATGCAGGGAGCTCACTGGCTTGCTACTGGCTTCCCGCACGACAACACCGTTGTGGTTGGTGAGTAAAATTGAATGGTGACCACCTTGTTTGCGCAAATCGTTTGCGCCTTTTTCATGACGATTGCTCGTGAAGGTTGCTGGATGCGATTCCTGGACAAGCATGACTATTATACGCGTGTGGATGTAACGGAAGAACTTTGCCTGATGTCTCCGGTCATATTTAGAACGATGGCATTTTGTACAGGGCATAATCGGAGTATTTAATCAGTTGGTAGCAGCAACACAAAACTGGAGCAACTATCGTGATTACAACGATACAGACGCTGCTGAAAAAGTACACGCGCAG
>JAJDNX010000098.1 GCA_022340485.1 Gammaproteobacteria bacterium | reverse complement strand
TCCACCACTCTGGACGAGGAGACACGTGCCTCGCTCGTAGAAAGCATCAACAAGGCGCTGGCGAACCTGGATGCGATTAGCAACAACAAGGCCACCACCGAAAGTTATATTCAGTTACGGGAAACGGCGCCGGCGCAGGTAGAGGCAATCCAGGCGAAGCTGAAGAAAGAGAAGCTGACGCCGGCTCCCATCAAGCTTTCCGTGAGCAGTGACTCGTCCTTTGAAGAGATTGAACGGAAGTTGTTGCAGGAAAAGGCCAACCTTGCCGCTGTCGAGGCCAAACGCGCAGACCTGGAATCGCAACTGGCAGCTGCCAAGGAGCGGCCGACGACGATACCGAAACAACTGGCAACTGCGAAACAGCTCAAGGAGAGTATCGAGGCGGAACAAAAATTACCGGTGCCTGCTGATGAACTTGCCCTGGTCACGGAGCTGCGCGACTGGGTGCGGTCTACCCGGATCGCTGTGCTGCGCAGTGAAATCAACATGCTTGATCAGGAATTGCTGACCCTGCCTTTTCGAGCGGATTTGCTTGAAGCACAGAGGGATCAGGAAATGCGCACGGTTGAGCGTATCACTGCCAGGATAAAGCAGCTGGTAGATCTGTCCAGCCAGCAGCGACGCGTCGAAGTAGCAGCGGCCGAGGCCGCCGCCACCGCCGCTGTTGCTGCAGCAGCCAACAAGCACCCACTGGTACAGCAACTGGCAGCGCAGAATGCGGAACTAACGCGCGATATCTCTGCGCTCGCAGTTGCCCAGAAGAACAGCGAGGAGAGTGGCGAGTCAATTGACCAGGATGCTAAACGAGTCGATGATGATTTTCGCATGGCCCGGGAGCAGCTGGAGGTCGGCGGAATAAATGAAGCCGTGGGTCTGGTACTGATGCGGCAACGCCATTCATTGCCAGATCTGGGGGAGCTGCGCAGGAAACTGAAGCAAATAGAGAGTGAACACGCACGCGTCACCTTGCAACTGATTCAGCAAGAAGCAGAGGTGTTGCGTCTTCGTAAACCGGAGGAGTCGATTGCTAAACTCGCCAGTGGATTGAACAGTGGCGAGATCGAACAACTGCACGATGATCTCATGGTGCTGTTGAAGAGCCGCCGTGAGTTACTCGAAAAGTCCATCAAACTGAACAAGTCATACCTGCGTTCCCTGACTGAGCTGGCTGCAAGTCAGCGGCACCTGCTTGATTCAGGGGTAGCCTTTGATGCCTTTCTGGCACAGAATCTGCTCTGGATTCGTAGTGCAGCCCCACCGCGCATGAAAGAAATTATCACCCTGCCGGCGCAGTTCAGCATCTTATTTTCACCGTCACGCTGGAGCGAGCTGCCAGCGGCAGCGATTGTCGGGTTTATGAATTCACTGCCGGTAAAAATCCTGCTGCTGCTGTTTGCCTTGTTGATGCTGAAGAGCGGTTATCTGCGCACGAAGCTTGTTGCAGCCGGTGAGCGGGTTGGCAAGCCCGCACTTGACCGCTTTCTGTATACCAGCAGGGCGCTTGCTTTGACGCTGCTGCTGGCACTGCCCTGGCCGTTGCTGTTAGCGGCCCTGGGGTGGGCCCTGGCTTCGGGGTCGGAAGTGATGCCGCTTGCAGAGCAGATATCGGCTGCATTGCTGAAGTTGGCGCCGACGTTTTTCTATATAGAGTTTTTCAGTGTATTGTGCCTTCCGGGTGGCGTTGCCGACAGGCACTTTCGCTGGCCCAAGGAGCTGACAAGATCACTGTACCACCAGTTTCGCCTCCTGAAGATCGCGCTGCTACCCACCATCTTTATTATTATTCTGGCCGCAGAAAGCAACGAGGCTGTCTCGCTGGACGGTATAGAGCGGTTCTCCATGGTGTTCGGACTGTTGATCGTGGCCCTGTTTTTTTACCGCCTCTCCAGGTTGCTGATACAGCAATCACTGATTCCAAGGGTGAGTCAGCGTTACTTTTGGCTGATACTGACGGTTGCTGCGCCGTTGCTGCTGGCGACGCTGGCGTTTATCGGGTTTTTCTACACGGCAGGCATGCTGGGTGGTGGTCTGATGCAGAGCCTCTGGATTGCATTCGGGCTGGTGGTACTCCACCAGATGGCTGTACGCTGGTTACTGCTGACGCGGCAACGGCTTGCGCTGCAGGCTGCACGTGAACGGCTGAAGGTGATACGTGAGCCCAAGGGGGCCGTCGATGCCGAGACGGGGGGGGTTCCCGTCCAGGTAGAAGAGCCGGAACTCGACCTGCACGCATTGAGCGAGGAAAGCCGCAAGTTACTGAGCCTGATGCTGGTCATACTCGGCTTCTTCGGCTTCTGGTTTGTCTGGTCCGATTTCCTCCCGGCTTTCAATGTGCTGAACGAGGTGACGCTCTGGTATAAATCGTCGGTGGTGGAAGGCGTGGAAACCATGGTGCCTGTATCCCTGGCAAATCTGTTAGTTGCCTTGCTGATCGCCTATCTCACCTATATCGCAATGAAGCGCCTGCCACCGCTACTGGAAATTGTGTTGCTGCATCGTGCCAAAATGACATCCGGTAGTCGCTACACCGTCAGGACACTGACCACCTATGCGATTGTCGGCATTGGACTCATCGCGTTTTTCAATGTCATAGGCATGGACTGGTCCAGGGTTCAGTGGTTATTTGCGGCGCTGAGTGTGGGCATCGGCTTTGGCCTGCAGGAAATTGTGGCGAACTTTATCAGTGGCCTGATTATCCTGTTCGAACGCCCTATCAGGGTAGGAGACGTCGTTACCATCGGTGATACGGAGGGCGTGGTGAGTCGCATCCAGATACGTGCCACCACCATTCGTACCTGGGATGCCCAGGAACTGCTGGTGCCGAACAAGGAGTTTATTACCGGACGATTGCTTAACTGGTCACTGTCTGACCAGACCACACGCATCAAGATACCCGTTGGTATCGCCTATGGCAGTGATGTTCAAAAGGCCATGTCGCTGATGGATGAAGCGGCCAGGCAGAACCAGACCATTCTTTCAGACCCTGGGCCATATATCGTATTCAACGGCTTCGGTGATAATGCCCTCAACCTGGAATTGCGCTGTTATGTCGGGGTGCAGTCGCACCGTGTCCCCGCGATAACGAATCTGCATGAAGAGATCAACCGCAAATTCAACGCGGCAGGCATCAGCATTGCCTTCCCGCAACGCGATATTCACCTTGATGCGTCAAAACCGATTGATGTGCGTATCCATCGTGATGACGGTGAGGGAGCAATCGTCTGACTCTTTATTGTAATGCCCCGTACTGGGCTGGTCGCAATGTTCGTGAGCAGTGGCGACTACTTGCGTTTCATTATTTCCTTTTTCTTGGCCTCGTATTCCTTTTCAGTAAGAAGACCCTGTTTATAGGCATTGTCCAGATCGATAAGCTCCTGCCCAGTGGTAGTGGTCCGTGCCTCCATGGTGGCACCACCGCCGCCACAACCATTGAGGCTGAACGCAGCAAGCAGCACAAAAGCGCATAAACAGGTACGTGGAGGGATTCCCATAGGTTCTCCTGATCGTTGCTTGTAGGTTAAATTGAGCCGGATGTACGCCTGCTATTATAGTAGATAACTGTCGAGACTCGCCAGTACGGCAGCGGTTCCGTTTCCGTTCCCGCCCGAAGTTCATGCCGCCGCTGTGGCATGATGAATGTGCCGGCAATGGAGGTCACAATCAGCGGTCGGTATGTGCCCCGATGGCGGCGAACAGTGGATGCGTACCCATCTCCCGGGCTGAATCCTGATATGTTCACTGGCTTGCGGTTTCCGGGTATCGGTAAAAGCAATCCCCACCAGCCATGGTAAAGTAAAGCGGTCACGTACTGGAAAAACTGCAGATGAAGCTGCGAACCCAGATTTCCCTGTTGCTGTTTTTGTTCGGGCTGATCCCGTTATTGGTGGCCTTTGTCATCAACATACCGATGATTTTTGATCGCATCGAGATCCTGTATCACAAGGCCTATATCCAGAACCTAAGGGCTAGGTTCAGTGATCTCGACCAGTACATCGGGCGTCGTCAGGAGATGGCGCGGTTACTGGCCAAGATCCCGGAGCCAGGCATGCTGCTCACCGACGAGGAGCAGCGGGATGCGCAGGGCCTTGAATCGGCGCGCAGCGGGTACGTGGACTGGGTCAATCAGGTGCTGGCGGATCAGCTGGACATCACAAGGATCCTGTTTCTGGATGCAGATGGAAACTCCCGTTTCTGGCTGGAGCGGGATCTGGAAGACGGGCGTCTGCAGCCACATAAAGAGGAACTGCTGGATGTGAACCCAGACCTCGTGGAAGCGGGCAGGTCGTTATCACCCGGAGGTGTCATGACCGGGCCGATCGTCATCGACCCGGCGGCAAGCCAGTCTTCACCGAACCGCTTTATGCAACTCAGCCTCATTAGTCCGGTTGTGATTCCCATTGTGTACGCTGACAGCGGTGAGATAACGGAACGTCGCGGCGAAGTGATTATCTACCTGGATATGGGCGGTCTTACCAATGCCTACCGTGGCAACTATTGGGTGCAAAGCGACGGGCATTACCTGGGAGATGTGAACGACAGTCTGCATGCAAGCAAGGCCTTTGAGGATTTCCCGGGACTGGAGCAGATATTTGCCAAGGGAGAACTGGACCTGTGGGCATTTAACGGACAGCAGGTCATGTGGGTGCCACTGTTCGATACCGAGCATTCCGGGCCGATCTGGGTAGGCCGCAGCGTCGACCCCTCGCCATTGACGACGCTGTTACACGCAGTGAATGTACGTGTTGCGATCGTCGCAGCCGGCCTGCTGATCGTGGTGTTTGTGGTTGCGCGCCTGATAGCTGTCAGGGCCGAGCGACTGGGACATGAATTAACCGATGGTATTTCGCGGGTGCTAAAACAGGACGAGGCGGTCAACTTTTCATGGAAACGCCCCGAGGAGCTTCATGAGCTGGGTACACACCTGACACGCCTGGCCAATACCCATGCAGAACATAACCGGGCGCTGCACAATTATGCCGAGGAGCTTGAGGCATCGAACCGCTACAAGTCGGAATTTCTTGCCAATGTCAGCCATGAGCTGCGCACCCCGCTGAACTCGATCCTGCTGTTGTCAAAAATGCTGGCGGATAACAGTGCAGGTCAACTTTCCAGTGAGGAAAGCCGGCAGGCGCAGATTATCCACGCGGCGGGTACTGACCTGAAGGCACTGATCGACAATATTCTTGACCTCTCGCGTGTTGAAGCGCGGCAAATGTTACTGGTCTCAGAGACGGTTGACTTGCGCAAGCTGGTGATGGATGTGATTGAGCTGCTGAAACCGCAATTTGACCATAAACAGCTGCAGTTGAGCTCCTATATCGAGGCAGACGTGCCTGAGAGTATTGTCTCCGATGGTGAAAAGCTGCGCCAGATACTGATCAATTTTCTCTCCAACGCGGTCAAATTTACCAAGCAGGGTGGCGTCACGGTAAAGCTGCAGAGAGGGACATCCAGTCCGGTGTGTATCAGTGTCACCGATACCGGCATCGGGATCCCTGCGGACAAGCTGGAGCTGGTGTTTGAAGCCTTCAAGCAGGCGGATGGTTCAACCAGTCGTCGCTTTGGCGGCACCGGGTTGGGGTTGACGATCAGTCGGGAACTCGCAAGGTTGATGGGAGGAGAAATTCAGGTTGCCAGCGAGCTCGGCAAAGGCACTACCTTCTCGCTGCTGCTGCCGCTGAAAATGCCGGTGTTGCCGGTTGAAGAAGGCAGCAATCATGCATCGGGCGCCAGACAGGACAAACCTGCCAGAGAGGCGCTGCCGACTGCCAATTACCAGGGTGCACGTATCCTGCTGGTAGATGATGATGTCCGTAACCTGCTGGCATTGACGCCGCTACTGGAACAGTGGGGGCTTGACGTGATGGCGGCCGGTGATGGCCAGGAGGCGCTGGAAACCCTGGCAACGGCAGGACCATTCGATGTGCTGCTGCTGGATATCATGATGCCGGGAATGGATGGCTACGAGGTCATTCGTCAGGTGCGCAAGCAGACCGGCTGTGCAGAGATACCGGTGATTGCACTTACTGCCAAGGCCAGTAAGGAAGACCGGCAGCAGTGCCTGGCTGCCGGTGCAAATGAATGTGTCGTAAAACCGCTGGAACCGCAGCGGTTAAAACTTGCACTGGACGTATTTTTGTCAGATAAAAGAAAACAACCTGAAAATACAGGAAAGGATTTATGAATCGTTATGCCGATTTCCGGATTCTGATAGTCGATGACAACCGGAATAACCTGTTTAGTTTGCGCGCACTGATCGAGAAGCATATGGGCGTCGAGGTGCTGGAGGCAGATTCCGGACAGGCAGCTCTTGATATTGCCCTGAAGAACCCGCGCATCGACCTGATTGTGCTCGATGTGCAAATGCCTGAGATGGACGGTTTCCAGACGGCCTCAATGCTGAAGGTCCGGCAAAAGACCCGCGATATCCCGATTATTTTTCTAACGGCTGCCTACAAGACCGACGAGTTTCAGCAAAAGGGTTATGAAGTAGGCGCTGCTGATTATCTGCTCAAGCCTATTGATGACAACCAGTTGATCAACAAGATCAGCACCTACCTGCGCCTGATCGAGAAAGAGCGCGATATGAACCGCCGCCTGGAAGCACTGGTGGAAGAACGTACGGCCGAGCTGCGAACTGCAAACCAGTACCTCGCGAACGTCATCAATAACATGGGTGAGGCGCTGTTGCTGCTGGAACCGGGCGGCAAGATCACAGCGGCCAATCCGGCCGCCTGTCGCATGCTGGATTACAGGGAACAGGACTTGGTGGGTATGGCGATAGGCGACGTCTTCGAGGAAGAGGAAACAGACCAGGCCAATGCTTTCATGGGGACCTGGCTTGAGGCACTGATTCGTACCGGTACCATCAGCAGCATCGAGGCATGTTTCATTGCCAAGGACCAGCGCCGGGTGCCGGTGCTGTTTTCACGTACAGCACTGAAGAACGAGGCAGGAGAAATTACTGACATTATCTGTATTGCGAAGGACATGACGGGCTATACCCGTATTGGAAAGGGCAGCGAGTAGGCTGTGTTGAAAATTCCTGTTCACAGGTTGCAACTCATGATACACAGAGTACACTTCCAGACAGGTTAATTTGGAGTCATTGATGGAAGATTCAGAACCAGCCCGGGAACCGGAAGAAGACATCACCCTGACCGCTGAAGCCCTTAAGGCCATGGGCCATCCACTGCGGTGGAAAATCCTCTGTACGCTTGGAAATAATGAGATGTCTGTTGGCGAGATCGTCGAGAAGATCGGTACCTCCCAGAGTAATGTTTCGCAACACCTGGACCAGTTGCGCAACAAGAACATCGTGAAGTCGCGACGTGATGCCAACAGGATTTATTACTGTGTCCGAAATGAGGAATTGCTCGAGCTGATCAGTACCATGCGTGGTGTGCTCTGCCAAACCAATCTGGGCGACGATTACTAGTAGAGCTGCCCTGCTACTCATGCTTTATCCGTTGCAAAAAAACGGGGGTGATTCTGCGAATCACCCCCGTTTGGCTTTTCTGGTCTTGCTTGCGTTGCTTACTGGGCTACAGGAGCGGCAACCGGGGCAACCGGGGCAGCTGCGTAAGGAGCACCATAAGGGGCAACCCCATAAGGAGCACCGTAAGGGGCACCATAAGGAGCATAGCCATAACCGTTGTAACCACGGTAGCCATTGTAACCATTTCCATAGCCACGACCGTGTCCACGACCACTACCGCTCATGTTGAAGCCGAAGTCGCCGTCGAAATCACCGTCGCCATAGCCATCGCCATAGCCATCGTTATAACCGTTGTAACCATTATTGCCAAAAGAGCCCCAGGCCGAGGCGGCAGTCGAAGCAACAGCGATGGTTGCCGCGAACAGTACCGTTGAAATCTTTTTCATGATGTTCTCCAAAAAATGAGTGATTAAATTCAGTATTAGAATTCGTTTGTCAGCAATGACAAGAAGAATAGTATAAGTAATCAACTAAATAAGCAACAAATAATATTAAAATGTTCTGATTTTATGGTAGAAATAATTAATTAATATTTAATTCAGTAGGATATAATTTAAAGGTGTTTCCCGGTGGATTGCATTTCGGAGAGAAAATCCCGTTTTGGTCTTTTCGGCACGCCCTTTTGGCCAGTGCACCATCACGGTCACACGGGCATGAGTACTCGATCTTGTGCATCCTCGTGTCATTTATCCCGTCAGGATGGTTATGATTAACCTATGCGGACAGGTACCGGGAAAAAACTGCTGCTATCCATTATTGAGCTGGGTGGCTATCCCAATTTCACCCCTCTGTATGAGGCGTTGGGTTATGAAGTCGTGGTGGCAACCCGGATGCGCAAGGCACTCGGGTTTCTGAAGCAACGGCAACCGGATGTGATTGTGGCGGAATTTAATTTCCAGTCTGATTTTCGTGACCGCAGCAGCAGCCTAGAGTCCTTGCTCGCCGTTGTGCAACGATTCCCCGCAACCCGCGTCATCATCTTCTATGAAAGGGAGTTTGCGCCGCAGTTCGATAAGTTACGTGCACGACTGCCGGTGCATCATGCGTTGATGTTTCCGGTAGATGAATCTGCACTACGTGTCTGCCTGCAGGAGCAGGGGGCTTCTGGGCTTGCCTGATGCCGTGCGGGTGATTGAATGAGTGATAACAGGGAAGGGAAATATTATGAAAATAACGTTGAATGTATTGTTACTGCCGGTGTTGCTGCTGATGTCGCTGACGGCGTCTGCTGCGGAAATTCGGGTGCGCGTGTTCGAGCGTGGAAGCCAGGTGCCTCTGGCGAACGCAGCGGTATGCCTCGGCACCTCGGCCAGGATCGACCAGTTTGGCGCAAACATGACAGATGCGGAAGGCTATGTAACCTTCACCGATGTCCCGCGTGCATCATTACTGCTAACCGTATCCCGCCAGGGTTACATGGCCGAGCAGGAAACCCTGGTGACCTCAGCAGCGAATCGCATGCTGGTGATGTCGCTGGCGAGTGGTGGTGGGGGGACGCCGTGTCCGCTGGGCAATACAGCTGCCAGGGTGTATGGCAGCGGTTTGAGCATCAGTCGCTTTGTACTGGATAACGGCGCAGCCGCGACTGCAGATCGAGTGGTTACACTGAATCACCAGCTAAGCGGTGAACCAACGCAGTATCGTGCCAGTGAGCAGGCGGACTTCGATGCTGCCGGCTGGCAGGCGTATGCAGCACTGCCGTCATTCCAGTTAAGCGTGGGGCCCGGAAGAAAGGTTGTCTATTTCCAGGTGCGGCGCCACGCGGACGTCAACGGTGCCGTTATCGAAACTCTATCGCCGGTCGTACGTGATTCCATTGTCCTGCAGTAAACCGCTCAAGGTACTCTTATTCACCAGGGAGTCCATGGCAGAACAAGATGACAGAACGAGAAAGGATAAATGCCATACAAGCAATATTGCTGTGGTCTCCCGTGGATACCATCGTGACAAGTTCATCCTTGCTCATTTGAACCCGTGCCAATGAATGTTGGATAATCAATCGATGTACCAAAACCTGCTACGAATTCTCGCCATGCTGCTGGTCATGCATGCCACTGCCTGTGAGCAGGTCGACCAGCAGGAGTCACGGCTTGATACAGGCAGCACCCAGGCCGTATCCGCCTCAGCGCCTGGTGGCCAGGGTTTCGTAGACAACCGGCAGTGCCTGGATTGCCACCAGGCCGAGGCCAGCAGCTGGGGTGGCTCACAACATGACCTTGCCATGACCGTGGCCAGCATGGACACCGTGCTCGGGGATTTCAATGACAGTAAATTTACACACCAGGGTATAACCAGCCGATTCTATAAAAAAGATGGTCGCTTCATGGTCTACACTGAAGCTGGGGACGGTCAGCTGCAGGACTTCGAGATCAAATACACCTTTGGTGTGTATCCCCTGCAGCAGTACCTGGTGGAGTTTCCGGACGGTCGCCTGCAGGCATTGACAATTGCCTGGGACAGCCGTACCGCTGCAGAGGGCGGACAACGCTGGTTCCACTTGTTACCGGACGAGGTGACCCCCCCCGGAGACCCGCTTCACTGGACTGGACGCATGCATACCTGGAATGTGCGCTGTGCCGAGTGCCACTCAACCAATTTGCAGAAGAATTATGACGCTGTAACGGATACCTACAAAACGCGCTGGAGCGAGATCAACGTCAGTTGCCAGTCCTGCCACGGCCCCGGGGCAGCACATGTTGAATGGGCGGAATCAGGGCAGGGTGCTGAGCCGGCGGGGAATAAAGGCCTCATCGTTGACTACAATACAGGCGTTGCACAGGACCTGGTCGAAACCTGTGCCCGCTGTCATTCGCGGCGTCACCGTGTCAGTCCGGATGATGCACACGGGCGGGCATTCCTTGATGACTTTGAACCCGCGACGCTGCAAGCCGGCCTGTACTACCCGGATGGCCAGATCCTTGAAGAGGTGTATGTGTACGGCTCCTTCCTGCAGAGCAAGATGTACAACCGTGGTGTGGCCTGTAACGACTGCCATGATGTACACAGTACCCGTTTACAGCAGACCGGTAATGGACTATGCCTGCAATGCCATTCCAGCACCCCGCCCGCCCGCTTTCCGACATTGAAGGCGGCGGAGTACGCAACAACGGCACACCACTTCCATTCCCCGGATTCTGCCGGTGCACAGTGTATCAACTGTCATATGGCGGCGCAGACCTACATGGTCGTCGACCCGCGACGTGATCACAGTTTCCGTATCCCGCGTCCTGATCTGTCAGTCAAGCTGGGCGTTCCCAATGCCTGCAACCAGTGCCATACCGAGAAGTCGCCCGAATGGGCAGCAGAGAAAACGGCGCAGTGGTACGGAACCGCTATCCGGGAGTCGCCTCATTACGGGGAAACGATCGCGGCTGCCCGTGAAGGTGATGTAGCGGCCTACGAGCCACTACTGGCACTGGCATCGGATGCATCACAGCCAGCAATCATAAGGTCTTCGGCACTGGAATTGCTTGCACAGTACGGTCCGACGGAATCTTCAGCGGGCGCGCTGCGCGAGGCTGCACAGGATGGTGACCCGCTGGTGCGCACGGTTGCGACCAGTACCCTGGGACAGATGCCGACGGTGGCCGATCTGGAAACGCTGCTGCAACAGCTGAATGATCCGGTACGCGCTGTTCGAGTGGAGGCTGCCCGCATTCTTGCACCGATCCCGCGTGAAAATCTGGACATGCAGCAACGTCAGTTACTGGATACTGCCTTGCAGGAATACCGTGATACCCAGCTGGCACTGGAGGATACCCCGGAAGCATTGCTGAACCTTGGTGTGCTCGAGAGTGCGCTTGGCAATGGTGCGGCTGCCGAGGGCTATTATGAAAAGGCAATCAAAATGGCGCCGGAGTTTGTGCCGGCACGGGTCAACCTCGCGAACCTGTATAATCTCACAGGCCGCAACCGCATGGCTGAGCAGCAGTTTCGGGCTGCAATCGGTTATGAACCCGGCGCTGGAGAACTGTATTACTCGCTGGGGTTGTTGCTGGTGGAGGAACAGCGCCTCAAGGAAGCCGCCGGAGTACTGAAAACGGCGGTCGATTTGTTGCCGCAACGTGCGCGCGTGCAATATAACTACGCCCTGTTGCTGCAAAAACTTGAACGTCATGACGAGGCACAGGCCGTGCTCGAGTCTGCCTATCAGCTGAACCCTCGAGACCGGGATATTGTTTATGCACTGGTGGTTTTCTACTCCCAGGATGGCAACTGGCAGGATGCGCTGCGGTATGCCCGCGAGCTAGAGACCCTCGAGCCGGATAATCCCGCTACTGAACAGTGGATTGAGCGGCTGGAACGGCGGGTTAACCCATCCAGCGAAGCTCCCCGAACATAAGACTGCCTTTCAGGACATCAGGGGCACGAAAAAACGGGCGCCAAACTCAATGGCTTCCTGCAGGGTGAAGATTTCCCTGTTCGACGGGTTCTCGGCAAGCCACCGGGAGGAAACTTCACTATCCCGCAGAAACATCATCTCCATACACAGGCTGTCGGCACAGCAGGTTTTGCCATTTGCCGCCCCCCAGTGAATACCGAAATGGATATCTTCCGCGGTATCACGGTTCTCGATATGTGTTCCTGATTGCTCTATGGTGACAGGAGTCCCTGTGATTCTGCAGCGGGAGGAAATCTGCGTGTTTATTCCGAACATGGGACTAACCGCCAGCGCATCCAGAGCGCACATGGCATATACCTGATGCCCGTTGACCCGAACCCTGTGTTCCCGTTCCTCCATGGTGAAGGGATAGGCGCCTACGGGGTCTCCGTGTGGAGAGAACACCACCAGGTCGCTCTCCTTCAGAACAGTAATGGCCTCTTCCAGGTTGCTGACATGTTCGGCCATTTCCTTCCTCGTAAGGATCCGTCCCCTGCTTACAAATGAATTCAGGATCTGCCGGTGCAGCTCCTTTATCTGCAGGCTGCAATCCTGCTGTCTTTGTTTCAGGGGCAGAATGCTGCTCAGGCGAGCAAGCGCCTTGTCTACTTTTGTGGTCATGTGGGTAGTATCCAAGGGGGTAATCGCAGTCGCTTCACGGATCTTTCTTGCGCGGGCGTTTCTTGCGGCCCTCGAATTTAACGATGGCCTGGATGATGATGTCATAGGGCAGATTTTCAATACGACCGTATTGCTCGATGGCTGCGTCTATGACCCCGATGGCGTTATCAATGTTGCTGTCAGCCGCGCGTTCCGGATAGATCAGCCCCTGTAAACCCAGCAGTCCACCGGTCTGTACCTTGATTTCCTTGGTGTGTGGCAGTGGACCATCCGCATGGGTCAGGTGCAGTGCAAAGCGGGAATTGCTGCGCATGCAGTTCAGGAATTCAGTGCAGAGTGCATTGCCGCTGGCGGATTTGCAGGCGATGCCTTCACGGTCCGCAAGGTGGAAGCGTTGTGACTGCTTGCAGGTGCAACGTCGCGAGTTGATGGTCTTCTCAAACACACAGCGACGCTCGTTAATGCTTTGGTAGGTGTCCTTGTACTCCTTTTCTTCCATTAGAGGCCGAGTCGCTGGCTATTTTTCCCATTCTTTGGCAACCGGTTCTTCCCGGTATTCAATCAGGCGTTGTTCGGCCTGTGCTGTGTCCTCGGCAAATATGATCTTGTAGGACTGGTTGTCTTGCAGTGGTTGCTCGGCGCGCAGACGCCTTACCTCGGTCTTGGCAAGTTTGAAGTTTTCAAATTCACTAACGCGTTCCACGGATTTCTTCGTGGTGGTATCCATTGTGGTGACGATATAAATGTAGTAGGGCATGAGTGATTCCTGCGTTATCTCGTTTGTGGGCAAACAATAATTGTGTCTGGCCTTTTCAAGTGCAACCGGACATAAAGTGCTTACTCGCTGTCAAGCAGGAGCGAGGCAACCTGCGCATTGTGCATGATAATACAGCCACTGTGACGGTCCACACCATCTTCGCTGTAATCAAAGGTGTAGGTGCGTTTCAAGCCCGGACCGTTGTCACGACTAAAATAGGGCCTGATGCTTTTAAGGGTGGCGGTGCCGTCGAGAAACTGCAGACCCTGGTGCTTGCAGGTTTGCCGTGCAAGCTCTACGGCCGTGTCGTGGCACTGCTGGCTGACCTGCCAGAACCAGACCAGCAAGGCAATGATCAGCAGCAGAGTGAGTGATGCCATTATGCTGTTGTCTTCGCTTGATTTGACTGCAGGCACTGCCCGTACGGGCCACTCAAGGCAGATTCCACGTCAGTGCCAGACATTTTACAGGGAATCAAAGACATAATGATAAAGGGGTTATTCCAGTGCGGACCGTGGTTCAGCCATGCTAGAATAACATTTTGCCTCAAGAGTCCTGGAAGCAGGGCAGTGGATAGTAAAATGTCGGCACTAACCCAGGAAGACCGTTCGCAACTCGCCCGCATGGTGGTCAATCTCCTTGATGAATGGGGCATCAAGGCATCAGATCAACTCAATATTCTGGCCTTGCCGGATGGCACACCAACCCGCATGTTGCGACGTTACCAGGATGACACCCCGTTACCGGATGATCCAGAAGTGCTGAAGCGTGTCGAGCACCTGATGGGAATCGCTGATGCCTTGCGCACCACCTTTCCCCGCAATGCCAAAATTGGTTTGCTGTGGCTGAAACAGCCGTGCAAACGCCTGCGTCGTCGTCGTCCGATGGAGATCATTTTGGAAGATGGTTTGAGTGGGTTGATAACCGTGCGTACTCATCTGGATTGCTCCTTTGCGTGGCGTGAATCAGTCCGCACCGACTAGCCACAGGATTTGTCCGGGCTATTGTTGCCGTCATTAACCAGGCTGTCGATGGTTTTGTCCAGGCAGGTGGTCACATCTTGCCGCATTCCGGAATCACCCATGAAACACAGTTTCACATAGTAGAGTCCTGGCTGTGTAAGGCCACTGTAAAATAGTGGCTTCTGCAACCGGCAACTTCATAACTAGTGCTGAGTCACCGTGTATTGTGCAGCTTGACTACCCGGGAAGGCCCTGCGAGATACAACAGCAATGGCGTGTGCGTTATCGCCAGCAGTGGCTAGCCGCCTTTAAATAGCCAGCAAACATCTCGTATGGTTCAAAATGTCGGGTCGGGTGATTGTGATTTTGTGTTTGCTGGGTAATGATGAGGCACCGGCCCTTACAGGATGGACTATATTGTGAGTAAACCTGCCATTACGACGGCCATTCCCCTTAGGCGCTACAAGTTCGGTGAATTTACCCTGACCGTGTTGGGGAATATCGAAAGTCCGGATGAGTTGAAATATCGCTATATCATGGCGGTGATACAGGGGGATGACCCCGAACCGGGGCTGTATATCACGGCTGAACAGGGTAAGGGCAAGGAGTTGGCCATGCGTATGATGATGCGTGATGGAGACGAGGTCATCGGCCATTCCGCGCAATGGCATGATCTCGATGAATTTATCAATGCAGCACTCGACATTGTTGCGCGGGTGCTGAACCTGTTGGATGAGACACCGTATCAACTTGTGTAACAGCAGCGGTGCTATGGGCGGGAAGCTGGGGCAGCTTGTGTTGTGCTTAGCGGCTGTTGCTGCACTGGCCTGTTCACTGCAGGTCCAGGCCTTCTCTTTCTGCTTTTCATTCGGGAGTAACCACCACAGGTCTTCGCCCTATAACGGCTATTTGCCGCCTTATCCACCGGTACCCGGCGTCTATTACCCCTCAAACCCAAGCCAGCAGCAATTGCCAGGTACTGTCTATCCTCCCGAGTACCCGCTACCACCCTTGCAGCCATACGGGGTATTGCTACCAGTGCAACCGGGTGAGTGAAAAGCAGACAAGGTGCTAGACAGCAGGCGGATAAAGTCAATCGAGGTATTGTGGCTGGCGGGAGTGCGCGTTGGTTATTTTACCAGGTTGATGGTTCTGGGAAGAGATTGTGATTCCAGCATCTTCAAGGCCTCTGCTGCCTCTACCGGCTTGCTGAACAGGTAGCCCTGCACAATCGTAACACCCAGTTGCCTGAAAAAGTTCAACTGTCGCACATTCTCGATGCCTTCTACAATCAGCGACAGTTTCAGACTCTGTGCCATGGCTATAATGGCTTGTGCAATGGTAACGTCTTCTGTGCTGTCGGGAATCTCGTGCACGAAGGACTTGTCGATCTTGACGGTATCGACTGGCAGACGACGCAGGTAGCTGAGCGACGAGTAGCCCGTGCCGAAGTCATCCATCGCGATACTGACGCCAGTGAACTTGAGCCGTTCCAGTACCGCCATGGTGATGTCGATATTTTTTATCGCGACATTCTCGGTGATCTCAAGTTCGGTCATCGACGCATCCAGGTCTGAGTCCTGCAGTGCTCGCTCAACGACCTCTTCAAACCCGGGACGCGACAGTTGTGCAGAGGAAAGGTTGACAGCGATGGTTAGGCCAGTGAAGCCGGCGTTGTGCCATTCCTTCAATTGCCGAAAGGCGGTATGTAGTACCCATTCCCCGATGGGTACAATCAGGCCGCTGTCCTCGGCGACTGGCATGAAGTCCAGCGGGTCGATAAAACCCATGGTCGGGTGTTTCCATCTCAGCAGGGCCTCGAAACCGACAATAATATTGCTGCTGATATCGAATTTTGGCTGGTAGAACAGCGTCAGCTGGTTTTTTTCAATCGCCTTTCGAAGATTGGTTTCCATGGCCAGTTGCTTGCGCGAGCCGGCGTTCATTTCGGCGGTATAGTAAACTGCCTTGTTACGGCCAAGTTCCTTGGCGCGATACATGCTGATATCGGCGTGTTTTATGAGTGTCTCCGCATCACTACCGTCATAGGGAAAAATGCTGATGCCTATGCTGGTAGTGATATGCAGTTCGTGGCCGTTGCATGATATCGGGTCCACTAGGCAGTCGATGATTTTCTTCGCAATACGGCCGGCATCGGCGGAGCCGCTGATACGGGGCAGCAGTACCATGAATTCATCGCCGCCAAGCCGGGCAACGGTGTCCTCCTCGCGTACACAGTCGTTGAGTCGATGCGCGATAACCCGTAGCAGCTGGTCGCCGACTGCATGACCCAGTGAGTCGTTAATAATCTTGAAGCGGTCTAGGTCAAGAAACAGCAGGGCGGCATTGGTTTGCTGCCGGCGGGCATGTGCCAGTTCGCTGCAAATGCGATCATGGAGCAGTACCCTGTTGGGGAGACCGGTCAGTGCGTCATGATGTGCATGGTACTCCATGCGATTCGCCACAGACTCGGCCTGTTGCTTGGAGATCTCGAGTTGCATGTTGGCATCTTCAAGTTCCCGGGTACGCCTTGCCACACGTTCCTCGAGTTTTAATCGATGTTCCTCGAGTTCGTTATCGCGGATCTGTATTTCGTCCAGCATGGTGTTGAAGTCGGTAATCAGGTTGCCGAGCTCATCGTTGCCTTTTCCAATGACACGAACTGAATAATTTTTCTCTGTCCTGACCTGGCGTGCAATGGCGGACAGTCGCAGCAATGGATCCGTGATGATGCGTTGCAGTTGTGCGCTCAGTATGAAGCTGACCAGCAGGGAAACTGCAAACACCAGGGCGATGATGCCAAGCAGGCGAGTCAACCGGTCATGAATGAGGTCTATGTCCGAACGCAGGTAGACAACGCCAATTTGCTCTCCTTGGTAGGTAATGTGGGTATATAGTTCGACATAATCACCCCAGAAGAGAGCGTTCTCGTTTTTGAGCTTGGCAGAAGGCAATTCCAGTTTCAGTCCTGGCTTTATGTAACGTGCAAATTCCCTCTCATTCATACTGAAGATGGCAGCTGTCTGTATATGTTGCTGGGTCTTCAGGAACTCTAGTGTCTCCTGGGCTGCCACCGGGTCAGAGAACAAGAGTGCCGCAGTGCTGTTGGCGGCAATAATGTTTGCCATGGTGCGGAGATTATCAGTGATGGTTTGTTGAATACTGATCCGGTCACTGGTAATAAAGGCAATACTTGCCAGTAACAGCGACACGGTACTGATGGTGACAATCAGCAAGCTCAGTTTCCTGCGTATCGGGATGTTTCGGAGGTTCCACATGGTCCGTTCCTAGTGTCCCTGGCGTATACTGACTGCCAGCGGCAGCAATTTCGAACTGATGTTCAGGCCAGCATTGGTGGCTGCGCTTACGTTGATTTTGAACCTGACCTTGTTGTCAACCAGCACGAACTGGATCATGCCTCCCTGCTCGATGAACTCGGCAGTTTCACTGACGGTCAGTACCGGTTTCTCTCCAAGCAGTAACAGAATCTCGGCAACATCTGCGTCCTTGCCAACGAAGACAAGGTGGCAGTTATCCGGCAGGGCCAGGCTGTTGAGATGTTTGACCACGAGTGGTTTGTTATGCACCACCTTGCCGGTGAGTTTGTCCAGTTGCGTGCCAAAGGGGTCGGCCCCGATCACACACAAAGAAAATTCCGTGTGATACTGCAACGCAGTTTCCGGCCAGGTCACAAAGCGCGAGAAGTTATGCAGAAAGGCTGTCTTTACCCGGTACTCGGTGCTCTGTACCTCGGTTGCCAGGACGGATGAAGAAACAGAAAACAGCAATACAGCCAGCAGGCAGCCTGTAATCCGGTGCAGCTTGTTGCCGAAACCAGGCGCAAACCTGATAGCAGCCTTGCTGACTACGTTTGCCTGTCCGTTGCTTGGCGAGGCGTTATCGGTACTGCCATTGATCAGCGTCAGGTGGATGTCAGGCAGGCTGAAGCAACCGCTGGCAAGGGCACGAGTCGTCCTGCCAGCGTTGCGCACAGAGTTGCCTTGCTGTGCCATTCCGGGCGCTTCATGCAATACCATCGTCACTGTTAACCCACTGAAAATTATGTGTTAAACCCTGCGTCACAACGCTACCTGCGGCACGCAGGCAGGGCGCAGCAGAGCTGCCTAATGGGCTATCGGCGTTGCCATAATCAACCTTAAACGTTGATTAATGGTCAAAAATGTTCCGCAATGGTGTGTTGAGAGCTGCCTGCCGGCGCTGCGGAAGTAGTATGAAGGGGGCTATGTCCCGGCTGGAGGTATTACGGTTTGTCTTTATCTTTTGTTGTCGGCATGGTCAGGGGCACAACAACCGACGATTGTGGTTCATCAATAAAACGCGGACGTGCATTCATTTCACGTCCAGCAGCAGCATTGAGCTCGGCTTCCCTCGCCGTTATCAGCCCCAGGCAATGCCGGATGTCATTTACGGTTTCATCTGACAATGGGTGGCGATGGCCGGGACGTGTGTAGGTATCCTTGGCGATACTGGTAAGTACCTGCCGCATGGCCCGCAGGATTCGTTCTTCCTTGGTGCGTGCGATGTCGCTCATGAGGGTCACCCTCCTGTCTGTGTTAGGGACCTATATTGTGACACAACTGCTGGCTTGCATCAGGTAGCGTCGTTATTCCTTGATATATAGGGTCGACCAGTCTCCGCGAGTCAGCGATTTAAGGGTATTTAGCAGTACCTCACCGGGGACTGCCTCTGACGGGTAGATTCCCCGGATTTCCACGAAGTTGCGCCCGAAACCGGCAGATTTCCGGAAGCCCAGTCGGGTGATGTCACCCGTATATAGGCATTGCATGCAGTGCCATTCGCTGTCTTCAGGATCCATCTGCCAGGCATGAAGGCGGGATGGCCAGTCCGCCACCGGCGTGTGGCATTGTGGGCAGCGCGGTGCGCTGGCGTGGAGGTCAGATCTGAATCGTAGTGTGTCAGTGCTGCTCAGGAACACGTGGCAAAATTTTCCGGCGGCGCTGTCGGCGGCAACAGCCAGCGGGTCGGCAGGTGGTTGCAGTTCAATCGAGGGCGAACAGCCGAGGAAACTGATGAGTTGCAGAAAATTTTCACCGGTCGGGTAAAAGGTCTCGTTATTCACCCTCGCGGGCGGGCCAATCAAACCAATTGCCTGTAATTCGGCTGCCAGCCGTTCGCTGCTGACGACAGGGCAGCTCGGGTCTGCCGGAAGCAGGATAAGTTTAGGCGCTGCCACAATAGCTGTCCGGTGATGGTTAAAAGGTGATCATACTATGACTGTTCCTGTACCGTGTTATCTACCATACTATGACTTGTTTCTGACAAATGACGGCCAGGTGAAACCATGACAGCAACTGAACCTTTCTCAATCCACGCTCTGGAGCTGGGCCCCATGGAAAATTTTGTCTACCTGATTCACGATCATGCCTCCGGACGGGCAGCGGTAGTGGACCCGGCCTGGGAGGTCCCCGAGCTGCTGGCACTGGCCGATTCCCGGGGGGTGCGCATTACCGATATTCTGCTGACACACAGCCACCATGATCATATCAACGGCATCAGTGAAGTGCTGGAAAGATTTGATGCACAGCTGCACCTGATGAAATCCGAGGCGAGATTCTGGGGGCATCACCTGGACCTGCCGACGCTACATCACGGTGGTGATCACATCGAACTGGGTAATACGCAGATCACTGCATTGCATACCCCGGGGCACACGCCGGGATCCGCGTGTTATCACGTTGGCAACGAGTTAATTACCGGTGATACGCTGTTCGTCTTCGGTTGTGGCCGCTGCGATCTGCGGGGTGGTGACCCGGAGCAGATGTACGTCACATTGAAAAACCTGGCTGAGCGTTTGCCTGCGGAGACGGTGATTCACCCGGGTCACAACTATGCAGAGAAAGAAACCGTTACCATGGATGAGCAGCTGGTGGGCAATCCCTTCATGCATTTTGATAACCCGGCTGATTTTATCCATTACCGCATGCATTACCACGACCGCCACCGTAATTCACCCTATGGTCCTGTCCGCAAGGGCGATGAAATGAAACACCATAGTGCATAGCAGCGACTGTTCATGGCAGGTGATTAATCGGGTACCAGCACGATAGCGACAGCAAGCCGCTGCTGCAGTCGTCTCCGGGATGCAGGGGCGGATGACAGATACGCGCCAGGACACACCATGCGTACAGAGAAGAATCCATGAAGACGCAGTCATTTCATGCCTGCCGCATACACAATGATTCCGGCAGGGTAACGGCGCGTATCGAAAAGGTTGCCCTCGACGAGCTCACTCCCGGTGAGGTCGTAATCCAGGTGCATTATTCCAGCATCAATTACAAGGATGCACTGGCGGCAACCGGCCGTGGCAAGATCCTGCGGCGCTTTCCACTGATTGCCGGCATTGATCTTGCCGGTGTGGTCACGGCATCGGTTGATGACCGCTTCCAGCCGGGTGACGAGGTGCTGGTCAGCGGCTGTGGGCTGGGTGAAAGCCACGATGGTGGGTTTTCCGAGGTTGCCCGGGTGCCCGCAGACTGGGTAGTGCCCTTGCCAGCCGGTTTGTCACTGTTTGATGCCATGGGTCTGGGTACCGCAGGCTTCACCGCGGCGCTGGCCATTGATCGCCTTGAGCAGAATGGCCAACAGCCCTCCAGCGGGCCACTGCTCGTGACAGGTGCTAGCGGTGGCGTAGGCAGCGTAGCCATCGACTTGCTGGCTGCGCGTGGCTACGAGGTTGTGGCAATGACGCGAAAAGAGGATGCCGCAACCTACCTTGAAAGCCTGGGTGCGGCCAGTGTAATCCACTATGACGAGCTGGTTTGCGACGCACGGCCACTGCACTCCGCACAATGGGGAGGCGCCATCGATAATGTTGGTGGTACGGTGCTCGCCGGGTTGCTCAGCAGCACGTGTCCATGGGGTAATATTGCCAGTATCGGCATGGCCGGTGGCAGTGAATGTCATATCACGGTGATGCCGTTTATTCTGCGTGCGGTCAGTGTACTCGGTATCAGTGCAGCCAACTGTCCCATGGAGAGCCGTGTTCGGGTATGGCAGCGACTGGTGTCGGATCTGCGCCCCGTGCATTTGCAACAGATCGTTTCAGGGGTGGTCGGCCTGGATGATCTGCCTGCCATGCTCGAGCATTTGCTGGAAGGCAAGCATCAGGGCAGGTTTGTCGTCAGCATGAAACTATGAGCAGGAGATTTTTTGCTTCTGTTTTCCTTGTGGTAACGCAGGCACATGCAAAGATGCCAGGAAAAGCACTGTTGCTTACAACTATGGCTGCTGACATCGCAACTTTCCGAACGTGGTTGCATCGTTAGTGAAGGATATTTCGCTGTCAGGCAGTTTGAATGGCTCTGGCAAGGATGGCATGCGGTGAAACAGCAATTTTCTGCGCTCAGGCGCAATATCAATGCCGGTACGCGTGTATGCCTGTTCCGCCGTTGTATGCCGGGCGAGTTCTCGGTATCACTGGATCAGCTGGTCCTGTTGATTACCCTGAACCTGCTGGTTGCATTTTTCATTGACCTTGCCAGCAGCCTGCCGCATCCGGAATTCTACTCCTATGCGGTGGCGGCCAATGCGCTGGATGTGCTGTTGTTTCTGTTTGCAGCCTACCTCATCGGCAAGCTGCTGATGGATGAGCGGGTAGCATTGCGGCTGGGTGTCTATATCTACAGTATGAGCCTGTTCTTCTTGCTGGTCTGGGTTATGCTCGGACGGTTACAGGTACTGCTGCCGGCGTATGCAGAACAGATCTACGGGCTGCTGTACCTGCTCTATCCTGTGTGGGTAGTGCTTGCCATAGGTTGGGCACTCATGCTGCTGTCAGACGGCTTTTCGCGCAAGGTGGTCGCAGCGATGGCAGTGGTTGTGCTGGTCTGGATATTGCCTGTCCAGTACATGGTAGAGGACGCTACCCAGTGGTTTGCTGCGAAGGAAGAAGGCGTTGATGAGTATGCCGCCTATCGGGAGCTGGATGTGGAACGCATCTTCTACAAGCAACCGGAATTGCTGGCCGAACAGCTGAATTCTCTGCTGGCCGAGCGCGGTGGCCGGACTGACCTGTACTTTGTCGGTTTTGCGGGGTACGCACTGCAGAATGTATTCAGGAATGAAATAGAGTTCGCACGGGCATTGTTTGACGAGCGCTTTGATACACAAGGTCGTTCCCTGGTTTTGATTAACAACCTGGCTACCCGTGACAGCCAGCCGCTGGCATCATCCATCAATCTTGAACGCGCCTTGCTACATATAGGAAATGTAATCGATCGTGATGAGGATGTCGTGGTGTTGTTTCTCACCAGTCACGGGAGCAAGGCTGACCTGTTGGTCAACTTCTGGCCACTACGACTGAACGACATGACCCCGGCGATGCTGAAACAGTACCTGGATAATGCCGCGATCAAGTGGCGCATCATTATGATCTCTGCATGTTACTCCGGCGGTTTCATCGAGACGCTGAAGGATGAAAATACCGCCATCATGACCGCGTCATCGGTTGACAGGATGTCTTTTGGCTGTGATGACAAGCGTGACCTTACCTACTTCGGTGAGGCGTTGCTGCAGAACCAGCTGCAATCGCAATATTCCATCGCGACCGCATTTGAAGCTACCGCCAAAGAAATTGAGTTGCGGGAACAGGTGGAAAAACTGGCACCGTCACGCCCGCAGATCTACATTGGAGAGGCCATGCAGAAAAAGCTGCAACGACTTGAAATGGATCTGCTTGGTAACGCCGGCAAGCAGGTCGGTGCGGTACTGCCAGCCCGGTAGTTGATCGCGTTAAAATTATTCCGAAAATTTGCAAAGAAAAATCCTGGGAGGATTTTCAACAAATATCCATTCTTTGCGTGTGCCATGTTGAGAAAAATGACAGTGTGTACAGGCTGGGATCACTGATTGAAACTGCCTCTTGAATACGCTTCCGGACTATCTCTGTAACGGGCTGACGATTGTTTCTGTCGGTCTGAATCCCTCGTTGCCGTCTGTACGAGAGGGGTTTTATTTTGCAAATCCACGTAATCGCTTTTGGCGGGCACTGCAAGCCAGTGGCCTGACTGACAGGATTCTCGAACCGGGCGTCGAGGCGATGGATGTCCTGTTACGTCGGTACAAGATTGGTTTTACCGATGTGGTCAAACGCCCGACAGCGGGTAGTAAGGAACTGCGGGCTGCGGATTACCGTGAAGGGGCGCCAAGACTAAAGCAAAAGCTGCTGCAGTATCAGCCCGATGTCGTCTGGTTTCATGGCAAGCTGGCCTGTAACAACTACCTCAAATATGCGGAAGGTATCAGTCAAGGGGTCGACTGGGGGGCGCAGACCCACAGGATTGGAATCACGCGGATGTTCGTTACGCCCAATCCGAGTCCCGCCAATGCGGCCTACTCACTGGATGATCTAGGCCGCTGGTACCGGCAACTGGGTATTTATTCCTCGCGACCCGGGTGGCCTCCATAAGGACTGAACGGGACACCCAGGGTACCCTGTTAGACACTCCGGTTGTGTGCCATATTCCTCCTGCAAAATGCCATCCATGTTCTATAATAAACATGAGTAAAGTAACGGAGGGTTTGGTCATGGCAATTGCATCTACAGTGTCAAATTATCTGGCCGAGCATGACGTGGCATATGATGTCCTGACACATCCACATACAGCTACCAGCGGAGAAAGTGCAGAGGCAGCACACATTCCCGGTACCCGGCTCGCCAAATCGGTGATCATGGAGGATGACCAGGGGTATTTAATGGTGGTATTGCCTTCAAATCGACAGGTTAACCTTGGCGAGTTGCACCGTCAGTTGAATCGTAATCTCGGACTGGCAACCGAGAGTGAGTTGAGCAGTCTGTTTCAAGACTGCGAAGTGGGGGCGCTGCCTGCAATCGGCCCGGCCTACGGAATGGAAACGGTGGTGGATGACACGCTCGCAGAGCAGGCGGATGTCTACTTTGAAGCCGGGGATCACGAACAGCTAATTCATGTCAGCTCAGAAACCTTTCAGTCCCTGCTGGGCGAGAAAACCCGGCACGGCTGTTTTAGTCACTGAATAGGCCTCAGTCTATGCCGCTCTCACCAGCACCATGAAGAGCGGCATAGTGTTTTGTATTTTAAAGAATAATTGTGTTCAGGTCCCGAGGGCGCTGGTGTTACCCCAGCCAGCATGGCCAAAGGTTGTTTCCGGGGGCTGATAATCGACCGCTGCCATGACTTTTGCTGCCCTGGACGCAGTGACATCGACCATCAGCAGGATCTCACCCTGATCGAGCGCATCCTGAAATTCTCCCAGCTGGGTATTGGAGACAGTACAAATAGTCAGGCCTGCAAGAAAGTTCGCCACGAGCGTGACAACCGGAATCAGTAGCCACCAGCTCCAGTTCATCGTCAATATCATGGCAACAAATGTGCATAACGCCATCAAAAAACTGATGAGGTTGGCATTCCAGAGAATACCTTCCAGCCGGCTGGCGGTGTCCTTGACTTGTCGCAAGGTGGAAGTTGGCAGGTCGCTGAGTTGTGTGTTTCGTTCACTCAGGGCGTGTATATTCTCCGACTTGATGCCGCTTTTGTTGAGTTGTTCAATCACCTGGAATGCTTGCGCCCTGTCAGGCAACAGGAAATAGAGTCTCCGTTTCATTGACCGCCTTCCCCCTTCTTCATGATAAACATAAGGTTATATGCATTATCAGACGACAATCCCCGTCTAAAGAACGGCTTCTTATTGTTCTTCTGCTACCTGTTTGTAGTTCTTGTATTCCCGGGCAAAACCTCAGGAAGGTTATATTTTACTTTCAAAGGCTACCTTGCTGCAATCCATGCATTGCTGTTGACAGCCAACAGCACCTGCAAGACAATAGCGGGCTTGCATTTTGGAGGGGTTCCCGAGTGGTCAAAGGGATCAGACTGTAAATCTGACGGCTCAGCCTTCGGAGGTTCAAATCCTCCCCCCTCCACCAGATGACAGGTTTTGCCTCCAGCTTTTACGGGGGAGGATGAGGACCGATGAAGGTTCACGAAATCGCCGGGAGCGATTTCGAACGTCGCGCATGGCGCGACGGCACGGAGGGCGGAGGACACGACTGCATGGATGCAGGAGGTAGGGCAACGCATGGAACAGTTGCCGGGGATGCCCGGAGTAAATCCTACCCCTCCACAAGATGAATGCTGTCACCAGACCCGAGATGCTGGTTTCGGAGAGCAGCAAGGTGTTTGGCGGGTGTAGTTCAACGGTAGAACCTCAGCCTTCCAAGCTGATGACGTGGGTTCGATTCCCATCACCCGCTCCAGTTGCGAATGGGGCTGAAGCTGGCGGGGCAAGTCCCCGAGTTGAGTGCGATGACTGGAAGCGTTGTGGGGCCTGACCCCGTTTGATTTTTGCCCATATAGCTCAGTCGGTAGAGCACTTCCTTGGTAAGGAAGAGGTCAGCGGTTCAAATCCGCTTATGGGCTCCAGAATTTTTGAACATTCTACATGTAGATACAAGGTAATCACGTAAATCGTAAGGGGAGTCAGTCGAGATGTCCAAGGAAAAATTTGAGCGTACCAAACCGCATGTAAACGTAGGCACCATTGGTCACGTGGATCATGGCAAGACGACATTAACGGCGGCGATCACGAAGGTCATGGCGGAGCAGTTTGGTGGGACGTTCAAGGCGTATGACCAGATTGACAATGCGCCGGAAGAGCGTGCGCGCGGGATAACGATTGCGACGGCGCACGTGGAGTACGAGTCGCCGACGCGTCACTATGCGCACGTGGACTGTCCGGGGCACGCGGACTACGTGAAGAACATGATCACGGGTGCGGCGCAGATGGACGGAGCGATACTGGTGGTGAGTGCGGCGGACGGGCCGATGCCGCAGACGCGGGAGCACATACTGCTGTCACGGCAGGTGGGTGTGCCATATATATTGGTATACATGAACAAGGCGGACCAGGTGGACGATGCCGAGTTGCTGGAGCTGGTGGAGATGGAGATTCGCGAGCTGCTGGACAGTTATGATTTTCCGGGTGATGACACTCCGATTGTAATTGGTTCGGCGCTGAAGGCGCTGGAAGGTGACACCAGTGAGATTGGTATACCGTCGATCATCAAGCTGGTAGACGAGATGGACAGGTACATACCGGAGCCGGAGCGTGCGGTGGACGGTGATTTTCTGATGCCGGTGGAGGATGTGTTTTCGATATCGGGTCGTGGCACGGTGGTGACGGGTCGTATCGAGCGTGGCGTGATCAAGGTGGGCGAGGAGATTGCGATTGTTGGCATCAAGGACACGGTGAAGACGACCTGCACGGGCGTTGAGATGTTTCGCAAGTTGCTGGACGAGGGTCGTGCGGGAGACAACGTGGGTGTGTTGCTGCGTGGTACCAAGCGTGAGGAGGTTGAGCGCGGTCAGGTGCTGGCGAAGCCGGGTAGTATTACGCCGCACACGAAGTTTGAGTGTGAGGTGTACATTCTGAGCAAGGACGAGGGTGGGCGTCACACGCCGTTTTTCAGCAATTACCGGCCGCAGTTTTATTTTCGCACGACGGACGTGACGGGTGCGTGTGATTTGCCGGAAGGTGTCGAGATGGTGATGCCGGGAGACAACATCAAGATGACGGTGTCGTTGATTGCGCCGATTGCGATGGAAGAGGGGCTGCGTTTTGCGATTCGCGAGGGTGGTCGCACCGTTGGCGCCGGCGTCGTCTCCAAGATCATCGAGTAAGGGTGATTAAGGGGGTCAGACCCCAATTTTTGTCAGAGATTATTTTATTTGGTATTTGATCAGTAAAAATTGGGGTCTGACCCCTTTAATCAACATTTATTAATTAATGGTAAAAACTGAAATGAGCAACCAGAGAATCCGGATTCGTCTCAAGGCATTCGACCATCGTCTGATTGACCGGTCGGCGGCGGAAATTGTTGAGACAGCCAGGCGCACAGGTGCGCAGGTACGGGGCCCGATCCCGCTGCCAACCCGCAAGGAGCGCTTTACGATACTGATCTCACCGCACGTCAACAAGGATGCGCGTGACCAGTACGAGATCCGGACGCACAAGCGTCTCATGGATATCGTGGACCCGACGGACAAGACGGTTGATGCACTCATGAAACTGGATCTCGCCGCTGGCGTAGACGTTCAGATCAAGCTGAATT